>CAIULB010000015.1 GCA_903899965.1 uncultured Methylophilaceae bacterium | reverse complement strand
CGTTCTGTTAAACACCGGCTTGCCAGCTCCGCTATCTTTTCTATCTGCCACAAAATAACCGTGACGTTCAAACTGGAAGCTTTCCGCAGCTTGTGCGTCTTTTAGACTTAATTCCAATTGCGCGTTAATAGTGGTTACTGAGTTTGGATTAATATCATCCAAATAGTCGCGGTCAGCAGCGCCCGGGTGCGCTTCTTTGAACAATCGGTCATACATGCGAATTTCAGCCTCGTAGGCGTGATTAGTAGACACCCAATGGATATTGCCCTTCACTTTCACGCTATCGGAGCCTGGCGTGCCTGATTTGGTGTCTGGCAGGTATTCGCAGTGCACCGTGGTGACATTGCCGTTGGCATCTTTGTCAAACCCCGTACATTTCACTACATAACCATAGCGTAAACGTACTAAACCATCGGGGACTAAACGGAAGAAGCCTTTGCTTGGCTCTTCCATAAAGTCTTCGCGTTCAATCCATAGTTCTTTGGTGAGTTGCACGGTCCGTTTACCGAGCTCTGGTTTAAGCGGGTGGTTAGGTGCAAAGCAATCTTCTGATTGACCATCTGGGTAGTTATCAATCACCAATTTAATTGGATCGAGTACCGCGATACGGCGTTCTGCAGAAAGGTTGAGCGTTTCGCGCATGCAGTCTTCAAGGATGGTGTATTCAATCCAAGAGTCTGACTTTGAAACGCCAATGCGGTCAGCAAATAAACGGAAACCTTCCGGTGTGTAGCCACGACGACGTGCGCCAGCTAACGTAGGTAAGCGTGGATCGTCCCAGCCTGATACGTGTTTATTTTCAACCAAATCAATTAGCTTACGTTTTGATAGCACCACGTAAGTGAGATTTAGACGGGCAAACTCATATTGTTTTGGAAGTGGATGCGCTAGCATACCAGCTTCAGCTAATCGCTCTAAAACCCAATCGTAGAATGGGCGTTGGTCTTCAAACTCAAGTGTACAAATCGAATGGGTAATGCCTTCAAAGGCATCTTCAAGTGGATGCGCAAAAGTGTACATCGGGTAGATGCACCATTTGTCACCAGTGTTGTGATGATGCGCACGTTTAATACGATAAATCGCTGGGTCACGCAGATTGATGTTAGGTGAGGCCATATCGATTTTGGCACGCAATACCATGCTGCCATCTGCATGTTTGCCATCGCGCATTTCGCGGAATTTGCTTAAATTTTCTTCGATAGGTCTGTCACGCCAAGGTGAGTTCTTCCCAGCTTCAGTGAGTGTCCCTCGATTGATGCGCATCTCGTCGGCAGATTGCTCATCCACATAAGCTTTACCTGCGCTGATTAAAGTTTCGGCAGCTTGATACATCATTTCAAAATAGTTGCTCGCATAATATAAATGCGATTGGCCAAAAGCGTCCCAGCCGAAGCCTAGCCATTGCACCATCTCAGTGATGCTATCCACATACTCTTGTTCTTCTTTTTCAGGATTGGTGTCATCAAAGCGCATGTGGCAAACGCCTTCATAATCGCGCGCTAAGCCGAAATTTAAGCAAATACTTTTTGCGTGACCAATATGCAAATAGCCGTTTGGTTCTGGCGGAAAGCGCGTACGAATTTTGGCTGGATCAGGCTGGCCTGCCGCATGATGTGAAGCGTCGCCCGGCGTGCCTGCCCAGTAGCGGCTAGCATTGGTGCCTTGCGCTAAATCACGGTCAATAATGCCGCGAATAAAGTTAGAAGCAGGTGCGATCGATGTTTTTTCTGATGACATATCAAATACATTAAATAGATTAGCCTTTATTTTACACTGTGATAGGCTTTGCGTGGCGTGTTCCTTCATGATCTCAGTGATCAGCCATGCTAAACTCTCGTTCAATATGATTAATGCATTAACATTCCCAATTTTACGCTTGCTAGCTGATGGCCGGTTTCACTCAGGTGAGGATATCGCTCAGCATTTTAAGGTGACGCGGACGACTGTTTGGAGTGCTGTTCAAGAAGCGCAATCACTTGGTATTGAAGTGTTCTCGGTGCGTGGCCGAGGCTACAAGTTGCCCGATGCCATTACCATGCTCAATCAAGAAGAAATCCTGAATGCTATCGGGCAAGAACGCGCTTGGTTCAAGCTGGAGTTGCACGACACGTTGGAGTCCACTAATACTTACTTGATGAAAAAGGCGAACCAGAGCCAAGCCCAGATGCTGGGTGGGCAAACTGCGGCACACGCGACGTGTGTGGTGACGGAGTTGCAAACTGCAGGCAAGGGCCGCCGTGGTCGTGCTTGGCAGGCGGGCTTGGGTGCAAGCTTAACTTTCTCCTTGCTTTGGCGTTTTCAAATGGGCGCCTCAGCGCTCTCAGGATTGAGTTTGGCTGTAGGCGTCGCTTTAATCCGCGCGTTTAGAACATTCGGCATTTCAAACGCAAAACTCAAATGGCCGAATGATGTGCTTATTGAAGCATCTGTTGGAAAACAAAAAATAGCAGGTATTTTGATTGAGCTACAGGGCGACATGGATGGCCCAAGCGCGGCGGTGATTGGGGTAGGAATTAATCTTCGCTTACCTGAAAATGTCGCTCGAAATATTGACCAGCCATTCACTGATATTTATAGCGTAAAACCTGATGTGGCCAACCCGAATGCCTTGCTTGGCACAGTCTTGAAGCACATGGCTGAAGTGTTAAGCGCGTTCGAGCAAAATGGCTTTGAAGCCTTGCGTGACGAGTGGCTGCAATACCATGCCTATCATCAACAGCCTGTGCGCATGCTGATGCCTGATGGACGTGAAGTATTAGGTGAGGTGATTGGCGTTGCGAGCGATGGTATTCTGCTGGTAAATACGCCACAAGGTGAACAGCGTTTTTCAGCAGGTGAAATTAGTTTGAGAGGTGTCGCGTGATCTTAGCAATAGACTCTGGCAACACACGCACCAAGTGGGCGGTATTTGCCGATGATGGACGCATTCAAGATGTTGGTGTTTGTTTAAACGCCGAGCTTGCAGAGTTCACTATTCCTGAGAGTTGGCAATCTTGCAAACGCGCCATTGTTGCTAATGTGGCAGGTGAGAGCGTTGCGGCAAGCATTACGGCATTATTAAAAAAAGCAGAGATTGCTTTTGTGTGGGCAAAAGCCGAAGCTGAAACGCTAGGCTTAAAAAACAAATATGACGCGCAAGAAACTTTAGGCGTTGACCGCTGGGCAGCGCTGGTTGCAGCATTTAAGCGCTATCTCAATCAGCCGGCTTGTTTGGTGGTGAATGCGGGAACCGCGCTCACCATCGATGCCATCTATCAGAACGCTTTTATTGGGGGCTTGATCGTGCCTGGTTTTAGCATGATGCAAAACGCTTTATTGCAAAATACGGCAGCGGTTAATCCACAAAACGGTCAATCTAAAATCTTTCCGCTCAGCACGGCCGATGCGAGTTACAGCGGCGTTTTAACGGCGATTGTTGGTGCGATTGTCATGCAGGCAGATAAGCTGGAATCGCATTGCCAAGATGTGCCGACTGTTGTGATGACAGGAGGTGATGCCGCATTGCTGCTGCCCATTTTGACGCAAGTCTTCGGTGCAAAGCCTGTGCTGGCTGAGCATTTGGTGTTGGAAGGTTTGTGTTTGATGGAAAGCGCAAGATCATGAAACGAACTACCATTCTTCTCATCTTGTTAAATATCATTATTTTTGCTTACTTTCAATGGCCAGATGCGACATCAAGTAACGCTCACCAAGTTTTGCCAGAATTGCATCCTGAAAAAGTCCAATTGCTTAGTGATCAGCAAGTCCAAGAGCTACCAACAGTTTCAGCCCCATCGGCCTCGGAGTAATCGATATGACTGTCTCTTCTGAAACACGCCCACCTTTTCCACCCTTTACCCGTGAAACAGCCATGCAGAAAGTACGTATGGCAGAGGATGGCTGGAATAATCGTGACCCAGAAAAAGTGGCGCTGGCCTATACAGCTGATAGTCAGTGGCGAAACCGCAATGAATTTCTCAAAGGACGCGCTGAGATTGTTGAGTTCTTAAAACGCAAATGGGCAAAAGAGCATGAGTATCGTTTAATTAAAGAGCTATGGGCGTTTGAAGGCAATCGCATTGCAGTGCGCTTTGCTTATGAGTGGCATGATGAAGCAGGCCAATGGTGGCGCTCATACGGCAACGAGAATTGGGCGTTTGACGAAAACGGCCTGATGCAAAAACGCTATGCCAGTATTAATGATTTAGCAATTCCAGCATCAGACCGTTTGTTTCACTGGTCGCAAGGCAGAAGGCCAGATGATTACAAGGGGTTAAGTGACTTAGGGTTGTAGGCAATAAAAAAGGAGGCTTATAAGCCTCCTTTTTTAATTCACGCGATTACCGTTTTTTAATATATAGGTCGGTGATCGTGCCTTCTTTCATTTCAGCTGCAAAGCATACTGTTTCTGAGAGCGTTGGGTGAGCATGAATCGTCAAGCCTAAGTCATGTGCATCCGCACCCATCTCAATCGCTAACACAGCTTCTGCAAGTAATTCGCCAGCGTTCACGCCGACAATGCCAGCACCTATCACGCGGTGCGTGTCTTTATCGAAAATCAGCTTAGTTGAGCCTTCGGTACGTGCAATAGAAAGCGCACGTCCGCTAGCCGCCCAAGGGAAGCTGGCTTTTTCAATCGCGATCCCTTTGGCTTTCGCTTCAGTCTCTGTCATGCCAGCCCAAGCCACTTCTGGGTCAGTATAAGCGACTGATGGTATTACTAAGGCTTGGAATTCAACCTTATGACCGGCAATAACTTCAGCCGCTACTTTGCCTTCGTGTGTCGCCTTGTGCGCTAGCATCGGCTGGCCAACAATATCGCCAATCGCGAAGATGTGCGGCACGTTGGTACGCATTTGTTTGTCGACATTGATAAACCCACGCTCATCAACCGCCACGCCTGCATTCTCAGCGCCAATATTGAGGCCGTTAGGACGACGACCAATTGAAACTAGTACGCGGTCGTAAACCTCTACGCCTTTAGGTGCCTCAGTGTTGCCGTTGACGCCTTCAAAGCTCACATAGATGCCGTCTTTTTTAGCTTCAATACTCGCTACTTTGGTATTCAGCATAATCACTTCAAAACGCTTTTCCATGCGTTTTTGCAATGGACGCACTAAGTCGCGATCGCACCCTTGAATGAGGCCGTCAGTAAATTCCACCACGCTGACTTTTGAGCCAAGCGCATCGTAAACCGTACCCATTTCAAGGCCGATAATGCCACCGCCGATGACAAGCATGCGTTTTGGTACGTCAGCCAAGGCTAATGCCCCAGTTGAGTCCATGATACGTTCATCATCTGGTGCGCCAGGGAATTTAGTCGCTTGTGAGCCAGCGGCGATAATCGCGTTTTCAAAGCCAACTTTAGTGACTTTGCCATCAGCGCCTGTGACAGCGATTTGGTGAGGGCTGGTGAACTTACCCAAGCCTTGTACTACGGTCACTTCACGTTGTTTCGCCATGGCCGCCAAGCCGCCTGTGAGCTTAGCCACAACGTCGTTGGCTTTCCATGTGCGGAGTTGCTCAAGGTCAACATTTGGTTTGCCAAAAGATACACCGTGATGCGCTGTTTCTTCTGCCTCAGTAATCACTTTAGCTGTGTGTAATAGCGCTTTAGATGGAATACAGCCCACGTTTAAGCAAACACCGCCTAGCGTTGAGTAGCGTTCAATTAGCACCACTTTTTTGCCTAAGTCTGCTGCACGGAAAGCGGCTGTATAACCACCAGGGCCAGAGCCTAACACGACGACTTCGCATGTCACGTCGTTTTCGCCTTGTGGTGCAGCTGGCGTTGGTGCTGGCTGGCTTACAGGAGTCGCGGGCACAGCTTCAGCTTTCGGTGTTTCCGCTTTAGGCGCTTCTTTTTGAGTCGCGCTGCCAGCTTCGGCTTCAAGCACTAAAATTGGTGAGCCTTTTGCAATCTTATCGCCTACTTTAACTTTGATTTCTTTGACTACACCAGCATCTGAAGATGGAATATCCATCGACGCTTTGTCTGACTCAAGCGTGATTAAAGAGTCTTCTTTTGCAACGGTGTCGCCTACCTTGACCAGCACCTCAATAACGTCAACGCTATCGAAGTTGCCAATATCAGGGACGATGACTTCTACTAAATTACTCATGCCAACCCCTTACAGTAACAAGCGACGAACGTCGGATAACATCATGCGCAAGTGGCTAGTGAAACGCGCGCCATCTGCACCGTCAATTACGCGGTGGTCGTATGAAAGGGACATCGGCAAGATGAGCCGTGGCTCAAAGCCGCCTGTTTCTTTGTTGTAAACAGGTTGGAATGTAGAGCGAGATACACCCAAAATCGCCACTTCAGGGCAATTAATAATGGGGGTAAACATCGTGCCGCCAATCCCGCCTAGGCTAGAGATGGTGAAGCAACCGCCTTGCATCTCCTCGATCTTCAACTTGCGTTCACGTGCCTTGGCAGACAAGTCTGCCAAGTCGCGGGCAATGTCGAGCACATCTTTTTTATCTACATCACGTACCACAGGCACGACCAAGCCGTCTGGTGTGTCGCAAGCGAAGCCGACATTGAAGTAGTTCTTCATGATCAAGCTATCGCCATCTGCTGAAAGCGATGCGTTAAAGTTTGGATAAGTGCGTAGCGCATTCACGACAGCCTTCATCAAGAAAGCGAGTAGCGTTAATTTAGCGCCACGTTTTTCAGCGTCTGCCAACATCGACTTACGGAACTCTTCCAAGTCGGTAATATCCGCCTCGTCGAATTGTGTAACGTGTGGTGCAGTCACCCAGTTGCGGTGCAAGTTTGCGCCAGACAGCTTCTTGATGCGTGAAAGTGGTTTGCTTTCAATCTCGCCGAACTGGCTGAAATCAATCACTGGCATCGCTAATGTCGTTAAGCCTGAACCCATATTTTCAGAGCGAGGTTTTGCAAGCTCGTCTTTGACAAAGGCTTGCACGTCTTCTTGGCTGATGCGGTTCTTAGGGCCGGTGCCACGCACTAGACTTAAGTTCACGCCGAGCTCACGGGCGAACTTACGCACAGATGGGCTCGCGTGGGCTGGCTTGCCATCTGCGGCCACTGCGCTTGCACCAATCGGGTTAGGCGTCGCTTGTGGTTGAATGACTTTCGGCACTTCAGGCACTGGACGTGATGGCTCAGGGATCGCGACGGGTTTTTCATCAACCGTTACAGTCGCGACCACTGGCGTCGCACTTGGCTGTGCGGCAGGTTTTTCTGCAGGCGCATCTTCAGAGGCGTCTAGCGTCAAAATTAAACCGCCTTGAGCAGCTTTGTCGCCCACTTTCATGCTGATGCTTTTAACGATTCCACCAAATGGCGCAGGGATGTCCATCGACGCCTTGTCGGATTCTAAGGTGATGAGTGAGTCATCCTTTGCAACGGTGTCACCTTCTTTGACAAGCAACTCGATGACGTCAACGCTATCAAAGTTACCAATATCTGGGACAAGAACTTCTTTAATTGCCATGCTGTTATTCCTTAAGAGAGTCTTCTCTGTGTAAGCTTTTTTGCTGCTTAAACGGTGGTTGGGTTAGGGCGGCTTGCGTCGATTTTATATTTCTTAATCGCTTCAGCTGCTTTGCTTGCAGGCAGTTTGCCTTCGTCCGCTAACGCTTTAAGCGCGGCAAGCACCACATAATATCTATCCACTTCGAAGAAGCTGCGGAGCGCTTCACGGCTATCACTGCGGCCATAACCATCCGTGCCGAGTGACACAAAACGTTGTGGCACAAAGTTACGGATTTGGTCAGCAAATGACTTCATGTAATCCGTGGATGAAATCACAGGACCCTCTGAACCGCTTAAGCACTCAGCCACGTAGCTGAGTCTTGGTTTCTTCTCTGGGTTAAGCATGTTCCAACGTTCAGCATCTAAGCCCTCACGACGCAGTTCTGTGAAGCTTGTGACGCTCCACACGTCTGGAGATACGCCCCAGTCTTTTTCGAGCATCTCAGCCGCTGCAATCACTTCGCGCAAGATGACGCCACTGCCCATTAATTGCACTTTAGGACCTTTAGCTTTGGATTTGCTAAATGCATACATGCCTTTAAGGATGCCAGCTTCACTGCCTTTTGGCATCTCTGGATGGCTGTAGTTTTCATTCATCAAGGTGATGTAGTAATACACGTCCTCTTGGTTTTGCACCATGCGGCGCATACCCTCTTGAACAATCACCGCAAGCTCGTAGCCAAAGGTTGGGTCGTAAGACACGCAATTTGGAATCGTTGCTGACATCAAGTGGCTGTGGCCATCTTCATGTTGTAAGCCTTCGCCGTTCAAGGTGGTGCGGCCAGCGGTTGCACCTAGTACAAAGCCGCGTGCACGTGAGTCACCCGCTGCCCAAGCTAAGTCACCAATACGTTGGAAACCAAACATTGAGTAGAAGATATAGAACGGAATCATTTGTGTGCCGGTGACGCTATAGGCAGTCGCCGCAGCAATCCATGATGAGAACGCGCCAGCTTCGTTGATGCCTTCTTCTAGAATCTGACCGTCTTTAGATTCTTTGTAGAACATCACCTGGTCGTTATCTTGTGGCTCATACAATTGGCCAGCAGATGAGTAAATACCCAATTGGCGGAACATGCCTTCCATACCAAATGTACGGGCTTCGTCAGGCACGATAGGCACAATGTATTTACCGATTTGTTTGTCGCGTACTAAGGTTGAAAGAATACGTACAAACGCCATCGTGGTTGAGATTTCACGGTCGCCAGTTGCTGTGAGCATGTTGTCGAATGCTGAAAGTTCAGGGACTACAAGTTCGTTACCTTTACGGCGACGTGCTGGCACTGAGCCGCCCATCGCTGCGCGACGCTCTGCCATGTAGACCATCTCTGGGGAGTCTGCAGGGGGTCTGTAGAACGATAAGCTTTCTACCTGTTCGTCCGTGAGTGGCAAATCAAAGCGGTCACGGAATGCTTTCAATGAAGCGATGTCCATGCTCTTTTGTTGGTGCGTTGTGTTTTGCGCTTCACCTGCATCGCCCATGCCATAACCTTTAACGGTCTTCGCTAAGATAACCGTTGGTTGGCCTTTGTGCTGTGTTGCAGCGGCATAGGCTGCATACACTTTGTGAGGGTCATGACCGCCACGGTTTAGGCGCCAGATGTCTTGGTCAGACATCGCTGCGACCATTTCCTTCAGTTGAGGATACTTGCCGAAGAAGTGTTCGCGTGTGTACGCGCCGCCCTTGGCCTTAAAGTTTTGGTATTCGCCGTCCACGCACTCTTCCATGCGTTTTTTGAGTAAGCCATCTTTATCCATGGCAAGGAGTGGATCCCAATAAGAACCCCAAATCACTTTCAATACGTTCCAGCCGGAGCCACGGAAATCAGATTCTAATTCTTGGATGATTTTGCCGTTGCCGCGCACAGGGCCGTCAAGACGTTGTAAGTTGCAGTTAATCACGAAAATGAGATTGTCTAATTTTTCGCGTGAAGCAAGTGAGATCGCACCCAATGACTCAGGTTCGTCCATCTCACCGTCGCCGCAGAACACCCAAACTTTACGATCTGAGGTATCCGCAATACCGCGGTCATGTAGATATTTCAAGAAGCGTGCTTGGTAAATCCCTTGCAATGGACCTAGACCCATTGAGACGGTTGGGAACTGCCAGAAATCAGGCATAAGCCATGGATGCGGGTAGCTTGATAAGCCGTTTCCACCCGTTTCTTGGCGGAAGTTATCCATCTGGTCTTCAGTTAAGCGACCCTCTAAAAAAGCACGTGCATACACGCCAGGCGATGAGTGGCCTTGGAAGAATATTAAGTCGCCGCCGAATTTGTCATTCGCTGCGCGGAAGAAGTGGTTAAAGCCCACGTCATATAATGTCGCGGCAGATTGAAAGCTAGCAATATGCCCGCCCACGCCTGGTGATTTCTCGTTAGCGCGAAGCACGGTCATGATGGCATTCCAACGAATCAGCGCACGAATGCGGCGCTCCATATCAGGATTGCCCGGCAATCTTTGTTGCAAGTGCGTAGGAATGGTATTCACATACGCAGTAGTTGCGTTGTAAGGTAGGTAAGCACCGGAGCGGCGCGCTTTATCAATCAGTGTCTCTAATAAGAAGTGCGCACGTTCGGTTCCCTCGTTGGCCAATACCGCATCAATGGCTTCAAGCCACTCTTGGGTTTCTTGTGGGTCAATATCGGGGGTAAATGCCATGTGGTGGTTCTCCAGGAAACTTTTAGGCTTATCTAAAAGGTATAATCAACTAGACGTATTACAACGCTAGGTCGTTATCATTTAATGCTTAAATCAATAAGTGATTGATTGGCTAACTCGCATCATCGCTTTTTTGACCCGTCTGGTCAAGTTTTGGCGGGACTTTGCTAGATTAATCAACGGCATAAATATGGTTTATTTAGCGAATTTAATGAAATTTAACGACATTTAAACGAATTTAGTGAGGTTTTTGCATGTCCATCACCCTAAAACAAAATTTAGTCATTGCTGATGAAAAGTCATTGGCATCGCAAACCCATCTTTTATTTATTTTGCCGGCTAAGCGCCCTGAAAATTTACCATTTTCTGCTGCATTGGACGCCAAGTTAAAACGTATCAGCAAGAAATATACCGATTTGAGTAAGGCTGCTGTTGCGACTGACTTGCCTAACGGTGCGGTGGTGAGCTGGATCGTGCTGGACGCTGATTTATCAGTGTTTAAGCGTCAGACTTTATTGCGTAAAGCGATCAAGCCTTTGCTTGAGGAAAAACCAAGGGCGCTAGCAGTTGCGGTTTTTGGCACTGAAGAAGTGCGCAGGCAATCCGCAAAAGATGCGTTTTACGTGGTGAGTGTGAATGCTGCTGAGTTGCCCCAGCGTAAGGGTGCGGAATCGCAAAAAGAGCCTAAGTCACCAGTGTTGGATGTTGTGGAGATTTATGGCTGGCAAGAAGCGGATGGTTTTGCGAACATTCAAGCGCTAGTTGCGGGCAATGTGCTGACGAGAACTTTCACGATAATGCCGCCAAATGAGCTTAATCCTACGCAATATCGCGCTAAAATCGCTGAACTTGCAAAATCGAATGGCTGGCAACATCAAGAGCTTGATATGCAAAAATTGACCAAAATGGGTGCGGGCGCTTTTGTCGCTGTTGGGCAAGGCTCAGATCCGCAAGATGCGGCGATTGTGCATCTCACTTACGCGCCAAAAGATGCGAAAAAATTTATCGCGCTGGTTGGGAAGGGCATTTGTTTTGATACCGGCGGTCATAACTTGAAGCCCGCTAAATACATGAGCGGTATGCATGAAGACATGAACGGGTCTGCGGTTGCTTTGGGGGTGTTGCTTGCTGCAACAAAAGCGAAATTGCCAATTAAGATTGATTGCTGGCTCGCGATTGCGCAGAACCACATTGGGCCGCTTGCCTATAAACAAAACGACGTGGTGACCGCGCTTAATGGCACCACCATTGAGATCGTGCATACCGATGCAGAAGGCCGCATGGTGCTGGCAGATACTTTGACTTTAGCTTCGCGTGCAAAGCCTGACTGGATGATTGATTTTGCTACGCTGACTGGCAGTATGGTGAGTGCTTTGGGTGACCGTTATAGCGGCGTGCTGGGTAACAAGCCCGAGCTGCTTTGTAAGGTGGTTGGAATTGGTGCAGAAGTGGGTGAGCGTGTTTGCGCCTTCCCATTCGATGATGACTATGACGAGGATCTGGAGAGCAGCATTGCTGATGTGAAGCAATGTACGTTAGAAGGTGGCGCTGACCACGTCCATGCCACCCGCTTCTTGGCCAAGTTTATTGAGAACGACACCCCGTGGTTGCATGTGGATCTTTCTTCATACAACCGCAAGGGTGGCTTAGGTGCTGTGGCGAGTGACGTCAACGGCTTTGGCGTTGCGTTGACGTTTGAACTCCTTAAGCGCTATTAATTAAAAGGGAAGGCGACGATCGATTTTATAACCCAGTCGTCTTCCGCTTTTTGGTAGCCGTGACCGACGCCAAAATTCACTTCCATGCCTTTGACTTTGAAATCAGCTGCCACGTAAGTCGTGTGCTCTTGGTTTTTCCAGCCCTGTAAATTGCTCATCGCACCCAAGCCAGCGTAGTGCTCAATCCCAAGCTCTAGTTCATCATTTATTTTGCGCATCACCTTGAGTGATGGTTCAAAAGCCGCCGCGTGCCATGCTGCGGACGCGCAAGTTGAGGCCTGCGTCCAGCAAAGAAAAATCCGGGGTATCGTAATAAATGCTGACGAGTTTACGTGTCCAGGGCGCCTCTATTAAACGCGCAGTAATGGCAGGGTGGTCGTTTAAGAGGTGCGCGCTGGACTCGGCAATGCGAAGCTTCAGTTCGATTTCGTTCGCCATGGCTTATGCTGGATAGGGAGTGATTTGTGAAGCGACTAAAGCATGTCTGGGGAGACGACAGCGCGAATGATCGCCTGCTCCTCCTCGGCGCGAACGCGGCTGGCGATCCACCAGATGGCGGCTTTTTTCACGCACCAGAAGTGGGTCTTGCGCGTCATGGCGATGGCCGCTGCCACACCTAGAGTGGGTTGGTGGCCGACAATGAGGACGGAGCCTTTGCTCGTATCCCAGTTGGCTGCTTTCAATAAATCGTGAGGGGAGCCACCAGGGGCAAGTTCGGGAAGTGTTGTAAACGGTAGTTCAAGTGCGCTCGCAGTTTGCTGGGCGCGCTTGGCGGGGCTCACCAAGATCTGCGTATCTTTAGGCAAGCGGGGCTTAAGCCAGTCCGCCATTTTTTTTGCTTGCTCATGACCTTTTTCGGTGAGTGCACGCTCAAGATCTGGGTAGCCGTCTTCGGCTTCCGCGTGACGCCATAAAATTAGTTCCATCGTTGGGATTGATTTCGTTCAAATGTATGTAAAAATGGTATAGCGAAAAGTGATTTTTTAAAAGTGATTTCTCGCCTAATTGGCGCATGATTGCTTTGTTTTAGAAATGAGTGATGATTTGAATCTTGATGTTTATTTACCCCAGTTTGCGCAGTTTCTGCTGAGCGGCGATGACGCCCCAGCTTTTGCTAAGCTATGCGCAATCGGCACATGGGAGGTGGATGCTAAGCATCCCATAGAGGCAAGCCTTTGCCAGCAGTTTGGTGTAAAAAAGCAGGCGGATTGGCCTTTGGCACCCCTTGCATTGATGGGTGAAGGCGTAGAGCAAAAAACAGGGCATTGGTTTTTAGCGCATCCCGTACATTTTGTGTTGCAGCGGGATTTCTTTACGCTGGGCGATGCAGTGCGTTTAAGCACGGATGAAGTGAAATCATTGGTAGTAGATCTCAATCAACACTTCGCTCAAGAAGGCTTAAGTTTCTTGCCAAGTAAGTCCGGTGATTTTTTATATTGCCATGTGAATAATGATGTGGATGTCACCACGTTTTTACTTTCTGAAGCCATGGGGCGGGATGTGGGCAAGCATATGCCGCAAGGCAAACATGGTATGAAATTTCAGGCTTTACTCAATGAAGTGCAAATGCTTTTGCACGACCATCCAATGAATCAAGTGCGTGAGCAAAAAGGCCTATTGCCCGTGAATAGCCTTTGGCTTTCTGGTGGGGGACGTGTTGAGTCAATTAATCAGCCTGCGCAAAAGTTAGGCTTTCAATTTTTTGCGAACGATATCTTCAGTTCAGGGCTAGCCAAGTGGGCTGACATCCCTTGCCAAAAATTAGCGGCAGGTGATGTGTCATTAAAGCCAGCAGGTGATGCGGTGGTGGTGACGGATCATCGCGGCTTGGAACGAGATTGGTTTGCGCCGATCCTTCAAAGGCTAAAGAAGAAAGAGCTTAAGGCCGCGCGCTGTCATTTTGATGTGCATGGCATGACGTTTACGCTTCACCTTAAACCGCGCGATACTTGGAAGCTCTGGCGAAAAGCATCGCCAATTACTGCTTACTTTCATGTGGTGGATGCTTAAACAATGGTCAATATTGTGAGACGTTCTTTTAATGCGGATGCCGCAGATGGCTTGGCCAAGGATGGCGTGATGCCACTCTTGGCGAGGGTCTTGGCCGCGCGGGGGGTTGTTGAATCCACGCAGCTCGATGTGTCACTCGCTAAACTCATCCCGCCAGATGCGCTCACCAATGCGCCGCAGATGGCGGTATTACTTGCCGATGCGATCTTACAGAAGCAGGCCATCTTGGTGGTTGGCGATTATGACTGTGATGGCGCGACGGCCACAGCGGTCGCGATGCGTGGGCTGCGAAGCATGGGCGCAGCGGTCGATTATCTGGTGCCTAATCGTTTTGAGTATGGTTACGGCTTAACCCCTGAGATTGTTGAGCTCGCTGCAAAGGCCAGTCCCGATATCATCATCACGGTTGATAACGGGATCGCGAGTGTAGAAGGCGTTGAAAAAGCGAATAGTCTAGGGATTAAGGTGCTGGTGACAGACCACCATTTACCGGGGGATGAAAAGCCAGCTGCCGCGTGCATCGTTAACCCGAACCAGCGGGGATGTAACTTCCCGAGCAAGAACCTAGCAGGGGTTGGGACCATCTTTTACGTGATGCTGGCGCTGCGTGCAGAGCTTCGAGGTCGCGGCGCGTTTACTGATAAGTCTGAACCTAACTTAACCGAGCTCCTTGATATCGTGGCGCTTGGCACGGTCGCTGACTTAGTGAAGCTTGATGATAACAACCGTATCTTGGTGGAGCAGGGCTTACGCCGTATTCGTGCGGGTAAGGCGTGTCCAGCCATTCGCGCCCTGCTCAAACTGGCAGGACGCGATGCATCTAAAGCTAACGCGCAGGACTTGGGTTTTAGTGTCGGGCCAAGGCTCAACGCTGCCGGGCGGCTCGATGATATGGCGCTCGGGATTGCCTGTCTGATTTCTGATGATGAAACTGAAGCGACGGTCATGGCGCAGCGACTTCATACCATGAACTTAGAGCGCCGCGCCATCGAGGCGGACATGCAGGAGGCCGCCAACATCTCGTTGGAGGAGGTGGACGTCAGCGGCCAGTTTAGTTTGAGTATCTTTGAGCCCGATTGGCACCAGGGGGTGATCGGGATATTGGCGTCGCGTGTGAAAGAGCAATATCACCGCCCGGTGATTGCGTTTGCATTGGGGGGTGATGGCAACCTCAAAGGCTCGGGCCGATCGATCAAGGGATTGCATTTACGGGACGCCTTGGACCTCGTTTCGAAACGGCATCCAGATTTAATTTTAAAATTCGGTGGTCATGCGATGGCGGCTGGCCTCACCATCTCCCATCAGGGCTTTGACCGTTTTAAAACGGCTTTTGAGGAGGTGGCCGCGAGCTTGCTCACACCGGCTGACTTGGACGCAGTGATTGAAACCGATGGCTCGCTGGCATCCCATGAGGTGGGCTGGGATGTGGCGGTCGCGCTTGATAAACAAGTCTGGGGACAGGGCTTCCCAGCGCCACTCTTTAGCGACGAGTTTGTTGTGAAGTTGCAAAAGGTCGTCGGTGAGCGTCATCTGAAGTTGTCTTTGCAAAAGGTGGATGATCAAACCGGCCGCATGGTGGATGCGATCTACTTCCAGCAGGCCACCTTCTTGCCGCCCAAGGTGCAGGTTGTGTACGAGCTTCAGACCAACGAGTTTAACGGTCGCCAGGGCGTGCAGCTCAACGTGCGCCATTGTGTCGCGCTTGAGTAATGCCTTGTCCAAGCGTAGAATTCGCGTCACATTTAAAGGGTTGAAATATGCGCCGTAAGCTTGTTGTTGCGAATTGGAAGATGCATGGGTCGATTGCTCAGAACCAGCAGTTGTTCGAGGCGTTCAAGAAGAAGCTCGCGCACATTGATCACGTCGACTTCGCGGTCTGCGTGCCATATCCTTACCTCTTTCAAGCGCAGGTCGTACTCGGCGGTACTAACATTGCCTGGGGGGCGCAGAACGTGGGTAAATATCCTGTCGGCGCTTACACCGGTGAAGTGGCAGCGAGTATGCTGCGTGACTTTGATGCGAGTTACGTCATCCTAGGCCACTCTGAGCGCAGCACGGCTTACTGCGAAAGCGGTGAGAATATCGCGGCCAAATTTGTGACCGCCAAAAGTGCGGGCTTAACGCCGATTTTGTGTGTGGGGGAAACCTTGCAAGAGCGTGAAGCGGGGATGGAGCAAGCGGTGGTCGCAGAGCAGTTAGATGCGATTTTGCTAAGCCAAGGCGGTACGATCTTTGAAAACGCGGTGGTGTCGTATGAGCCAATTTGGGCGATTGGCACCGGCTTAAGTGCCACGCCAGAGCAAGCGCAGAGCATGCATGAGTTCATTCGTGGACGCATTGCTACTTACGATGCAAAGGCTGCGAATAGCTTGCGCATCCTTTATGGGGGTAGCGTAAATCCCGTAAATGCGTCACAATTGCTAGTTATGCAGGATATTGACGGCGGCCTCATCGGACGCTGTTCATTAGATGCGAACGATTTTGAAAAAATTTGTCTTGCTGCAGCTTCAGTGCGTTAGTCAGTTAAGCCTGTTTGGAAAATAAGAGATTATGGAAAATTTAGTTACAGTGATTCACGTATTAGCAGCAGCCGGTGTGATTGGCCTTGTTCTATTGCAACACGGCAAGGGTGCTGATATGGGGGCGGCTTTTGGTAGCGGCGCATCAGGTAGCCTATTTGGCGTGAGCGGTTCATCTAACTTCATGAGCCGTGCCACAGCGATTTGCGTGGCTGTGTTCTTTACCACGAGCTTAACGCTTGCTTATATGTCTGGTCATCGTGCTGACCGTGTGAGCGTAGTGAAATCCATTGCTGCTGAACAAGCAGCACAAAAACCTGCAGCAGCCCCTGCTGCGTTGCCAGCAGACGCTGCGCCTACGAGCAAGGAAGTTCCTCAATAATTAATTTCGCGGCTGTGGTGGAATTGGTAGACACGCCATCTTGAGGGGGTGGTGACGAAAGTCGTGAGAGTTCGAGTCTCTCCAGCCGCACCAATATTGAAATAAAAAAGCCCGCTTATAAGCGGGCTTTTTTATTGTCTGCTAACCCTTACCTTAGGGTGAGGGCTTTTAATGCGATCTTGACCACTTCCTGTAGCTCTCGTTTGGTTGCGCCGCCACTTGCCTGGATGGAAAGCCCTTGGTAGATGCTTGCGATGTATTTGGCGATGGCAGCTGGACTATCTGTACTGGCCACTTCATTTTTCATTTGCGCCATTTGTACCCGCCGTCTTAATTTTCCCTCTAAGGTTTTGCGGTGTTCGTTCAGCAATACTTTAATCTCGTTATTCTCTTCGCGGCAGCTGATCGCCCCTTGCACAAGAAAACATCCTCGTCCGTTTTCAATGAGCGTGATCTCTCGATCTAGTAATGCCTCGATGGCAATGAGAAGCGGCGATGTTTTTAGGGTCTCTTCGATAAAGTTAAGTTCGGTCGATAGGTAGTGCGTCACGCAGGCGTTAAATAGCGCAGCTTTATTCCCAAATGCGGCATAGAGGCTCGGGCGATGAATGCCCATGGCCGAGGTTAAATCACTAATCGAAGTCCCTTCAAAACCATGCGCCCAGAATTGCGCAAGCGCCATTTCAAGCACTGCATTTTGCTCGAATTTTAGCGGCCTTCCACGTGGTTTTTTTTCAGTGATTTTCATGCAATTTTTTCATGACCTCTCGATTGATTTTTTTAATTTTATACCAAAAAGTATAAATATATCAATCACATTGATTTTAAATATATTTTATATTTAATTACCAATGAGTACAAATTTAATGAAATTCAGTAAAGATGACGCAAATTCTTAGCGCAAAAGCGACCAAAAAATCACGTGACTTTTTGGCTCAATTTTTAAGGGCGGGTGGGGTGCTTATGGTCGCAGCTTAAGTCAGGCTTGTCTTAAATTTAAACGCTATCCAGCTTCAGCGGCGGCCAGTCATTGGCAAGGGTTAGCCTACGTCTTAGTGCATGTGAATGGGGACGGCAGTGTGGAGTTAAAACTTCGCCGCTCTTCAGGGATAGATGTCTTAGATAATGAGGCGCTTAGGATGGTGGATCAGGCGCTTAAAGTCACGCCTATCCCAGAGAGTTTGAGGAATAAATCAAACGAGCTGATTATTCCGATTAGTTTTTCAATGTAGTGATTGTTTCTTTTTATCGTGTGCTTTGGATGCAGGTTTTTTAGCGTCGGTTTTTGCATGGGATTTTTGATCGCTCTTTGAAGAGGGTTTCGCTTTAGATGTTGCAGACTTTTTGCCGCTCTTCTTGTCTGTTTTCTTGTGAGCTGATTTCCCTGCGCTTTTTTCGCCTTTTGTTTTGTGGGCAACGCTGCGTGTCACTTCTTTATCGGTGGTTTTTAATCCAATCAGTACTTGGCCGTTACTTTTAAGGAGTAATCCGTCGCCATTCATTTCGAAGCTGTCCGCTAAGAGCAGCATGTTAAAGACCATAGGCTCGTCATCTTTGACGTCATCGCAGTGATTGTTTGAGCCATCTAGGTTGCTAATTCTAAATGCGCCTGCGTTGTCGGTTTTGAAGCTGCCACTTAGGTAGTTGCAGTTGCCAAAGCCTTTGTATTTTCCGTTGCTTGCAAAGTTAAAGATCCAGCTGTCTTCATCGAGATTGATTTTAGGCTGTTTGGAGATTTGTGTGATCTGCCAGTTATGGCTAGTGAGCTGCTTAGTCAAATCATCTTCAGATGCCTGGCTATTTGTTTGTGATTGGCTGCTTTTGTCTTGATGCGGCGTCGAATGATGGACGGGTTTTGCGTAAGCGTTGATTGAAAATAGAAGCGTGAATACTAGTACACGAAAAATCATGTCATTCCCTTACGAAAACGTGACAGCCAAAAGATGTCGGTATTTTAGGTTGAAAAGTCACGCTTGTCATAGCCTTCATTTATTTTTCGGTTTTGTGTTTCTTCAATGCACTTCTTGTCCTGCTATCCAGCAAGCTCCATAGCGCAACCTTCTCATCATTTTCCAGCATCTCGCAGCGTTCATGCGCGAGCCTTAATTCTTCTAGTTGTACAAGCTCTGTGACTTCCTCTGCGATCCTGGCGAGCAAGTCTTTCTCATCGTTATTGAAGGCTTCTAGTGCGCCTGCCGTTGGGGTAATCGATTGCTTAGGGGCTTCTATTTCCTTACCTGTCTTTGCTTCCTTGGTTTCATTCTCTTTCATCTCTGCCATCGGGAGATCTTCTCCTGCATAGATATACATCCCGCGTCCATGGAGTGAGATGGCTTTGGCTAAACACCTTTGCATGGCTGTATTGGCTGAAAATGCATCTGGGTTATGAATGGCCTTATTTCTAAAGTCCATGACCGGTAGCTGCGCTGTTCTCGATTTACCAAAGGCATGGACGGTACAGAACACCATCATGGTCTCGCCAAAGACCCTTGGCTCTGCATACTCCCAGGATGCACTCTCATCAAGTTGCAATAACTGATCTACCGCCCAAGACCATGACAGATAAGCTAAGCCATTCTTACGCTCAATGTAGTCGTTGACGTTAATCTTCCTCAGTTCTGTGTAATGCATCATCATCTCCCTCAAGCTGCCTTGTCATCCATCACAGGACCTTCAATGCCTTCATCAATCAGATACTCCATCCGAGACATGTCCTTGAAGTGGGGCGCATTTAAATTCGCATTGATTTCTTCCATGGCTTTCTCATACATCCACTCAATGCTCTTCCTATCCATCAGTTCTATGATGTTGATCTCACTATCCACTGGTCTGATCTCATCGACCTGCTCAAACACCATACACACGCATACATCATACGAACCCTGTTCATACTCCACCGTTGCCCACTCGTAGTTCCTTGCACGATTCTTCGCCATCTCGTTCTCCTTGGTTATGGAAGTAAATATACATTAAATCTTATTTAAATAAGATTTTTAAGTAAATATATCTTATTTAAATAAGAAAATAAAGCAAATTTTTTTAATTTGGCTTAGGCTGATTTTTCAGCCCATATTGAAACAGCTTTGCCTGCGATATTGATTTTAGATAAATCGAGTGCTTTAATTGATTGTGGTTCGTAAGATGGATTGTCGGATTTGATGAGATAAGTACCGTCAACAAGCTTCTGTATTCGTTTTATGAACGAACCAGCATTGCTATTGATAATGTAAATTCCATCATTCGAAAATTTTCTGATATTGGAATTTATGATTATGAAATCGCCTTGAGTTACTGTTGGCGACATTGAGTCATCATCGATAAAAACAATACTTAGTTGATTTGGATTGGCGCCCGCAGCTTTTTCTCTAATCCAAGCTAAGCTTAACTTGATGCCCTTGATAGATTTTGAGTGGGATGGATTTGAAATCTCGATGGATGTAGATTCATCGTCGAACTTACTTACAGACTCTTTGGTTGAGGACATGTTGCCTCTTCCCGTAGCTAGCCAGTCAGGATTAACTCCAAGCAACTTGGCCGCGTTCATCAGGTTAACTCCGCTGATCGTTTGATTCGGTCCTTTTACCCAAGTAGTTACGGTTCCAGAACTTACTCCACATCCCTTCCATAGGTCAGTCTTAGATAGCCCTGATTTCTCGAGTGCAAGCTTGATTCTGTCTTGGAGGGTTGATGAGTTCATTGGGTTGATTAATAATTTTTTATAATTATATCTAAAAAACATCTAGGTACTTAATTTGTTGACTCTTTAATTGGTGTCAAATATATTTGACAATCACAGTGTATTAACGCAATATAACCCCTATGTTCTATGACCTTCATTTTATAGGCGAGCACTTAAGAAGCGCTCGAGTGAAAGCCGGGATGACGCAAGCTATGCTTGCTACTGTCTCAGGAGTTTCTCGCGCAACGATTAATGCGCTTGAGAACTTCAAGGCAAAAGATATTAGCGTCAACACGCTCTCTTTGATATTAAATGCACTTACCCGCAAGTCAGTGTTGGTTGCTCCAGACATTCAGCCGCAAGTGACTAGAACGCAGCCCGGGTTTGAGTTCCCATATGTTTGGAGCCAGTCCAGTCCAAGTGATGAACTCTTGATTCAGAAGGTGTTGGAGCGTTCAGTATTTGATGACGTGCTGATCTTGTGTGCCCACTATGGCGTATCTAAAGTCACTGCGGTTCTTTATGGATCTCCTTTGAAAGAGGACGAGGTGTTGATGCGATCACTGCGTCGTATGTTAACCAATATCCAGAAGGGTTTTGCGCATGCTTGATTTGATGATGATGCCCCAAAAAACGCGCGCTGTTTTTGAGCTGCTTGCCAAGCGTGTGGAATTGAAGGATTACGTTTTGCTGGGCGGCACAGCATTGTCTTTGCAGATCGGTCACAGATTAAGCGAGGACCTAGACTTTTGTTTGTTTGAAGATAAGCTTGATGGTGTGGCTTTAGACTCTTTAATTCAGCAGATCTCAAAAGATCACCATGTCATGCTCATGACGCCTGCTTCTAAAATCACGCAGGCAAAAATCAACGGTACGGATTTATTGGCGCATTCCAGAGACTATTTGATTGATGGCACGAAGGTGACATTCTTCGCGCGCAATGATGTTCCTTACACACATTTTAGTCAGCTAGAGTTTATTAGCCCTGACGGCATTACATTTAGACTGATGGCGAGCAATGCTATTTTTGAAATGAAGGCATGGCTAATTCAGAAGCGTGTCAAATCAAGAGATTTGTTTGACTTGATGCAACTGCTAATCATCAAGGGTGAAAGTATTGAAAGCCTTTTTAATGCAGCTCGCGATGCTGAGGTCGCCATCTACTCTGAAGAGTTTCTTAAAGATGCTTTGACGGGATTCGTTCAGCTTGACGCTGACGATGAGGGCTTTGAGTCTATTGGACTAAAGACTAGCCTTGAGGATATTTATGCTTTCTTCAGGAGCGCAATCGATGACTATGAAACTAGTCGGGCAGCGGGGCTAATAAAATGAAGCTGTTCGATGTGGTCTATCTCTCATGAACCTATCCGACGATCATAATAAAAAACCATCTCATCCTGGGGAAGCTTTGAAAGAAGATGTGCTCCCAGCATTGGGCTTGACTGTAACTAAGGTAAAAAACGCGCCTTGATAGGCGCGTTTTTCTTTGCAGCTTGTCTTTAAGCAGCAAGCTCCTCGGCTACTTCAATCTCAAGATTTTCAGCACGCCATGCAAGGTGTTTCTTGTATGCGTCAATGGCACGATAAAGATCAGTGTCGAGTTGCACTTGGTACTTGCATAAAAACTCTACGTTTTTTCCATCGGGAACTAGCTTGGCCTGCTTCATCTTCTCTGCAATGTTATATGCGCTATGGTTTATCCCGTTGGCTAAAAGAAAGCCCTCAGCATACTTCTTCGTTTTTTGCAGAGAAGCAATCACCATGGCGGGTGTTTTCATAAACACGTTGTAGTCTATTTCAGATTGGAGTGCGTCATCGTCGAGGTGGGCATGAACCGTTGGTGCATCGATTGATAATTTGGCGATATTGGCTGGCGCAGCTTTAATATCTATCTTGTCAAATTCTTCAACTACCTTTGTCCAATAGCTAAACTTATCCTCCTGCGCTTTTGAAATGCTCTGTGCACTTAGTCGTCTGTTATAAGGTAGTCGGAATGCATCACTGATTTCTTCCGCCATGATCTCCGGTGCCATGGAGATCTGAAGCTTAGCAGCTTCTGCAATTCGCAATCGTTTCTGACGCCAGACCCCTAAAACAATCCGTTCGACTAAGCCCACAGCAATGGCATCCACAGGCGGATAAACATCTGCAATGCCTTGGCTTAAGCTTTTGAACTCCTCCGCGTTTTCATGGGGAAGTAATGGGCTGGCGGCAAAGATGCCGTGGGTGATCGCGTTTTGACTCACTTTTAGTTTTCCTTGTATAGAAGTTGGACCGGTTGAACGTTTTGCGTTCTGACGATTTGCTTGGATTTGTGCCTTGCTTGGGCTTGCCATGTGTTCCTCCTTTTGTTGTTAGTGCATGACAATGTAGAGATGGGGGCAATTTTTGGCATTTCAAGACTTTTATTTCAATTAAATCATGACCTTGACATTGTCAAGGTGGGAAAATATGGTCCGCCAGAAAAAACAAAGCCAATCCCTTGGAATCCCTTTCTGTGATTGGTTTCTAGAGGATTTCTTAGAAATATCCAATGATTTCTACGAGATGGCCAGATGGTGATGTTTAATGGGTCTTGCAATAGCCCTTTGTTGATTTTAAAATGAACGCCCGCCATCCCCAATTGGGGATGGTTAAAGGTTGCTGTTTTTAAGATAATCGCGAAGGTTGGGCGAGTATGCCCCGTAACTCCCGCCCCTATTGGGTTTAGAGGTATTTTTGAAGAATAATTTAGTCACACTTTTATCTGCAACAGCAGTGATCGGTTTGTCAGTGAATGCGTTTGCTGAGACAGCCAATCCGGATGCGGGTGCATTGCAGCAAGAGATTCAAAAGGAAGCGCCTGACGTTTTTACAGCGCCGCTGCCTGACGTGAGTGCACCTTCTGCTGAGCCTGTTCAGGCGGATGATGGTGTGCAAGTGTTGATTAAGGAAGTGCGTGTAGTGGGTGTGCATTTGGTGGACGCCAATCTATTACAAGACGCACTTTCAACGCATTTGAATCAGTCATACACTTTGCAAGGCTTGCAAAAATTAGTGGATGTGGTGACTGCGTTTTACAGCCAGCATGGCTTTGTGGTGCAAGCCTATTTGCCGGAACAAAACATCAACGAAGCTGGTGTGTTAATCATTCAAGTGGTCGAAGCTAAGCTTGGTGATGTCAGCGTGGAAAATAAAGATCGTCAGGCACGATTGTCTGATAAAGCGGCTGCTAGCTATATCACCGCGCAAAATCCAATGGGCAGCCCACTCAATGCGAATATGGCGGCGAAGGGCCTTGGGCTCCTCAATGAACTGCCTGGCATCAAGGCGGAGTCAGCGCTCGAAGCAGGGCAGAAAGATGGCGAAACGAACGTCCATCTCACCCTCCACAAAACCTCCCTCTTTGACGCGCGTGTTGAAACAAAAAATGGTGGTAGCCGCAGTACTGGTGTTGCCCAAGTTGTGGCTAGTCTTGCAGTTAATAGCCCGCTCAGCATGGGAGACCAAGCAAGTTTTTATGGTCTTTATTCTGAAGGTTCAAGTTTCAACCAAGTGACCTATGCATTGCCAATTGGCTACCGCGGTCTACGTTTGGCAATGACCGCTAACTACCTCGATTACGAAAACGTTGGTCAATATAAAACCAATGGTGGTTTCGGTGATGCTTGGGTGCTTGGCGCCAATTTAAGTTACCCAATCAAACGCGCTCAATCTACCAACGCCAACTTAACCGCTGGGCTTGAAGAGAAGGGCTACTTGAATCGCAATCTAGCATCGGGAGCTGTGAATAGTAGCTACCAAATTCAGAACCTCAATCTTGGTGGGAATCTTAACCACTATGATGGCTTGCTCGGTGGTGGTGTAACCAGTGTGAGTGGGAGCTTGGTCTTCGGTCATCTCGATATTGACGGCGTGACACCTTCTAATTATTTAGTGGATGCCAACAACAATCGCTATGTGCCAAATACGTTCACAAAGCTGACTTTGAATGCCTCTCGTGTACAAGTTTTGCCGCTTGAGGGTACGCAATTGTTGATTAACGTGAGTGGACAGTTGAGTGCAGATAATTTGAACTCTTCCGAGCAATTTTATCTAGGTGGCCCTAATGGTGTTCGTGCCTATCCGGTTGCACAAGGCGGTGGATCACAAGGCTTTTTGGCGAGTTTTGAATTGCAAAAACAATTGCCACAACACCTCACAACAACAGTCTTTTTAGATGCTGGATCCGTTCAGCAGTACAAGGACACTTATGTGAACTGGCAGGGCGAAACTGGCGCATCGAATAGCTATGCGCTTTATGGCGCAGGCGTTGGTTTGAAATGGAATCCTGGCAAGTTTAACTTCTCAGGCGTGGTGGCTTGGAAGCTAGGCAACAACCCATTAAAAACTGCGCAAAACGGTGTCTATGTGAATCGAGATAATGACGGTTATGACACCAGTCCACGTGCATGGTTAAGCGCGAGTTATAGCTTCTAAAAAATGATGAATTTTCTACTCAATTTCAGACAAGCAAAGCCTAAGTGCATATCAGCACTAGGCCTTGCCTTGCTCGCGATATTGGGTATGTTGGGGAATACCTTTGCTGCAGAGCTTGCCGCGGACGCTTTGCCAACAGGCGGTCAAGTGGTTGCTGGAAATGCTTCCATTTCTCAGTCTGCAGCGACCATGAATGTCAATCAGACATCACAGCGGGCGGTGGTCAACTGGCAGAGCTTTGATGTGGGTGCGAATGCCCAAGTGAACTTCAATCAGCCAAATGCGCAAGCCGTGACTTTGAACCGTGTGACGGGTGCTAGCGCATCACAAATTGATGGCGCGGTGCGTGCCAATGGCCAAGTAATTATTGTGAATTCAAACGGGGTGTCTTTTGGTAAAGGCGCACAGGTAGATGCGGCGGCTGTGGTTGCAACCACCATGAACATTTCCGATCAAGATTTCATGGACGGCAAGCATGTTTATCAAGGCAATGGTGCTGGTAAAGTCGTTAACCAAGGCCGCATTTCAGCACATGATGCGAACGGCTTTATTGCCCTCCTTGCACCAGAAGTTCGTAATGAGGGATACCTTGTTGCACGCGCCAATGTGAACAACACGATTGCCATGGCAGCCGGTGAAAAGATCACTTTAAATTTCCAAAATAATCAGCTCGTTGGTGTGCGTGTTGACGTGTCAACCGTGAACGCCTTAATCGAAAATAAACGCCTGGTTTTTGTGGATGGCGGCACGGTGATTGTGGCGGCAAATTCTGCACGTCAACTGATGAATTCAGTGGTTAAAAATAGCGGCATGATTGTGGCTTCAAGCGCTGTGAGTAATGGCGGAAAAATTTCTTTAGTTGGCGCGACGGTGACCAACGAAGGTAAGCTCCTTGCGAACGGCAAAGGCACAGCCACTGTGGGTGGAGAGGTGACGGTTGCTGGTGATAATGTAGTGTTAGCTGCGAACAGCAAAATCGCTGCCAATGGCGACGCGGGCGGCGGTCAAATTAACGTGGGCGTTAAGGCAGCCAATGTAGCGAATAACGAACCAGCGATTACTGCAGAAACAGTAACGGTAGCATCTGGTGCTAGCGTTTCAGCTTCTGCAATCAGTAACGGTCACGGCGGTCAGATTAACATTCACTCGACAGAACAAACCCAAATTCATGGCGTGATTTCTGCCAATGGCGGTGCAATGGCTGGCAACGGCGGCGTGATAAAAACTAGTTCAAATGGCTGTGTTTTGGTTGGCTCAGCCGCGCAAATTAACGTGGCGGCAGCGCATGGTCAGGTAGGTATGTGGAAGTTAACAGCAGGTCAAGTCAACATTGATCAAGCGGCTGCAAATGTGATTAGCCAAACACTTAATCAAGGTCATGTTGCCCTTGCTGCTTTTGCGCAAAGTGGCACGAGCGGTAATATCGACTTAGCGGCAAATGCCGCGATTCAGAAAACGACCGGCGCGCAAAATTCAATTTTAAGTTTAAGTGCCGATGGGGTAATTAATTTACAAGGTCAAATTTCACAACTGCTAGCTTCGCCCTTAAGCGTTGAGATGGTGGCGAAAGAAATCAACATACAAAGTAGCGCATCCATTTCTGCATCCACTATGAATATTCATGCCACCAGCACCTTTAATGTTTGGGGCGATTTATTTGGCGCGGGCAGCAATCCTTTTGTGAATGTTTTAGCTGGCGTGTTTAATTTGTTTGGCGCGATTTCTGCCAACAATACAAATGGCCAGGGCGGAAAAGTGCGCGTGAGCGCAAACAATATTAATCTCAATTCAAGAAGTCGAATCGAAGCCAATGGCCAACAGGGTGGTGAGGTGGTCTTGATTGCGAGCGATACCGTTGAGATACAGAATGCAGATGTTCAAACCAATGGCTCAAATGGTCGCGGTGGTTCAATTGCTATTTCTGGGGCACAAAAAACCTTGCTTGGTTCAGCAACGATTAGAGCAAATGGTCTTGAGCAAGGTGGTCACATCTTAATTGGTAATGATGCCCAGAACGGTACATTACCTTTTTCTGTTTATACCAGTCTTGATGCGTTAACCGTGATTAACGCAGGTCAAATTAATCCATACAGCATTGCCGGTGGCTTTATCGAAACTTCCGGTCAAACCCTTGGTTTACTTGCAGCGATCAACGCAGGTCGTGGAGGGATTTGGCTGATCGATCCTAATAACATCACGATTAGTACTAGTGCCACTTCAGGTGGAACCCTCCCAAGTTATACCGCATCCGCAACATCCTCATTCATCAATGCTACCGACCTTCAAACCCAAATCAATGCCGGTACTAGCGTCACCATCATTGCCAACGGTACCATTACTCAAACATCTAACTTAACATTTGCTCCAGCCTCAGGGGTTAACGTCAGTCTTACTTACGACACTAGAACTGGGACAGCACAATCGATCACTCTGACAGGTACCACTACAAATACTGGCGCCGGCAACCTTACGCTCAGTTATTTAGCTAGCGGTCAAATTGCGATAAACGGCGCAATTAACTCAACAAGCACCGGAAAAATTAACGTTGTAGCGCAATCTTTCTATGCCACAAATACATTAACAACCTGTTCAGCTGGAGCATGTGCAAGTATTTATAACGGCTCTTCAGGAAGCATCACCACCAAAGGTGGTTATGTTGTGATGGATGCCACTGGAGGCACGCTCAGCGGCTCAACGATTACCGCTGGCGCAATTCTGAATGGACCCATTTATCTCAACGCCGGCATTAATACCACTACCTCTGGTGGGGTAGGTAGCAGTGCTGGCGGAGATTTCTCGGTAGCAGGCTCTAATAATTTAGCGAGTGGTGCTGGTTCATTTGAGCCCAATGTAAGTGTTCTCAATATTGGAGGCAATGCCAGCTTTCAACTAAAGAGTAATGCCACTGCTAACTATGGCTTTGTAGTAGCAAGTTATGCGACTACTTCGCCAATTACTGCTTACGGCAATATCGATATCACTAGCAATGGAATTACTAGTTCTGGCAATGGTTTGATCTATATCTCATCTGCATTAACTTCTACAACTGGTAATGTCACCTTAAATGCAACATCTATTAGCGCGACTTCCACTACAAATCCAGGCATTAGTTCAATTGCAGCGGGAACAATAACGGCTAACGCTGGAACAATTTCGATTAACGGCACTTCTAATGCAAGCTCTGCTGTTGTTTTGGCAGGGGGCTTGTCTGCAAAAAGTATTGCGATCACCGGCACCGCAACTACTGCGACAACAATTGTTTCTTTGGGGGCAATGACTATTGTTGCTGGCGGCTCTAACTTAACCGTAACAGCCAACAATACAGCTGCGGGAGCGAATACTGGAATCACTCAATCTGGCACCATTAATGAT
>CAIULB010000014.1 GCA_903899965.1 uncultured Methylophilaceae bacterium | reverse complement strand
GTCAGACGATCACGGTTATGTCTGGCGGCCATAGCGAATTGGAACCACCCCTTCCCATCTCGAACAGGGCCGTGAAACGATTCTGCGCCAATGATAGTATGCTTCGTGCATGCGAAAGTAGGTCACCGCCAGACTCTTTATTCGAAGTGTTGTTATGTTCATAACAGCGCTACTTAAAAGCCCACAATCGTGGGCTTTTTTGTTTGTAACAAACGCAGGCCATTGCGCTAAGTGGTTGATATAATAGAAGAATGGGCGTTAAGCCCATTTTTCGTTTCTGATAGATGGTGCTTGTTTAATACGGGATAGTGATCAATTGGCAGATTTATACGGATTAATTGAGAAAACAGTAACGCAGCTTGAGTATGAGCTCGTGGATTTGGAAGTGTCCAACCGCGGGAAATTGCTACGTCTATTTATCGATAAGCCAGAAGGCATTACCATCGATGATTGCGTGTTAGTGAGCAACCAATTAGGAAACGTGCTCGCTGTTGAAAATGATATTGATTATGACCGTTTAGAGGTCTCGTCACCTGGTTTGGATCGCGCACTTAAGAGGGAGGCAGATTTTATAAAATTTGCTGAATCGCGCGCGAATGTAAAAGTACGGATGCCGATTGAGGGTAGAAAGAACTTTTTAGGCACACTAAAGGGTGTTGATGACGGCGATTTGTTGATCGATGTTGAGGGAGTGGTTTTTAAAATTGCCCTAACCAACATAGATAAAGCACGTTTAGCACCAGAATTTAAATAATTTATTTGTTGTCGTTTGATCGAATTTTTAAGCGGAGATTAAGATGAGTCGCGAAATTTTATTACTAGTAGATGCACTTGCACACGAGAAGAACGTGGATAAAGAGGTCGTATTTAGCGCCCTTGAGTTCGCGCTAGCATCTGCAACCAAAAAACGTTTTGCTGATGACGCAGATGTTCGCGTTCAGATCGACCGTGAAACCGGCGAATACGATTCATTTAGACGTTGGACTTTGCTGACCGATGATGAGGCTTTAGAGAATCCTGGCGCACAAATGTATGCAGATGATGAGCGCGCTGAAGGCAAAGAGATCTCTGAAGAGAACACATTTGAAGACCCTTTAGAGTCAGTGGAATTCGGCCGTATTGGCGCACAAGCTGCTAAGCAAGTGATCTTACAAAAGGTCCGTGAGGCTGAGCGTGAACAAATTCTTGATGATTTCTTAGCGCGTAAAGAATTCTTGGTCACCGGTGTGATCAAGCGCATGGAAAAAGGCAACGCGATCATTGAAGTGGGTCGTATTGAGTCACTATTACCACGTGATCAAATGATCCCAAAAGAGAACCTACGTGTAGGTGATCGTGTACGCGCTTACTTACTTCGCGTAGAGCGCAGTGGTCGCGGTCCGCAATTGATTCTTTCACGTATTGCGCCTGAATTTATTACCCGCTTATTTGAACTAGAAGTGCCTGAAATTGAAGATGGCTTGCTTGAAATTCGAGCAGCTGCGCGTGATCCTGGCCTTCGCTCTAAGATTGCTGTGAAGGCAAACGACCAGCGCTTGGATCCGGTTGGCACCTGCGTTGGTATGCGAGGTTCACGTGTTCAAGCTGTGACAGGTGAGCTTGCAGGCGAGCGTGTTGATATCGTGTTGTGGTCGATGGAGCCAGCACAGTTTGTGATTAATGCAATGGCGCCAGCTGAAGTTGCAAGTATCGTGGTAGACGAAGACGCACATAGCATGGACGTTGTGGTGGATGAAGAACAATTAGCACAAGCGATCGGCCGTAACGGTCAAAACGTTCGCTTAGCTTCAGAGTTAACCGGTTGGACATTAAACATCCTAACGATAGATGAAGCTGCACAGAAGAACGAGGCAGAATACACAAAAACACGTCAACTATTCATCGAAAAATTGGATGTGGATGAAGAGGTTGCGGATATCTTGGTTCAGGAAGGTTTCGGTACTTTAGAAGAAATCGCATACGTACCAATGGCAGAAATGTCAGAGATCGAAGCGTTTGATGAAGATACGATCAACGAACTTCGTAAGCGTGCAAGAGCTGCATTATTGACCGATGCGATTGCAAAAGAAGAGAAGGCTGAAGAAGCTTCTGCAGATTTGCTCGGCATGGAAGGCATGGACGAAGAAACGGCTCACTTGTTGGCATCGAAAGGTGTTTCAACGATGGATGACTTAGCTGATCTTGCGGTGGATGACTTGGTTGAACTGACTAACATGGACGCAGAGCGTGCGAAGACATTGATTATGACTGCACGTGCACCTTGGTTTGCATAAGACGTAGTTAAAGACTGGTATTAAGAATTTATCGCTGAAGTAATGAGTATTTTGAGTGGTTGCGTAAAGAATAGACTGGAGTAACAGATGGGACAGACAAGCGTATTACAATTTGCGAGTGAGTTAGGCTTGCCAGCCGAGCTACTGCTAGAGCAGTTGAAAAGTGCTGGCGTCAGTAAAGTTGCATCAAGTGACCAGTTGACTGAGCAAGACAAGACTTTGTTGCTTGATTACCTCCGTAAAGAGCACGGCGGCCAAGCACCAAAAAACAAAATCACGTTGACGCGTAAGCAAAATACCGAGATCAAGAAGACTGACAGCTCTGGCAAGGCGAGAACGATTCAGGTTGAGGTTCGTAAAAAACGCGTGTTAGTGCGCAATGAAGAGTCTGCAACAGAGCAAGAGTTGCCGCCTGCAGAGGTGATTGAAGAAGTGGCAGTTGTGGCTGAAGTTGAGGTTGTCGCCACACCGGAAATCATTGAAGAACTTCCAGTTGCAGCTGACGCTGAAGTCACTGCATTACCTGAGGTGATTGATGAATTGCCAGTAACCGCTGAAGCGGCTGCGCCTGCGAAAAAATCTGTGAAACCTAGTCTGTTGTCAGCAGAACAAATTGCACAGCGTGCAAACGAGGCGAAGCGTCATGCAACGTTGATGGCGATGCAGATGGACGACCTGCGTAAGAAGCAAGAACTCGCACAAAAACGTCTAGATGAAGAAGCTAAAAAGACTGAAGACGCTGCAGCCGCTGCGAAAAAGCTTTCAGAAGGTACTTTGCATAAGCCAGCACCAAAAGAAGGTGCTAAGACAGAAGATAAGTCAGCTAAAAAAGGGAACAAGAATAAAGAGTGGGCTGATGCCGAGAACAAGAAACGTGGCATTAAAACACGTGGCGATACTGGCATGAATCAAGGCTGGCGTGGTCAGAAGACCAAGTCAAAATCCAATAAAGACAGTGATGCTGAGCATGCATTTAATGCGCCAACAGAACCAATTGTGCATGAAGTATTAGTGCCTGAAACCATCAGCGTGGCTGACTTGGCACATAAGATGGCTGTTAAGGCTGGCGAGGTAATTAAAGCGCTCATGAAGATGGGCATGATGGTGACAATTAACCAAGTGCTTGACCAAGAGACGGCGATTATTATCGTTGAGGAAATGGGCCACACCGCTCAAGCAGCTGCAGCGAACGATCCAGAAACTTTCTTGGAAGACGCTGAACACGCTGAAGCGATTCTAGAAACACGTCCACCCGTGGTGACGGTAATGGGTCACGTTGACCATGGTAAAACGTCATTGCTTGATTATATTCGTCGTAGCCGTGTGGCTTCAGGCGAGGCTGGCGGCATTACCCAACATATCGGCGCATATCACGTTGAAACAGAACGCGGCATGGTTACCTTCCTAGATACCCCGGGCCATGAAGCCTTTACTGCCATGCGTGCGCGTGGTGCTAAGGCAACGGATATCGTGATCTTGGTGGTCGCTGCCGATGACGGTGTGATGCCACAAACCATTGAAGCGGTCCACCATGCAAAAGCTGCTGGTGTGCCATTAGTGGTGGCGGTCAATAAGATTGATAAACCAGAAGCTAACTCTGAACGTGTTAAACAAGAGCTTGTTGCTGAAGAGGTTGTGCCAGAGGACTGGGGTGGTGACACCATGTTCGTCGAAGTCTCTGCGAAAACAGGTAAGGGCATCGATGCCCTTCTAGAGGCAGTACTTTTACAAGCCGAAGTGCTTGAGTTGAAAGCGCCTAAAAATACCCCTGCAAAGGGCTTGGTGATTGAAGGTCGTTTGGACAAAGGTCGCGGGCCAGTTTCAACCATCTTGGTGCAGTCAGGTACATTAAAACGTGGCGACATGTTGCTTGCTGGTAGTTCATTTGGCCGCGTTCGTGCGATGCTCGATGAAGCCGGTAACGATATTAAAGAAGCGGGCCCTTCAATTCCTGTTGAGATTTTAGGTTTGTCAGACGTACCTAACTCAGGTGAAGAAGTCATCGTGCTCAATGATGAGCGCAAGGCACGTGAGATCGCGCTGTTCCGTCAGGGTAAATTCCGTGACGTGAAGTTAGCGAAAAAACAAGCCGCCAACCTTGAAAATATTTTTGAAAATATGGGCGAGGGCGAAGTGAAGAGCTTGCCGTTGATCATCAAGTCAGACGTTCAAGGCTCATACGAAGCGCTAGCGACCTCATTGCAAAAACTCTCTACAGAGGAAGTGAAGGTCAACATTATTCATACTGGCGTTGGTGCAGTGACTGAGTCCGATGTGAACTTGAGTGTAGCCTCTAAGGCTGTATTGATCGGTTTTAACGTGCGTGCAGATGCTGGCGCCCGTAAGTTGATCGAGAGCTCAGGCGTGGATGTCCGTTACTACAACATCATCTACGAAGCAGTTGATGAGATTAAAGCAGCGCTTGGTGGCATGCTTGCACCAGAGAAGAAAGAAAGCGCGATTGGCTTGGTGGAAGTGCGTGAGGTTTACCGTATTTCTAAAGTGGGTGCGGTGGCTGGTTGTTACGTTCAAGATGGTGTCATTAAACGTAACTCTAAGATCCGTGTGCTTCGTGGCGATGTGATCATCCACACCGGTGAGCTCGATTCACTTAAACGCTTCAAGGATGACGTGAAGGAAGTTAAATCTAACTTCGAGTGCGGCCTATCATTGAAGAACTACAACGACATTGAAGTGGGCGATCTATTAGAGGTCTACGAAGTTGTTGAAGTGGCTAGAACGCTCTAATGGCTAAAGATTTTGCACGAAGTGACCGTGTTGCTGAGCAAATGCGCCGTGAATTGGCGGATTTGCTTCAGTTCGAAGTAAAGGATCCACGCGTTGGCATGGTGACCGTGACCGAGGTTGAGGTGACGGGTGACATGGCGCACGCAAAAATCTATTACAGCACGGCTGAGCAAGATGCGAAATCAGCAGCTGACCTACAAAAAGGTTTAGAAAAAACAGCGGGCTTCTTACGTAGCCAGCTCTCTAAGCGCATGTTGCTCCGCACAGTGCCGCAGTTGCACTTTGTCTACGATGCTTCGATTGATAACGGCATGAAACTCACGCGCCTCATTAATCAAGCGTTGGCAGATAGCCCTAAAGAATAATCCTCGTCAGAATTTAAATCTGCCAAATGGCGCAATTCAAAAGAGTTAAACGCAATATCAATGGCGTGTTGTTGCTCGACAAGCCCATCGGTTTTTCATCTAATCAAACACTCCAAAAAGTTAAATGGCTATTTCAAGCCGCTAAAGCAGGACATACCGGGACATTAGATCCCTTAGCAACCGGCTTGCTTCCTATCTGTTTAGGCGAGGCGACGAAGTTTGCACAGTACGTGACGGATGCCGATAAAACCTATATTGCCACCGTAAAGTTTGGCGCAACTACAACGACGGGCGATGCCGAAGGTGAAGTGATTAAGACGGCCGATGTGAAGTTTACGCGCGCGCAGCTTGCGTCCGCTTGTCAGTCTTTTCTTGGCGAAATCAGCCAGGTCCCACCGATGTATTCGGCGCTGAAGTTTGAGGGCAAGGCCTTGTACGAATACGCCCGTGAAGGCGTGGACATTGAACGCCAGTCACGCTTGGTGACGATTGCTGACATCACTATTGCGCACTTTGAAAAAGACGTCGCAGAAATGACGGTCAAGTGCAGTAAGGGTACTTACATCCGCACGCTCGCCGAAGACATTGGTAATGCACTGGGTTCTGGTGCGCATCTGATCGGCTTGCGCAGAATTGAAACGGCGGGTTATGCGTTGGCCGATGCGATTACGCTAGAAGCGCTTGAGGTGCGCATAAAAAACACGCCAGTGGAGAGTTTACAGTCATTGCTCTTGCCCATCGACTCTGCAATCGCCTACTTACCAGCGGTGACACTTAATCCTGACGCTGCCCATTACTTGTTGCAAGGCCAAGCGGTATGGGTTTCAGGAAAAATCCCTCAAGGCGAGATGCGTTTGTTTGATGAAAATGCTCGTTTTCTTGGATTAGGGTTTTTGCAGGACGATGGAAAAATCGCACCTAAACGATTAATACGAGATTTTTCTTAATTCTGCTTGATAAATCACTGGCTTACGGATAAAATGCGCGTCCGAGTCGTAAATGAATGCATTCGCGGATTCCCTGCTTTTGCATTGACGCTAACTAAAAGGAAATATAAAGATGGCAATGACCACACAAGATACCGCTAAGATCGTCGCAGACTTTCAACGCGCTCCAGCAGATACAGGTAGTCCAGAAGTGCAAGTTGCATTGTTAACTGCACGTATCACCTACCTAACAGAACACTTTAAATCTAACAAAAAAGATAACCACTCACGTCGTGGTTTGCTAGCTTTGGTTAGCCAACGTCGTCGCTTGTTGGATTATTTAAAGGGCAAAGATCTAAGCCGTTATCAAGTTTTGATTGAACGCTTAGGTATTCGTAAGTAAGTTTTTGCAAAAAGCGATACACGATTTTTGCAGTTGAATAAAAGCCAGAAGCATTACGTGAACGCGTAGTGCTTTTGGCTTTTTTGTTGTACCAATGTGGCCCAGCGCCAACTATCGTTGCTCACTATTAGGGTTGTAAATAATGAGCATTAATGTGAAAAAGGAAGACAAATGTTTAATAAAGTAAAAAAGAGTATTCAGTACGGTGCGCATGAGCTCACCTTAGAAACGGGTGAAATTGCACGCCAAGCAGACGGCGCTGTGATGGTCACCTATGGCGACACAGCGGTTTTAGTGACTGTTGTTGGTAAGACCGAAGTTAAAGCGGGCCAAGATTTCTTCCCGCTTACTGTTGACTACCAAGAACGTACATACGCTGCAGGCAAGATCCCAGGTGGCTTTTTCAAACGTGAAGGCCGTCCTTCAGAAAAAGAAACACTGACATCACGTTTAATTGACCGTCCACTACGTCCATTATTCCCAGAAGCGTTTTACAACGAAGTACAAGTTGTGGCGACGGTGATGTCGTCAGACAGCGAAATTGACCCAGACATTCCTGCCATCATCGGTGCGTCAGCAGCGATGGCAATCTCAGGCATTCCTTTTTACGGCCCACTAGGTGCTGCACGTGTTGGTTACATTGACGGTGAATACATCATCAATCCATCAGCAACACAAATGAAAGAAACGGAATTAGATTTAGTGGTTGCAGCAACAGCAAGCGCTGTGATGATGGTTGAGTCAGAAGCGAAAGAGTTGCCAGAAGACGTGATGTTGGGCGCGGTTGTATTTGGCCATGAGCAAATGCAAGCGGTGATCAACATGATTAACGAGATGGCAGCTGAAGTGGGTAAAGAAGCTTGGGACTGGACACCACCAGAGCCGAATAAAGCTGTGATTGAAAAAGTAACAGCGCTAGCAAATGCAGACATTAACGCTGCATACCAAATCAAATCAAAAGGCGCACGCTCAACTAAGCTAGATGAAATCAAAAACCGTGTGATGGCTGAATTGATTACTGAAGAAACTTCTACACAAGAAGCGAACGAAATCAAATCAGCATTCTTTGATTTAGAAGCTAAAGTGGTTCGTAGCCAAATCTTGAACGGTGAGCCACGTATCGATGGCCGTGATACACGTACAGTGCGTCCTATCACGATTCGTACTGGCGTGTTGCCACGTACGCATGGTTCAGCATTGTTTACGCGTGGTGAGACACAGGCGTTGGTTGTGGCGACATTGGGCACAGGCCGCGATGAGCAAACAATTGATGCACTAGAAGGTGCTTACAACGACCGTTTCATGTTGCATTACAACATGCCTCCATACGCGACTGGCGAAACAGGCCGTGTTGGTACACCAAAACGTCGTGAAATCGGTCATGGCCGTTTAGCTAAACGCGCGTTGATTGCTGCACTTCCTTCACAAGAAGACTTCGGTTACACGATCCGTATTGTTTCTGAAATTACAGAGTCAAACGGTTCGAGCTCAATGGCTTCGGTATGTGGCGGCTGCTTGGCGTTGATGGATGCTGGCGTGCCAGTGAAATCACATGTTGCTGGTATTGCGATGGGGTTGATTAAAGAAGGTAACCGCGTTGCTGTGTTAACAGACATCTTGGGTGATGAAGATCACTTGGGCGACATGGACTTTAAAGTGGCGGGTACAGAAGATGGTATCACTGCACTTCAAATGGACATCAAGATTACAGGGATTACGGCTGAAATTATGCAGGTGGCACTATCACAAGCAAAAGAAGGCCGCATGCACATCTTGGGTATCATGAAGTCATCAATGGATACTTCACGCACTGAGTTGTCAGCATTTGCACCACGTATCATCACGATGAAGATCAACCCAGAGAAGATTCGTGACGTGATTGGTAAAGGCGGCGCTGTGATTCGTGCGTTGACTGAAGAGACTGGCGCGACGATTGATATTGAAGATGACGGTACAATCAAGATTGGTTGTGTCAGCGCTGAAGCAGGCGAAGAGGCGAAAAAACGCATCGAAGCGATTACTGCAGAAGTTGAAATCGGCCAGGTTTATGAAGGTCCGGTCATCAAGCTACTAGACTTTGGTGCAATCGTTTCATTGCTTCCAGGTAAAGATGGCTTATAGCATATCTCACAAATTGCACACGAACGTGTGAATGCTGTGGGTGACTTCTTAAAAGAAGGTCAAATTGTGAAAGTTAAAGTAGTTGAAGCGGATGAGAAGGGTCGTGTGCGTTTGAGCATGAAGGCTTTGATTGATGCGCCAGCTGCTACAGAAACACCAGCTGCCGAGTAATCTGTCGGACGGTAGCAAATAAAAAAGGCCCGAGCAATCGGGCCTTTTTGTTTTACTGAAGCAGCTAATTATTTAGCGACTTGTCTCTCACGCATCTCGTCGAGCGTTTTGCAGTCAATACACAGCGTAGCGGTTGGGCGTGCCTCGAGGCGTTTAAGGCCGATCTCAATACCACAGCCGTTGCAATAACCGTACTCGCCCTCTTGAATCTTTCTTAAGGTGCTCTCGATTTTCTTAATCAGTTTGCGCTCGCGGTCACGGTTGCGAAGCTCTAGGGTCATGTCTGACTCTTGGCTCGCGCGGTCGTTAGGATCCGCAAACATCGTCACCTCATCTTGCATCGTGTGCACGGTGCGGTCGATATCATGACTTAACTCGTTCTTCCAATCGGTAAGAATAGCGATGAAGTGAGCAAGTTGCTTGTCATTCATGTATTCCTCATTAGCTTTTGCTACGTAAGGAACAAATTGTTTTGTAATTTCAGCCATGTGTGCCTTGAAGATTTAAATGACGGTTGACTTAGTTGCCATTAACTTAAAATTAATGCGGTGCAAAGTGTACACGGATTAACTCATGTATGCAAAGTAGTTAAATGCGCAATAAATGTTATTTATGCGCCACGTAACTCCATGGCTAATAAGGTATTTTCCATCAGGGTTGCGACCGTCATCGGACCAACGCCACCCGGCACGGGGGTAATCCAGCCCGCACGTTCTTTCGCCGCCTCAAAATCAACGTCACCGCAGATGGTTCCGTTCTCTAAGCGGTTAATGCCGATATCTACAACAATCGCACCAGGCTTAATCCACTCACCTTTAATGAGGCCTGCCTTGCCTGCCGCAGCAACCACCAAGTCGGCGCGTGCGACGTTGCCTTGCAGGTCCTTGGTGTGGCGGTGACAACAGGTCACGGTGCAGCCAGCCAACAATAGCTCCAGTGCCATTGGGCGGCCCACGTGGTTAGAGACGCCGACTACAACGGCATCGAGACCCATCAGGTCAATGTTCGCGCTGCTGAGCATCTTGATCACACCAAAAGGGGTACAGGAGCGCAGGGTGGGTTGACGAACAGCCAGGCGACCGATGTTGTATGGATGAAAACCATCAACATCTTTAGCTGCGCTGATGTGCTCAATGATTAACTTCTCATCAATTTGTGGTGGCAAAGGAGACTGCACCAGGATGCCGTCGACCGTGTCGTCATCGTTTAATTTTTGGATGAGCGCAAATAATTCACTCTCTTTAATATCAGAGGCCAGATCATATGCGATTGACTTGATGCCGACCTTCTCACAGGCCAATCGTTTGTTACGCACGTAGATGCTCGATGCAGGGTCGCCGCCAACTAAGATCACAGCAAGAGAGGGTGCGCGCTTGCCAGCACTTAAACGTTGAGTGATGCGTGACTTGATGCTGTTAAGCATGTCCTCCGCGATTGCTTTACCGCTAATAATTTGAGCCGACATAGATTTATATTTTGAGGTGCAGGTAGAAAAATAGTATTTTAACAGGCTATTCGTCAATATTAGAATTGACCTTTAGAATAATATGCGCGATAATCTCGCCCCTCGGGGTGTAGCGTAGCCTGGTAGCGCGCCTGCTTTGGGAGCAGGATGTCGGGAGTTCAAATCTCTCCACCCCGACCAGTTTTTGTCCCAATAATTTGTATTAAGATTGTCCGACAATCTGCCCGTAGCTCAACCGGATAGAGCACCAGCCTTCTAAGCTGGGGGTTACAGGTTCGATTCCTGTCGGGCAGGCCATACAAATCCAGCTTTATGGTGGCTGTAGCTCAGTTGGTAGAGCCCTGGATTGTGATTCCAGTTGTCGTGGGTTCGAGCCCCATCAGCCACCCCAAATTTTCCAAAGTTTTTCAAGAATTTAATCGCGCGGGCCCTGATCTTTTTTTGCGCGCGTTCATGCATGTCCCACGCTTGACCCAATTGGTAGGCATTTAAGTTTTTATTTAGATTGAAAAGATGGCTCGCTTGCGGCAATGCGGACGTCGCACCCGCGCCTTCTTACAGGACGTCGGGGGTGGGTACCTTAACAAAGTGTTGTGAGACTAAGGGGGCTTGCCAAGCGTTTGCTAACCGACTACCAATTAGAAGTTGATCGAGCCATTGATCCAGTAAAAGTTACCAGGCTCGCTGCCGTCAGAGTCGGTTCCGTCAGCTTGTGGATTCGGGTTGTTACCTATCCGTCGTGACCACACCAGTGAGACGGTTGGACGAATTTTACCGAGGTCGCCACGCCACTCAAGTGATGCGCCGTACCCCTTCATGTTAAATCCATTGCGGCCTGTCGCGTTGGCAGCGCCTGTTATTTTATTGGTGTTGTCGACGTACTGCCTTGCAAAGCCGTAGTCATAGAAACCCACCAAGGTTAAGTTGGCTGGGAGCTCTTTGTGTAGCTCAAGGTTGACTAAGAAGCCCTCACTCCCGCCGCCCTCACTCGATGGATAGGCGCGCACACCTGAGGCGCCGCCAAGGTAGAACTTCTGTGATGAGTCCAGGTTGCTGTCGGTGAGTTGACCGTTAAACTTGATCACACTACTGATGGTCTCGTTAAAGAACTGCGTATTATTAAGGTTCCATCTTAGACGGCTAAATTGCCCATTCACGTCCTGAGCCGCCTTGCCATCACTAAAGGTCGTTGGCGAATTGCTGTAGTCGGCATACCCAAGATCGAGGTCGATCGAGGCCGAGGTTTCCCCTGCGAAGGTAAGTGTATTTCGGTGGTTGAGCGAATTGCCGAGGGAAAATAGGTGTACCAGGTAGTTACTCTCCACCCCATTTGTGCTGGTGTTTCTAAAGTGCTTTGCCTCAAGTGATGCGTTGCTCGTGACACTTAATGTTCTTGTGCGGATGGTTGGGTAGCTGGCCTCTAACTCAATGGTCTCTGCTGAACCTTCTGGTTTTAGAGAGGCGCCAGCACCTGCAACCACTTCGTACTTCAGCGCGCTTGCGTTCATGCCCAGTCTAAATCCTGAATAACCAACTGGGCGGCTGTAAGCAACCCTGCCGTAATTGTTCCCAGTCGTGTAAAGGTAGGTGAGGTCGAGACGGTCACCGATATTAAGTGGGCTCAACAAAGAGCCGTTGGCGAGGTAGCGCACAGGACCGGTTGAATGAAAACCATAGTTATCTGTAGACACGCTCGCTAAATAAGCAGCGCTATTTGATACCTTTAATAGGGCATCTGTCTCACCTTCTTTTGTACCGGTTCTGAGTGACTGGATAATCCCAATCCCAGGGAGCTCGTTCGCAATGAGCGCTGCGCGGTCGAGTGTTTTTAAGTTGAGCACTTCCCCTGACGGGTTATTGGCTTCAATAAAACGTTGGACGATTTCTGGCTTTACGCGGTATGAAATACTCGGATCAACATCCACTTTGGCGCTGCCGAACTTCGCCTCAACAATCACGATTCTTACACTGCCGTCACCGATGTCTTGTCTTGGTAAGGTGGCGGTACCTAAGTAACCGTGCTCCTTGTAGTAGATGGTGAGGCTATCAACGGCAAGCTTGAGCTCATCAAAGGTGATCTCCCTGTTGAGGTATTCCTTTAAATAGTCTTGCAGCTGTGCGGAGGTAAAGAGATGGTTGCCCTCGAACACGAACTGCGTGAACGTGGCACGAACCCCCTCTTGCAATAGCCGTGATGTTGGCTTCTCAGTCTCGATCGTTGGCGGCGCCCTGAGCGGCTCCTTCTGATCTTGGATGCGCTCGATCTGATTGAGCTGCTGACCTGCGTCTGCGGCTAACAAATCATCAATATGCAATCCTAGTATCAAAGGAGTGGCGAATAGAAAAATTCGTGGTACAGAGCGTTTGACGCTTTCACGATTTAGCATCATGCTAGATGTATTAAACGTTCTAAATAGTTTTGAATAAGTCACAAATTAAATCATTATGAAAATTGCCTTTCATAATAATGACTTTTCAATAAGTGCTTTCTGATCTTATCTATGAATTGATATTGATTAGCTATGAATTAATTCATATTCACAATAAATAGAGTTACTTAGTTCGGGTTGTAACTTAGAATCACAATTAACTAATAAATGATAAAGTTAAAATTAAAATGATACAGCCTGAACATAATATTTCGTGGCTTATTGATGATAAATCATCAATAGTCTTTGGTGGTCAGACGGATAAACTAAAAATAGAGATTCCATTGCCACCTGAAATCGGATACGGCTATAGTGAACACATACATTTACCCGGCGGAATTTTACTTGTTCAAAGTAGATTATTTTTCAAAAGGAACAGTAAAGTCCCACTGCCGCCTAAATTACCTTATGGCATATTTAAATCTCAGTTCCCTTCCATTGTTTTATTGGTCCATATCGTTCACAAGGGCGAGATGGAGTGCATTTCTAAAATTACAGAACAAGTGGCTCTGAGATCCTCTAAAACTACTTTGTTTCAAATTTTTGACAAATTCAATATGGAACAAAATGTTTATACGAAGGAAGATTTAGCTTATACCTCCATTGCCATTCCACAAGAAACATTGAAAAGCTTAGTTGGGGATGATTTGCATAGAGAGCTACTAAAGTCTCTGCGACTTTCAGAATTGGGAAATCCCTACGCTAATGAGATTAATTTACCAATAAGTATTACTCGCCAACTCAAGGAAAGCTTGTCAGATACATTACAAAAAAATCTAAGAGCTCTTTATGCAAAATCTAAAATCCTTCAATTTCTTTTAGATGTTAGTTTGCATTCGAGTTTGAGTAACAACCTACTCGAAACAGAAGAGACTCAAATAATTGCAGAGAAACTTTATTATTATCTAATCAATTTAGATGGAGACGTACCAACTCTAATAGACCTAGCTAAAAAGTTCGGGATGAATTCTATAAAATTGAATAATGCATTTTCAACTAAATATGGTGAATCTATCTATGCATTCATAATGAATCTTAGGCTCTCGCAAGCTCATCAAGCGCTGACGTCATCAACAGTTCCGATGAAAATTATTTCATCCAGAATTGGCTACTCGAATGTAAACAATTTTATAGCCGCATTTAAGAAAAAATATGGCATAACTCCCGGATCACTTCGCCAGATTTGATCATGTTTTATAAAAACTAATATTTAGTTTCCTTAGCTATCTTTTTTCATAGAACGTTAATTTGAATTCATAGTTTAATTTTTTCATGATGGACTTCTATTTTTATATAGTGCCATCATGGTAAAAAGTGTCAAAAATTTAATTCAGCTTTCACTGATCTTCGCATCAGCCGTGATCGGTGTCGCCCATGCGGACCCTGCTGCCACAGCACTCCCGACGGGCGGTCAGGTGGTGTCTGGTGATGCTTCTATCGCCAGCACTGGCGCGACTTTGAATGTGAATCAGACCTCTCAAAGAGCGATCGTGAACTGGGACTCATTCCACGTTGGTAAAGACGCAACGGTGAACTTCAACCAGCCCAATAGCAGTGCGTCTACCCTGAACAAAATCAATGGTGCTAACCCATCACAAATCTTCGGTAAGATTAACGCGCCTGGTGAGGTGATCTTACAGAACACGGCGGGCGTATATTTCAGCCCGTCTGCAAGCCTTGATGTTGGCTCACTCACAGCGACATCACACACGATTAGCAATGACGACTACAACAACGGCAAGTACCAATTTGACCGTAACGGTTCGACAGGTGCTGTGGTGAACGAGGGTACGATTAAGGCAGGCCTTAAAGGCTACGTAGCATTGCTCGCACCTGAAGTGAGAAACGGCGGCGTAATCGTAGCTCAGCTCGGTACGGTTGCGATGGCATCAGGTGAGCGCGTGACACTCAACTTTGATACCAGCAGCCACCTCGCTTCAATCACGACAACCGCTTCAACGATCAACACACTCATTGAAAACAAATCCGCAGTGAACGTGAACGGCGGTCAAATTATTCTTTCTGCCAAGGCGCTTAACGCACTGGTTTCTGGTGTGATCAAACAGAGCGGTACGTTAGATGCCAGCAACGTGGGTACTAAGTTCGCAAGTGTTGGTGGCCGCATCGTGATCGATGGCGACAACGTGACATTGGCAGCGAATTCACAAACGCTTGCTAAGGGGTCTGCAGCAGGTGGTTCAGTGGCCATCACCGCAACCAAGACACTCGTGACTGAAGCGACATCTGTTGTGAACGTTTCATCAGTTGATGCTGGTCAAGGGGGCGCGATTAAAACAACCGCGCCAACCACACAACTTGCAGGCGCCATGGTTGCGAACGGTGGTTCACAATCAGGTAAGGGCGGTTCAGTGCAAACCAACGCACAAACCTTGGTAGTGGCTCCGACTGCATCTGTGACTACTGCCAGCCAAGATGGTGTGAGTGCAAAAGGCACTTGGACAATCAACATGCCAAGCATCAGCGTTGATAGCAACATGGCGAAAGTGATCTCAGCAACACTCTCTACAAGTAACGTTGCACTTAATGCAATCACTTCATCATTTAACTTAGCTAAAGATACCGTGATCGAAAAAGTAGCTGGCGACTCAGCTAACTTGGACATTACTGCACAAACGGACATCAACATCTCAGGTGCAATCACGAGTGATACCACAACACCATTTAATGTCACATTAGTCGGTGGTCAATCAATCGTGCTTGATACATTCTCAAGTGTGAAAGCAGCCAACATTGCGATGAACGCACCAACGATTTCTGCTGGCGGCGATCTCTACGCGTTCGGAAATTCTGGTGAAAATTCTTCATTATTCTTAGCACTTGTTGGTGCACGTTTATCGGTGACAGGTAATTTACGTTCACGTCAAAACCAAAATAATACTGGCCGCATTTTATTATCTGGTTCAGACGAGGTTGCGATTTCTTCCACCGCGACAATTAACATGTCAGGTGATAATGGTGGATCTGTTGATGTGATTTCAGATAACGGCAACGTCACCATTGCAGGTTCGATTTTAACCAACGGTGAAAATGGACGCGGTGGTTCAATCAACATCCTTGCAAAACAATCAATCGCAATTTCTAGTACCAATCTTTTTGCCAACGGAACAACCGACGGCGGCACAGTAAAAATCATCTCAAGCTTAGATGATGTCAACGCACAAAACAGCATCATTCAAACAAATGGTGGTTCAGGTTTAGGTGGCACGATCCTGATCTCAGGTTTAAATAACACTCTAATCTCAAGCAGCACAATTCAAGCAAACGGTTTTACAAATGGCGGTACCATTAAAATTGGTTACGACGCCATCAACCAAAGCATCCCTTTCTCAAGTTTTACCAACATTGATTCCGCTTCAGTAATTAATGCAAACCAACTCGATACAAGTCCATCGAACTTAAACGGTGGTTACATTGAAACGTCTGGTCAAACACTTTCTATGCTCGCGGCAATTAATGCAGGTCGTGGCGGGATGTGGTTACTTGATCCGTATGATGTGACGATTGCAGCAAGTGGCGGAACAGGCACTGCATATTCATCTTCATTTACAGCCGCTGCAACTTCTACCATTTTAGCGAGCTCAATTAATACCTCTTTAAATGCCGGAACCAATGTGAGTATCTCCACGGGTTCCTCGAGCGCTAACACCATTTACGTCAATAGCGCCATCTCCGCTACAACGGGTTCAGCAACTTTAACTTTGATTGGTGGCACGATTAATCTTGCTGCCAGTATCACCACTGCTGGCAGTCAAACATATACTGGTGCAGTGGTTATCAATAATGCTTTAGGAATCACCTTAACAACCACCAATAGCGCAGTTAGTTTTAGCTCCACTGTGGATAGCTATACCGGCACAAACAATGCGCTAACAATTGTCTCAGGTAGTGGTGCGGTATCTTTTGGCGGTAATGTTGGCACAACAACCGCCTTAGGTTCCCTCTCAATTGCCGGTGTCAGTGGTAATGCAACGGGGCAAACCACCACCCTAAGTGGCAATGTCACAACCACTGGTCTTCAAAACTATGGCGGAAATCTCACACTAACCGGCTCCTCAATTGCCCTCAATACAACCAACAGTGCTGTGACTGTTGCAGGTAATGTTGTTACAAATGGATCTAGCTATTTACTTCAATACAACTTACTTCAATTGCTTGATGGTGGCAGTTACATTTTTAATGGGGTGGCTTTTAATAATCCTAGTGCTAGCACAACTTACACAAATCAAACACTCGGGACAAGTACAGCAACTCTCTCTTATACTGGCTCCACTCTTGCCTCAGGAGGATACAACACCCCGCTTTATAACTACTCTTTTAATCCCAATGGCACTTTTACAAACTCACAATATTTAGTTGTCGGTGGAGGAGGCCCTGGAAATGGCCATGGTCAAGGCGGTGGTGGTGGTGGTGGTGGGGTAACGCAGGCTACAGGCATAACTTTCTCTAATACTGCCTACGCTATCAAGGTCGGCGGTGGTGGAAATTGTGCGCTATGGGGTACCAATTGCAATGCAGTTGATCGCGGCCCTCAGGGTGCTCTGAGCTCCATTTCTGGAACTGGCGTTAATGCAACTGCATATGGT
>CAIULB010000013.1 GCA_903899965.1 uncultured Methylophilaceae bacterium | reverse complement strand
CTATCAGCACCAGCTGCAATTAACCTTGGCACTAAAGTATCGGCAGGACTGTCCTCACCACTCCAAATTAAGACACTACCAACATTACATTTGCTTCCGTCGGGGAATTTTCCACCTGTAGTAATTGCTGCTGCTAATGCAATTGCAATAGTGGTTTTGCCTGTTCCTGCCGTACCAGCAAAAATATGTAACTTGCCTTTAGCTAACCACCCTTCCCATAGCCAGTGAATTGATTCTGGGGCTATATCTGCCGCGCATTGCAAACTCACTGACGCATAAAAATCATCAGGTGATGGCATAGCACCAACTGACTTTGAATAATCGCCTGAAGCGACTGGTGTGAGCATCAATTCTGATCTGACCGCCTCCAATCCCCTTAATTGGTGAAGATCGTTAAAGTCAGTGGCATTTACAGGCTTGTCTGATCCAAAGTTTGGCATCACAACCCTTGCGATTACGTTGCTAGCCGCTTCATTAGCCTTGTTGAGGCCAACTCCGCTTTGGTCATCGTCTGCACATATTACTAACTTTAAATTCGGATATTTAGTCCGAATTGCTTTTGCAACTGGCGAGAGATTTCCAGAATTAAATGCCACTACAACAGCACAGTTCGTTGCTTCAAATATGCTTGCGCCCGTAGCGTAACCTTCACAGATGTAAATAACGTCTTTTGGCTTGCCCATACTAAAATAACAAGCTTTGATGCGACCACCACTTAAAAATTTCTTGCTGCCGTCCTCATTAATGAACTGTAGTGAATGAATTTCACCGTCTGATCGTAACGGAATAATGAGAGCATCACCAGTCTGTTTAATACCGTAAGAATTAACACCTTTTTTGGTTAAGTAAGCGTGAGCTGTTACTGCGTTTGCTTTGTCCCAAATATCATTAGCGCGTTGTTTGGCCTCCGCTTTGGTCTTAATGTCGTCTGCTTCTCTTTTGGCCTTCATAGCCTCAATGCGTGCGTTGTGTGCCGCCTTCTCAGTGCTGGTGAGCTGGCGCCCGATGTCAGCGCGCCATGTTTGCGTTAATCCTGTGCGCCAGTTGCCGAAACTACCAGCAGGGATTCCGTCATCATGAAACACATACCAACCAGATTCATCGTTTGGCTTCCCACTACTTGAAAACCTATGAATTTCGCCGTCAGAAACAATCTCACTGGGTGGAGTAATTCCCGCTTGCTGAATTGCACTTATAAACTTTATATCATTCATAAAGTGCCCCTCGACGAAACCAACCTATTAAAGGTATCTTCCTTTAAATAATCATTATTGAGTGCCTCTAATAATTCTGCGATTGAAACCTTTGAAAAATCTCGTGCCTCAAACGCAATTACTAATTTTTTAATAAGTGGGTTTAGTTGCGAATCAAAGCCATTGCTTGTAGTATTGGTTGTTGTTGTGTTTTCTTTTTTGCTCTCGCCACGTTCCCGCGTGGCGTTTGCTTTTTTGGGTGTACGCATTCTTAGCCCCCTAACTTTGCGGCCAAGTCCATACGGACAACTCCAACGTTCCAAGCAGTTGTGTGCTCGCTAATTTTAATGGGCTTGGGTATCGACCCGTTTTTTACTCCGCGCCAAACTGTTGCGGAAGAAATACCATAAAGACGTTTAACAACTGGTAGGCGGATATAAGCACTATTG
>CAIULB010000012.1 GCA_903899965.1 uncultured Methylophilaceae bacterium | reverse complement strand
TTGCGATGCGCTTTTTGAAACACATGGCGCTGCAATTAAAGAATAGCCAACAAACTCAACCGTAATTTAGACTTCAATCATGGTCACCCAATCAAATAAACAACCCAGCCAACACGAAATTCAACCACTACTTAATGTGCTGAATGCCGGGCAACTAGCTAATGCCGCCAACATGGCAAAGTCTTTACTGGCTCAATATCCAAACACCTTTATTTTGCACAATGTTTTAGGCATCGCATTAGATGGACTCGGTCAATACGAAGGCGCTATTAATAGCTATCGAAACGCGCTGAAATTACAACCTAATATGCCCGATTTGCATTTCAATCTTGGAATTGCACTAAGTAATGTAGGTCAATTGACTGAAGCTGCAGCCAGCTACCGCAAGGCCATTACCTTGCAACCTAAGTTCTTTGAGGCATATGGCAACCTCGGTACGCTCCTTCAAAAACAAGGCAAGCTAGAAGAAGCCGTTGCCAGTTACCGCAAAGCGCTTTCTATTAATGAAGATCCACGCGGGCACTTTAATCTTGGCACAGCACTGCGCGACCAAGGAAAGCTAGACGAAGCAATTAAGAACTACCAAAAAGCGATTGCCTTATTTCCTAATTACGCAGACGCTCACAGCAACTTGGGTGAGACTTTGCGCGACCAAGGCAATATGCAAGAAGCGATTGCCAGCTATCAAAATGCTTTAGCGCTTAATCCAAACCACCCTAGCGCCAACTACAACATGGCGGAGTTTTTGTATCTTGCCAAACGCTTTGATGAAGCGATTCCATATTTTGAACGCAGCCAACTCGATGACTGGCTTGAGCGCAGCATGTATTGTTTATACAAAGCCGAACGCTTTGATGACTTTAAGCACAAACTAAATGAAACCGTTAAGGCTGGCCCACATACCGCGCCTTTCCTTGCAACGCTATCCACACACTACGCAGTGAATTTTGGTGTTGAAGACCCATACAATTTCTGTAAAAACGGTTTTGATTTCGTTTATAACGCAGCGATTCCTGAACTTTCAGAACCTGATAGCCCGCTGTTAAATGCTTTACTCAACGACATTAATAATGCAGAGATTGCTGAACGCGTGCAAGGCATGTTGCACAACGGCAAACAATCGGCAGGCAATTTGTTTAAGCGTCCAGAAGCTTCATTTAGAACGCTTGGCGAGTTAGTCAAAAAAGAATTTATGAACTACAAAAATAAATTTGCTGGCGCAGATTGCGAACTCATTAAATCATTTCCAGAAGAGTTTGAATTTACAAGCTCATGGTATGTAAAGATGCGACAAGGCGGACATTTGGATGCACACATTCATGAAATTGGCTGGATTAGCGGCGCAGTTTATCTTGCAATGCCTTCAGATAAAAAGACGCCAACCGAAGGTGCTTTTGAGTACGGCATTCACGGCGACGCTTATCCACAAAAACATAGCAACTTCCCTGTTGGCACAGTCGTTCCAAATGTGGGCGAGATTGTTTTATTCCCATCTTCACTCTTCCACAGAACCATACCGTTCACTTCTAGCGAAGAGCGAATTTGTATCGCCTTTGATTTGAAGCCTAGCGTTGCATCAGCCGCCCGCAGCAACTACTAATTAGCTTAAGTTAGCCGCAAGCCTGACTTGGCTAAAAAAGGCATGGCCAGTTAATCTATCTGCGATTAACTGGTTGGCCTTAGTAATTGCCGCCTTTGTTTTAAGAGCGTCATAAGGCATCAAAACATCCGCCTCTACCTTGCCTGCTAAATAGTGAAACGTTACTTGTTGGGGAGCTGGCATGCCATCAAGCACGCTTGCTAAAGAAGTCAATAACTCCTCACGACTTGGGAATTCCATTGGCAAATCTTCACCAAAGCCTGCATCATCTTCATTGTCAACATGCACCAAGACATTATTGACGGACTCGTGACTATCAATCACTCGCTTACGTGCTCTTTCCGCAATACTATGGCCTTCAGACACACTAATTTTTGAATCCACCAAAATATGTGCATCCACCAAAACACGATGCGCCATTTTTCTTGTTCTTAAATCATGGACATTTTGAACGCCTTGGGTATCCATCAAAGTTTGGCGAATACTTGCCACCTCTTCAAAGGAAAGCCCAGCATCAATCAACTCTTGGAAAGCCTCCCAAGCAAATACAAATCCCATACGCACAATCATAAAGCCGACCACAATTGCAGCCACCGCATCCGCATAGATAAAACCCAACATATTGGCAGCAATGCCTATTGCAACCACCAAAGATGAAGCTGCATCAGACCTTGCGTGCCATGCATTGGCAATCAACAAAGGTGACCTTAATTGCTCACCGACTTTAAGCATATATCGGAACAAGCCTTCTTTAGCTATTAAAGCCAAACCAGCCGTCCATAATGCTAAAGAAGTCACTGGTGGCAAGTTGCCTATATTTTCTAATTTAATCGCTGCACTATACATAATGCCAACACCAGTCAGCACTAAAATTGCGCCCAACACTAATGAAGCGGCAGTCTCAATACGGCCATGCCCATAAGGGTGGTCGTCATCAGCTGGGGTTTTACTGTGATAGCTGGCAATTAATACTAAAAAATCAGAAATTAAATCTGAAAGCGAATGCACACCATCGGCGATTAAAGATTGAGAATGAGAGAATATACCAGCGGCCACTTGGGCAATCGTGAGCGCAATATTTATAAACACACTGGTCCATGTGCAACGATTCGAAAGAGCATAGCGCTGCGGATCATCAAAAGACAATTGCTTGGAGTGAGAATGTGAGTGTTGATGGGAATGTTTATGTTGGCTCATTAATAAAGCGCCTTTAGAGTAAATCAATACTAATAGTCTATAACGAAACGATGTCATTATTCATACATTACTTTATATCATCTATACTGCTAGTAACAATTCAGCTTATTTAGCTACCGTCGCACCATGAAAGCTTAGAGGTATTCCTTGCAAAAACTCACCACCAATACCGTTAGACAGATTTTATTTGCCCTTTTTGTGGTCAGTCTTTGTATCGGCGTGTGGGTTGTATTATCGCCATTTTTCACTTCTATTGTTTGGGCTTGCACCCTTGCGTATGTGACCTGGCCAGCCTACATCTGGCTTTCAAATAGACTCGGTGGGAGAGATACCATTGCCGCACTTTTAATGACACTAATCATTGCGGGGGCCGCGATTACCCCTTTGTTGTGGCTGTTTACTGCATTCAAGGTCGAAATCGGCGTCGCTTCCACTGCATTGAGTAGCAAAATTGCTAACGGCACCCTCATATTGCCGAAATTTATTGCTGACCTACCAATCGTAGGCACCGACATCTCAACATGGTTTACCAAGTCATTAGCCAGTCCAACAGAATTCAAAACAGAAATACATAATCTACTGCTGAATGCCGACCAAAAACTAATCGACGTTATTGGCGGGATAGGTCGCAACCTTGCAAAAATGGGCTTTGCTCTCATTGCATTATTTTTTGCCTACAAGGGTGGTTTTAATTTTATGACCGAATCTGAACGGATTCTTGAGTCAATGCTAGGCATCCGGGCGCGTAGTTATTTCCAAGCGGCTGGCGATGCAACACGCGGGGTTGTTTACGGCATCGTTCTCACCGCTATCGCGCAAGGCGTTGTCGCTGGTTTTGGCTATTGGATGGTAGGCTTAGAAGCGCCTATGATGCTTGCCGCAATCACAACACTTTTCGCTATGGTGCCTTTCGCAACACCAATATTCTGGGGCAGTATCGGTCTATGGCTATTACTCACCGGCAACACCATTGCCGGGATTGAGTTACTCTTATGGGGAACATTTGCTGTCTCTTGGGTGGATAATATTGTACGCCCTATCATCCTAGCCAAGAACGTCAAAATTCCCTTTATCTTGGCCTTCTTCGGCGTGCTTGGCGGCTTGTCAGCCTTTGGCTTTATTGGCTTATTTCTAGGCCCAGTTATTTTGGCGGTGGCTTTTGCAGTTTGGCAAGAATGGCTAGAAAGCCATCCCGATAGACATTCGCATCAACATGAATCTTAGTTTCACTAGCTAAAGAAAAGAGGAATGGAAAATACCTACCCTCTTTTAAAATCCCTTCATATTCTCGGGGTAATATTGCTAATGGGAAACATTATCGTCACAGCATGGTGGAAGTTTATGGCAGACAAAACCAAAGACCCACGCGTGATTGCATTCGCCCAACGACAAGTAACGCTCACTGACTTTGTATTTACTGCCCCAAGCGCAATATTGGTAGTGACTGCTGGCGACTCAATGGCATATAACTTTATGGCCAATACTTGGGACATACAATGGATCACCTGGGGCCGCTGTCTTTTTATAGCCTCTGGGATTATTTGGGTCACCGTTTTAATTCCAACACAAATAAAACAAGCACGTATTGCGCGTAATTTCGTTCAAGGAACAGCCATCCCTGATGAGTATTGGAAATTAAGCAAACGTTGGAACATATTTGGTGCACTCGCGGTTTTACTGCCGCTCATGAATATTTATTGGATGGTTTTCAAGCCCTTATAAAGAACAAGAATTTCCATTACAATTAAAAAAGACCTAGAGGATTTAACCTCTAAGTCTTTTTATTGGTGGCCCCTCTGTGAGTCGAACACAGCACCAACGGATTCTGGTTTGTGTGGCTTTCACCACTCCCTGGACTATGCCTTCACCGTGGCTCGCGCTTTAGGTGGGTGCCGTCTAGTCTCTACACGTTCAAAGTGCTTTCACACTAAGCTAGATCGGAAGAGCACACG
>CAIULB010000011.1 GCA_903899965.1 uncultured Methylophilaceae bacterium | reverse complement strand
TTACGTAGAGTTAGGGGTATGGCGTAAAATAAACGCTTTTGACAGACGTAAAAAAAGCCTACCAATCGGTAAGCTCTTAATTTACTTGGTGCCGGGGGGGGGAATCGAACCCCCATGAAGTTGCCCTCGCTGGATTTTGAGTCCAGTGCGTCTACCAATTCCGCCACCCCGGCAGCGAAAGAACGAGATTATAACAAACACTGGCATTTATGCGAACTACTGAATTTGATTTTTTATTACCTAACGAGCTTATTGCCCAATTCCCGACCAAGGAACGCTCAGCAAGTAGATTGCTAAGACTCAATGGAAACAATGGCTTAATTAGCGACGAGCAGTTTATTGATATTTGCCAATTTATTGATGCTGGCGATTTGCTAATTTTCAATAATACCAAAGTGATTAAAGCTCGCTTGGTTGGGCAGAAAGAATCTGGGGGTGCGATTGAAGCCTTGGTTGAACGCATTATCGATGAACATCATGTCTTGGCACATATTCGCGCATCAAAATCACCCAAGCCCGGCGCTCGCTTGATATTTGCTAATGCTTTTAAGGCAGAAGTCGAAGCTCGTCAAGATGACCTATTTTTACTGCGTATAGATTCACCACGCCGTGTTTTAGATTTGCTGGATGAATATGGCTCACTGCCATTACCACCTTACATTACACATACCGCAGATGAGTTTGATGACGAGCGTTACCAAACCGTGTTCGCGAAAGACCCAGGCGCTGTTGCCGCCCCAACCGCTGGCCTACACTTTGATGATGACGTGATTAAACGCTTAGAAGCAAAAGGTGTGAATGTCGCTTATGTGACATTGCACGTCGGCGCAGGAACTTTCCAACCTGTGCGTGTCGATAATATCAACGAACATAAAATGCACTCCGAGCTTTACTCAGTGCCTGCTGAGACAATTGCCCTAATTAAAACCACGCAAACTTCAGGTAAAAAAGTGACTGCCATAGGAACCACTGCGCTTCGCGCCCTAGAAAGTGCGGCGCGCTCTGGTAAATTAGTGGCTGGCAACGGCGAAACAGATATTTTCATAACTCCAGGCTATAAATTCAAAGTTGTAGATAGATTACTCACCAACTTCCATTTACCAAAAAGCACCCTGCTTATGCTGGTTTCCGCCTTTGCTGGCTTCGAAAATATCCAAAAATCATACCAACACGCCATCGCCCAAGAATACCGTTTTTTTAGCTATGGCGATGCTATGTTAATCGAGCGTAGCGATACGTCGGGGAACTCTTAACAAGATACAATGCCTATTTAAAGTATGTTTAATGCAAAACAAGAAAGCCATTGATGAAACTCCTGAAATCACTATCAAGCCTTAGCCTAGCATTGTTGCCATTCGCCGCAGTCCAGACACAAGCGGCCGTTTTGCCTGAAGCGCAAACCGTCACCAAAATCACATTGGCAAAAAAGCCAACATCAAAACCGATGTCGATTGCCTATGTACCATTTTATCAACGATATTACGTTGCAGACGGCGGCCTAGCACCAACACCGGGCGACAACGAAGCGGCTGTTTCAAAATCACAAGTTCATGTTTACAGCGCTGAAGGCGAATATCTGCAATCTGCAAAACCTGGCTTTGATAACCGCTCAATTTACTTTAACCAAGCATCCAAACAACTTGAGACTGTGACTTACAACATCTCAAGCAATGCAGGATTTTCACCCAATACCGGCATTTTCTCTTTAGAGCTTGATGATAAAGGCAACCTCACCGAAGCATCAAAAGACGTTTCGGGCTTTAATGCAGCCTTTGGCGATTCGTCGACCATTCCAACGCACAATCATGAAACTAACCTTTATTACGCAAAACAAGGCCGCAGTAATTTGGTTTGGGTGATTGATTTAAATAAAGATGAAAAAATCGAAGAGATAAAATTAGACCTCAAAACAGCAGGCGTTCAGTTCGATGACATTACTGACTACTACGCCGCATACACGGGCATTAAAGGTGAAGAGCTTGCAGTGCTAGATGTAGACCACAAAGCAGTGTTGGTATTCGATATTAAAGGTAAATTTGTTGGCAAAAGCGCGCTGCCAAGCACGCTTAAGTTACGCTCACAGAACCATATTGCTGGGTTAGGTTATACCAACGGCTTATTCTTTGTTTATCACGAACCGGAAGGTGAATTTGGTACATTCTACGGTTTCCAGGTTTCAGACTTAGCCAAGTAAAGACTAAAAAGTTTCCGCCATAAAAAAACCGCCCGAAGGCGGTTTTTTTATTTAAGTAATACTACTTACTTAATTATTTACCTAACGCACCAGCTAGCTTGCCTGATACCAAACCAAACACAGCACCAAGGACAGCTGAAACAGCTACCAACAACACTGGGTTAGTAAGGTCAGTCGCTGTTACGCTACCTGCGTTAGCTGTTTGCAATGCATAAGCAGCTGTTGCCGCATAGCCGTAAACATTAGCTGGAACACAAGAAAGAAGACCGACGTTTGCAACGATGACTAGGAAAAAGACTGTGGCTGCAATGTAGACTGCTGGACCTACTGGAGCAGCTAAACCTAATGGGTTTAAACCAACCAAGTACAAGGCAACACCAGCTAGAACAGCACCATAAACCATGCCTGCGATAGTTTTTTGTAATGCAGCGTTGTCACCGCCAGTATGGAAGAAACTACCCCAAGCGATAAAACCAGCCCAAACTAAAACGGAACCAGCTAATGGACCTAATGCCAAGAAAGCCCATAGACCACCAAGTAAAGCAATACTTACAGATAGTGCAGTTACTTTAGACATACTTATCTCCTCTAGTTGTACTTCTATTTTTGCTTCTAGTTAAAATTAAAAAATAGAACAGCTATAGCGACAGGTGCAAAAGCTTTGATTCGTTGAAGTGCTGTTGCACCATCAAAACCGCTGAATGTGATACTAGTACGAAAAAGTAGCTGGTGTAAACAATTTGCACTAAAAAAGTACTGAAAAAATCTTTGAAAATATATGCTAATGGGTGTAAATCCAGTATTGGCGCCACATTTAGACTGCTACACCAGGATATTGTGGCTAGCCTAAACCGCCATTAAATCAACCAAAAAATTGCTTTTCCAGCATGGAGGTTCTCGATTAGCTCAATGTTTTGGTGATAAATTCAAGCACTTCATTCAATGGGATCGATTGCGCTTCAGTTGAAGTACGGGCTTGGTATTCCACTTGGTTTTCTTTCAAACCACGGTCGCCAATGACAACCCGATGCGGAATCCCAATCAACTCCATCTCCGCAAACATCACGCCTGGGCGCTCACCACGGTCATCAAATAAGACATCCACGCCAGCGGCTAACAAGTCGTTATAAACCTTAGTTGCGGCTTCTTTTACAGCCTCACTCTTATCCATGCCAATCGGCGCAATTGCAACCTGGAAAGGCGCAAGGCTAGTTGGGAATACAATCCCGCGCTCATCATTACCTTGCTCAATCGCAGCACCCACAATACGTGATACGCCGATGCCGTAACAACCCATTTCCATCACTTGTGTTTGACCTTGCTCATCAAGGTAAGTCGCATTCATCGCTTGTGCATACTTAGTGCGTAATTGGAAAATATGACCCACTTCAATACCGCGGCATAAAGCCAAAACACCCTTACCATCTGGGCTTGCATCACCATCAATCACGTTACGAATATCTACCACCAAACTAGGTTCTGGCAAATCACGGCCAAAGTTCACGCCTGACAAATGCAATTTTGGTTGGTTTGCACCGCAAATAAAATCGCTCATCGCAGCCACTGTGCGGTCCGCAATCACTGTCACATTCGCACCCACTTTTACAGGACCGATAAAGCCAGGTGGGCAATCATTCAAGTTCGCACGCACTTCTTCAGGCGTTGCGAAACGGAAATCAGCCAAGCCATCCAGCTTGCCAACTTTAATCTCATTTAAGCTGTGGTCGCCACGGAGCAAGAGCAAATAGAATTGATCATTTGCCATTAACGCGATTGACTTTACCGTGCATTGCAAGCTTACGCCTAATAATTCTGCAACTGCTTCGCAGGTCGTTTGTTTTGGCGTTTCTACTAACTTCATATCTTCGCTAGCTGTCGCACGTGGTGTGCTTGGTGCGAGCGCTTCAGCCAATTCCACGTTTGCCGCGTAATCTGAATTTGGGCAATACGCCAAACCATCTTCACCAGAATCGGCGAGCACATGGAACTCATGCGAACCGTCACCGCCAATCGCGCCAGTATCAGCACGCACCGCGCGGAACTCCAAGCCTAAACGAGTAAACACGTTTGAATAAGCTTGGTACATACGCTCATAAGTTTTCTCAAGCGAAGCTAAATTCGTGTGGAAAGAATACGCATCTTTCATCATAAATTCGCGTGCGCGCATCACCCCAAAACGTGGACGAATCTCATCACGAAACTTGGTTTGTACTTGGTAAAAATTAAGCGGTAATTGCTTGTAACTCTTAATCTCACGACGGGCAATATCCGTAATCACCTCTTCATGCGTTGGACCAAAGCAAAACTCACGCTCATGTCTATCTTCTATCTTGAGCATTTGTGGGCCAAAAACCGCCCAGCGACCTGTTTCTTCCCAAAGCTCTTTCGGTTGTACTGCAGGCATCAAAAGCTCAAGCGCACCTGCTTTATTCATCTCATCGCGGACCACTGCTTCCACCTTGCGCAACACACGCAAACCAAGCGGCATCCAAGTGTAAAGGCCAGAACCTAAACGCTTGATAAACCCAGCACGCAACATTAAGCGATGGCTAGCCAGCTCCGCTTCTTGTGGGGCTTCTTTTTGGGTGGCAATAAAAAACTGTGAGGCGCGCATAAAGACTTCTTTTTAAGTAACAAATGACAAGGGGTGGAATTTTATAGCTAAATCAGCTTAACGTCAGCCTATTTAAGCTGCTCAATAGTGCTTCGTGCCAAACACAAATCCGCCCAAGCCTTGGCTTTGTCTTGGGTGTGCTGTAGCAAATGAGATGGTGCGTAGCTAGCAACAAGAGAAACATCTTGATATTTGTGTACTCTGCCACGCAAGGTATCTAGCAGTTCATTTGAACCCAGCAAATTTTGGGCGACTTTTTCACCAAAAGTCACAATCAGTTTTGGCTGAATAAGTGCGATTTGGCGTTTGAAATAATCTGGTTGAGATAGCTGTGTGAGGTACACATTTTTAGCGCGCTGTAGCTGAATGGCGATGAGCATTTTATCGAGTAATACGCCTGCATCGCCATCGGTAGGAACATCGCCCACAAACACCCAATCGGCATTCTGGTCACCAGCACCCACCACGGTTTGTTTGAGTTCCGCCCAGTCCATATTTGCGATATCGGGTAAAGCAGAGGCTTGAATTTCAGGGGCTTGAACTTTTACTTCTTGAGTTTCTAATGCTTGAGATAGCTCTTCTTTTATTTCAGCAACTGCTTCAACAACTGGTTCTATTTTTGGCGCAACAGGTGTATCGCTAGGAGCTGCTTCCTGCTTAGCTTCCAGAGGCTCATTTAAGCGCCAAACAGGCAATAGTTCTAATTCACGCAACATATCTTCACGAGTCAAACTCATAGCGCGACTCCCATTAATACTGCATTTTCTCGGCCGTTGTGCGCTGGATAGTAGCCAGGGCGAACGCCCATTTCATTAAAGCCTATGCTTTCATAAAGCGTAATGGCAGAAACATTGGATGGGCGCACTTCTAAAAACATATTGAGGCCGCCTTTTTCACGGCTGATTTGCATCATATGATTAAGCAGATGTCGCCCCCAGCCTTTGCCTTTCCAAGCAGCTGAAACACTAATATTGAGCAGGTGCGCTTCATCGAGCACCATCATTAAAATAGCGTAGCCAACCATTACTTCATCAATCTCAAGCACCAAACAGATATGCCCTGAGTTGATAGAGTCTTTGAAATTACCCGCCGTCCAAGGGAATGGGAAATTCACGGTTTCGATTTGCATCACCGCATCTAAATCCGATACTTGCATCTCACGAAAGCTGACGTTGGCGGGTTTAAGTTGCGCGTTCATTTTAGCGGTTTACCCGTTCGCTCATTTTAAGCGCGACTTTGTTGCGGATATAAATCGGTGCGGCTTCATGCGCAGGCCTTGCCAAGCCCGTTTCAAAAGTAGGTAAAGCGAGCTCGGCAATGGAGGTAGCAGTTGGATGTGAGCTATTGCCAGGCTTGGGTAGTTCGCGCAATTGCTCGCCATACACAGTTTGCAATACCTCGGGGTAAACTAGCCAGCCCGTGCCTACCCCCACCCAATCATTGCCAGTTACTTTGGGTGCTTCTTCAGGCTTAAACAATGCGGGGGCACTCACCTCAACCCACGCATTATTTTGCCTCTCATAAGCCGCATGGTAGATTTCGCCCATACGTGCATCAAGGCAGGCAATCACTTTATCTGCCCCGCTTTGCTGAGCCAATGCCTGCAAAGTGCTTACTGCCGCCACGGGTAAGTTGGCACCGAATGCCAAGCCTTGTGCAACGCCGCATGCAATACGCAAACCTGTAAATGAGCCTGGGCCAGCACCAAAAGCGACGCCATCAAGCGCTTTTAAATCGATATTCGCTTCATCAAGCAACTCGCGTAGTGTGGGCAAAATCTGCTGTGAGTGTGTTTGTCCTGCATGAATGTCACGCGACAACACATGGCCATTAAGCCACAAGGCTAATGACAAAAATTCAGTGGAGGTGTCGATGGCTAAGATTTGCATACAAAGTGAAGAATTAATCAGCCTCTATTTTGCCATAACCCAAGCGGGTTCGATTAGCTTTGATTTCGCCACGCTGACTTTTACTTGCCAATCGTCTTTTCTGCGAACCAAGTGTTGGCCTTGTTGGTCTTCTTATTTCAGGCGCTTTTGCCACACTATTCACCAGCGCATGAAGCCGCTCAATCGCATCTTGTTTATTCATCTCTTGGCTACGGTGCTGCTGGGCTTTAATAATGATGATGCCTTCTGAAGTGATGCGTGAATCGCGAAGCGCCATCAGGCGTAATTGGTGCGGCAATGATAGCGATGAAGCTCGAATATCGAAGCGCAAATGAATCGCACTAGAAACCTTGTTCACATTTTGCCCACCCGCGCCCTGTGAGCGCATCGCGGTGAGCACGTATTCACTTTCTGGGATGATAATGGGGCTTTGTTTCATGAAGGAGATTTTAACAAGAAAACTGTTCAAACATATTCTGACTGATAAACTGACTACATCTTTAGTGAATGGCAAATATGGCGCTTAGCCCAAAAAAATTACTGCACTCAAAATGGACGGCAACGACTCCGCAAAATCGTGAAATGCATTTCATTGTAGTGCGCGTAACGCAAGATGAAACCGACCCGCAAATTGTCACCGAGGTGACATTAGAAGCTGTGCTGAGCAAACGTCACCAAACTTTGTATTGGCGTGATTTATCGGACGAAACCAGCTGGAAAGCTGGCTGGCTTTGACAGGCTAAAAAATCAATGCACCCCGAAGATCTTAAAAAACTTGTCAGCATAGAAATGCCCTTTGGCAAACACAAGGGCCGCATTATTGCGGACTTACCGGGCAACTATCTCAATTGGTTTGCGCGCGAGGGCTTTCCCCCCGGGGAGATTGGTCGTTTGTTGCAGCTGATGCAAGAGATCGACCACAACGGCTTATCAGATTTGCTTAAGCCTCTTCGTCAATGTTAATGTTTTCGAAGAACGCCTGCACATCTGCCAAAAATCGGGTGCGTTTAAAAGGTGGCAAGCTCTGCCAAATCCTTCTTCCATAAGGCTTAGAAATTAAACGTGGGTCGCAAATCATGAGCACACCGCTATCAGCTTCATCACGAATTAATCGCCCTGCACCCTGCTTGAGCGTAATCACCGCATAAGGCAATTGATATTCCATAAAGGCATTTTTGCCTTCTTCATTCATCTTGTCGATACGCGCAGCCAGCACAGGATCATCAGGCGGCGCAAAAGGGAGTTTATCGATAATCACGCAAGACAGGGCTTCCCCCCGCACATCGACACCCTCCCAAAAACTTTGACTACCCACCAGCACAGCATTGCCGCGTTTACGAAAACGCTCTAGCAATTCGCTTCGTGAACTTTCGCCCTGCATCATCAATGAATATTCAATGCCATTTTGTTCAAATGCTTCTTTGAATAAAGCGTGAATTTCGCGCATGGCTCTTAAGGATGTGCACAAAACAAAGGCACGGCCACCACTCGCTTGAATGACAGGCAACGCCACTGCCGCAACCGCTGCTGAATACCCGGGGCTATTCGGCTCGGGCATATTTTCTGGCACATAAAATAGGGCTTGCTTGCCGTAATCAAACGGGCTTTCCCAATATCCTGTGTTGGCATTACTTAAGCCCATTTGGCCGATGTAATGACTGAAATCACTTTTTACCGCGAGCGTTGCTGAAGTAAAAATCCAAGCACGTGGCGATGCGTTCAGTTGCTTACCAAAACCTTCAGCGACAGACAAAGGGGTGGCATGAAGCTGAACGCTTTGCGTAAAGACTTCTACCCAGCGCACCAAGTTGGCATTTTCAGCGGTAAGCCAGCGTTGCAATTGCACCATTAGCACTGCACCACGTTGCCAGCAATTTTCGAGTGCAGGGTCACGCGGGGCTTGGGTTTCCAATACATTGGTCAAGGCTTGAAGCTTTGATTGCATCTCACTATAAGCGCTATCAAAACCCTTCAAAGCCAAGGCTTTTTGCACAGGCATACGCGAGCCTTCATAAGCAAATACCAGCCTAAAATCTCGGACGGATTTTTCTAAAGCATTGGCGGCTTCTTGCAAGGCAGGACAATCTTTAGCGGTAGTGATGTATTCAGCCTCAGCATCACGTGCCAACTCTAAAAGCTGACTGGTCGAAACATCCTCACCAAAGAATAGCCCAGCCACTTCAGGCAATTGGTGGGCTTCGTCAAAAATGACAGTGTTGGCTGATGGCAATAATTCCGATACCCCTTCATCGCGCAACATCACATCTGCAAAAAATAGATGATGATTCACCACCACAACATCAGCAGCTAACGCTCGTTTGCGAGCATCCATCACAAAGCAATCTTTGTAAAAATTACACTCTTGCCCCATGCAGTTATCACGGGTCGATGTCACACTCGGCCAAATGGTGGCGTTCTCTGGCACTTCAATTAACTCGGCCTTGTCGCCTGTTTTACTGTTTTCAACAAAGTTACGAATCACATGGACGTAATTGGCATCTTCACGCGAAACAAAACGGCCTTCGTTGGCTGAGCGTTCTAAATGAAAATGACACACGTAATTAGCGCGGCCTTTAAGCATTTCTACCGTGACAGGCACTTTGAGTGCATCACGCACGGCAGGCAAATCGCGATGAAATAATTGATCTTGCAGGGTTTTGGTGCCTGTTGAGACGATGACCTTACCGCCAGAAAGTAAGGCTGGAACTAAATAAGCAAAGGTTTTGCCTGTACCGGTACCCGCTTCAGCCACTAACTGTTTGTTTTCTTGAATGGCCGTTTCAATCGCCAAAGCCATTTCTAGCTGTTGTTGTCGCGTGCGATATCCTGGGATGCCCTCAGCGAGCGGCCCTTTTTCGGAAAAGATAAAATTGAGTTTTGAATCTGACGCGGACAAAGCTGGCTCTTGGAGTGAGAAGTGCAAAGTCGCTATTGTAATGCTTTTATGATGCGGCCTTACAGGTACAATGTTGGTAAAGATTAATTAATAGGCAAAATATGGAATATAGGAAGTTAGCCAATACTGATTTAAACGTTTCTGCCATCTGCTTGGGCACCATGACCTATGGCGACCAAAATACACAAGCCGAAGCATTTGACCAACTCGATTATGCGATGTCGCAAGGTATTAACTTTATCGATACAGCCGAAATGTATCCTGTGCCACCTAAAGCGGACACGTACACCAAAACTGAAACAATCATTGGCAATTGGCTCAAAAATCAGCCCCGCGACAAGATTGTTTTAGGCGGAAAAGTGGCTGGCCCAAGGCGCGGCATGGATTGGATACGAGGCGGCCCACCGTGCTTAGACAACACTAATATCCGTGAAGCGATTGAAGGCTCTCTCAAACGCATGCAAACGAATTACATCGATATTTACCAATTGCATTGGCCTGAACGTAATGTGCCAATGTTTGGGCAATATTTATTCGACCCAGCAAATGAGTACGTTTCTGGAAAACTAGGTGATGGCGAACGCAAAGAGTGGGTGACGATTCGAAACCAATTAGAAACCTTGGCCGAATTAGTGAAAGAAGGGAAAGTTCGTTACATCGGGCTATCCAACGAACAACCATGGGGATTGATGGAATTCTTACGCATCGCGAAAGATTATGACTTACCGCGTGTGGCGACGGTACAAAACTGCTATAACTTGCTCAACCGTGGCATGGAATTTGGCATGTCCGAAGTGTTATTCCGCGAGAATGTTGGATTGCTCGCTTATTCACCTTTGGCATTTGGACATTTAAGTGGCAAGTATATTGATGATCCTGCGGCGCCTGGTCGCGTGACCATGTTTTTGGGTTATGCACAGCGTTATAAAAAACCGAATGTCACGCCAGCCAGCAAAGCCTATGCTGAGCTAGCGCGTGCGCATGGTTTAACACCTACACAACTCGCTTTATCGTTTGTGTATCACCGTTGGTTTGTCACCAGCACAATTATTGGTGCAACCAATATGAATCAGCTCAAAGAAAATATTGCGGCTTGGGATACGCAACTTTCGCCGGAAGTGATGCTGGAAATTGAAGACCTCCATTTGCGGATGATGAATCCAGCGCCTTAAGATTTAGGACGACCTGAGAAAAACTGCAACGGCTGAGGTGGTGGCATTTGCAACACAGGCTTGCGAATCTTGCCCATGACGTGCATTTCGCAAGGCTTACAATCAAACTTGAGCGTAAACCTGTCGTTACCATTAATCAAAGTCATCGGCTCAGCAGTCACGGTGCCTTGCACGCCAATAACCCCCTTCGCTTCTTTGGGGCACATGCCATGGCTAAAGCGCAAACAATGCTTGGTAATCATCAGCGGTACTTCATCTAACTCTTGGTTTGCCTCATAAGCTGCCGCAATCATTTTGACGCCGTGTTTCTCATAAAAAGCACGCGCTTTTTTGTTATAAACATTGGCTAGATAGCTCAAAGTATCTTCAGGATAAATGGCCGGTGGATTAGCTGGCATGCGTTTTTCAGGACGCTGATAGCTGGCAATACGCACTTCTGTCAGTTGTTCAATGGCATAGCGTCTCAGCGCATTAATACTTGATGATGGTACAAACCAAGCTTGCGATAAATTTAAAGCAATCGCATTCACAACAAAATCTGTGTTGCCCAATTTTGCTAAATTCTCACGCAGGCTGGCTTCGGCTTTTTCTGCTTGTTGTGCAGCTTGCTTTTCTAATTGGCAGAGTGCAGTTGCACTCAGCCCATCACTATCCGTCACGCTTAGTGCAAAGCCATCTGGCGTTTCATAAAAATGCATATTCACAGGAATTTTACGGACAGCCGAATCTTTTTCTAGCAAGCGCATAAAAGCGTGGTCGCGATTACGATAAAGCGTCATGCCACGGCGCATATCTTCAGGCATTTCATTAGGCGTTAAGCGCTTACCTTCAACGGTATTAATTCGCATGCCAACGAGCTCTTTATGCACATCAAAAAAGCATAAGCCGTCGCCGTTATGCAGCTCAATGTGGCTATCGACTTCAAAAGAGTCTTTAGCCACTTTAGCGACTTTACCTACTTCTTCACCAGAGAATTTAGGAGTATCGAATGCGCCAATGTCGGCTTGGCGACCATTCACAAAGTAATCCGTCGCGCTACGGTTAAAGGTTTTTTCAGGTTGAGGCGCAAAGCTAAAATTGGTGATGCCAGAAGAGGTTTTTGCGTACTCCGGCATATCGAGCAAAATCCCATCCAATAGCTGACGATAGTGCGCGGTAGCGTTTTTCACATAAGGCAAATCTTTGTATCGACCTTCAATCTTGAAAGAGCTGATTCCTGCACCAATTAAAGCACGAAGGTTTGCGCTTTGGTCATTATCTTTCATTGATAAGTAATGCTTGTCGTTGCCTATTACACGACCTTGAGAATCTTCCAAACGATAAGGTAAACGGCACTCTTGAGAACACTCGCCACGATTGGCGCTACGACCTGTGTGGGCATGGCTAATAAAACATTGTCCGCTAAATGCAACACACAAAGCGCCGTGGACGAAGAATTCTAAATTGCAGGTCGTCCCATCGGCGATTTGTTGAATGGTTTTTAAGTCCAACTCCCGCGCCAAAACGATTTGCGAAAAGCCAACTTGATCTAAAAACTTAGCTTTTTCAACGGTGCGAATATCGGTTTGTGTACTCGCATGAAGCTGAATAGGTGGCAAATCCATTTCCATTAAGCCCATGTCTTGGACTATCAATGCGTCAACGCCTGCATCGTAAAGCTGACAAACAATCTCGTGAGCACCCTCTAATTCGTTGTCATGAAAAATGGTGTTGAGCGTCACAAACACTTCAGCATTAAATCGATGTGCGTGTTCAACCAGTCTTGCAATATCGTCAACGGTATTCGGCGCTTTTGCACGAGCGCCATAAGCTGGTCCGCCAATATAAACTGCATCCGCGCCATGATTAATGGCTTCAATGCCAAAATCAGCATTTTTAGCTGGCGCAAGCAATTCGAGATGGCGGCGAGAAGTTTTCATGGAATAAGGCCTAGAAACAATGCCCGAACTATAGCATTTATCGGCTTAGGCTTCATCTATGAGATACGCCTCTTAATCCAAAAGCTTACGATAAAAAAAGAGGGGTTTATAGGAAAATATACCCAAAAGCCCTATAATACGATTATGATGAATTTGAGAAAAATCTCATTAGTCGCAATATTCAGTCTACTCCTTGGGGCGTCTAAAATCGCTTTGGCGTTTGATTTTCCTTTCTTATCGCAAACCAGCGATGAAGCTGCAAAAGCTACACCAGAAACGGAATCTAACAATTCTTGGACAAGTACAGCACAAGAAATTATTCTGCATGCCCTTAGCCAAACTGGCGTGAAATACAAATACGGTGGCATCAACCCTAACTCAGGTTTTGATTGCAGCGGTTTTGTACGCTATGTGTTCCAGGAGGCAGCCAATCTAACCCTGCCACACGGTGCTAACGCCATGAGTCAGGTCGGTCAAAAAGTAAATACAAATGATTTACAGCCAGGAGACTTGGTGTTTTTTAACACAATGAAATCTGTGTATTCGCACGTGGGGATTTATGTAGGCAATAATCGCTTTATCCACGCCCCAAGTGCAGGCAGTAGCATTAGCGTGGCAGATATGAATGATAGCTATTGGTCAAAACGCTACACCGGTGCGCGCCGTGTTGATGCAAAAGAACTTGCAAATGCTGACGCTGCAAACCTGCCAAACAAATCACAAGCCAAATAATTTATTCTGCTTTACGGTCGCTGTGGCCTAGCGGTCTTTCTGGGTCAATCACATCTCTTATTAATTGTTTAAGCTCTTTAGACTCGGGGAAACGCCCTACTTCTTTACGAGAAAAAATCACAGCGCCATTTAAGCGTACTTCAAAAATACCACCAGTACCAGGAACTAGCGCCAGGCTTGTGATGTCTGTGTTGAAGGTAGTTAAAAGTTCTTGTGCCATCCAAGTGGCACGCAATAACCAATGACATTGGGTGCAATATTCGATTTCAAGCTTGTTAATGTTTGCGCTCATGTGGCCTTTATGGACTAGAAAGTAACTGAAGACATGTTATTTCAATTGGTTTAAATAGCGCAACACGATATTATCTCAACCATCATTTTTAATTTCCCCTTGAGGGAATGAGCAATTTAAAAAGTCAGTGAAGGAATTTTTATTTCATGCGTACAAAATTTGAAAAAATCAGCTTAGTTGTCATCGGTGCAGTATTGGGCGTGACACTCAGCCTCAACTATCCAGCGGTTGCGGAAAAAGAGGCCAAGCCACAATTACCGCTCGATGAATTACGCACCTTTGCTGAAGTCTACGGTAAAATCAAAAGTGATTATGTTGAGACAGTGGAAGACAAAAAACTCATTAACGAAGCCATCAACGGCATGTTGACTGGGTTGGATCCGCACTCTTCATTCTTAGATGTGGAAGGCTTTAAAGATCTACAAGCTGGTACACAAGGTGAGTTTGGCGGGCTAGGGATTGAAGTAGGCATGGAAGATGGCTTGGTCAAAGTCATTTCTCCTATTGAAGACTCTCCTGCATTTAAAGCTGGCGTGAAGTCAGGCGACTTGATCATGCAATTGGATGAGAAGTTGGTGAAAGGCATGACGCTCAATGATGCAGTGAAACTCATGCGCGGAAAACCAAATACCTCAATCAAACTGACTATTTTGCGTAAAGGTGAAAACAAACCGCTTTACATCACATTGGTTCGCGCGATTATCAAAACACAAAGCGTGAAATACAAATTGCCTGAGCCTGGTTATGCTTACCTTCGTGTGACGCAATTCCAAGAACATTCAGCTGAAGATTTAGCGAAAGCTATCAAAGCATTACGCGACCAAAACAAAGGTCCTTTAAAAGGCTTGGTATTAGACTTGCGTAACAACCCAGGCGGCTTGATTACTGCAGCTGTAGGGATTACTGCTGCATTTGTACCTAAAGACGCACTTGTAGTTTACACAGAAGGCCGCACAGAAGACGCAAAAATGCGCTTAACTGCAAACGCATCAAACTATGCCCGCGGTGGTGAAGCTGGTGACTTCTTAAAAGACTTGCCTGCTGATATCAAAACAGTGCCTATGGTGGTATTGATTAACGGCGGCTCTGCATCTGCTTCTGAAATTGTTTCTGGCGCATTGCAGGACCACAAACGTGCAGTGATTATGGGCACACAAAGCTTTGGTAAAGGTTCTGTGCAAACTATCTTACCGATGAACAACGGCACAGCGATTAAGCTCACCACAGCGCGTTACTTCACGCCAAACGGTCGCTCCATCCAAGCCAAAGGTATCGTGCCTGATATCGTGGTAGAAGATGCAACAGTGAACACGGCTGAGCAAGGTATGAACTTGCGTGAGGCTGACTTAAGCAATCACTTGTCAAATCCTAAAGAAGCGGAAGCTCCAGCGAAAGAAACGCCAAAACCGCCAACAGTGAAAAAAGACGACAAACAATCAGCCGACAAAACACCGATGGAGGCTGGTACGAAAACCGACTACCAATTTATGCAAGCAGTTAACTTGCTTAAAGGCATCGACATCTTGGCGCCAAGCAAGAAGTAATTAATATTAATGAGGGTAAGGCTAACTTATCCTCATTAATAGCTGTATCAAGACGCTGTAACTAATAAAATACTGGTGTAAATATATGTTAGATCGACTCATTATCGAATTCGACAAAGGCTTAAAAACCCTAGCGGCTAACGCCCATAGCCTTCGCCCGCACCCAGACCAAAACATTCAACAAACTACCGAACTAAGCGCAGACGAAAAACGCCATGCAGCTGCCTTAATGCGCATTAACCATTGCGGTGAAGTATGCGCCCAAGCACTCTACAACGGCCAAGCACTTACTGCTAAAAACCCCCAAACCGTGCTTGCTTTAGAGCAAGCATCCAAAGAAGAAACTGAGCATTTGGCTTGGTGCGAAAAACGCATTCACGAGCTTGGTGGTCGCACCAGCTTATTCAATCCAATTTGGTATGCAGGCTCATTCACACTAGGCGCGATTGCTGGCGCATTGGGTGACAAATGGAATTTAGGCTTTTTAGCAGAAACTGAACGTCAAGTGGGCGCGCACCTTAATCGCCATTTAGACGAGTTACCAGCGGCGGACGATAAAAGCCGTTCCATCTTAGAACAAATGAAAACAGACGAAGCAGAACATGCTGCGACTGCCATTCGTTTAGGCGGCGCAGAATTACCAAACCCAGTCAAAGCGGCCATGCAAGGAATGTCTAAAGTCATGACTTCAACCACCTACCATTTATAAATCACTCACAACAAAAGAAAGCGCAAATAAAGACTCATGAAGAAATTTAGCGAAATTTTAGCCACGTTAGAAAACAGCGAACACATTCAAAAAGTTGAATTGGCTAAAGCTGATGGGTCAAGTGCCGGTGTAATTGAAAACAAACCGGGCAGCCAAGGCTCGGTAAAGGTGTATCACCATTTATTTAAAAAATGGGGCAGCATCAATAAAGATGCGGCAAAAGATGGTTTGAAGATTTACGCAGAACACACGCTAGATGCCGAAGAAAATCCAGGTAAGCACCCAAATATCGACAGACTATTTGAAGTGATTGAAACAGGCGAAACACTGACTGTTTCAATCCTCGAAGCTACAAACTAAAACCTATTCAGCCTCTTGAATCTCAAAGCTGTGAGTCATTTCCGCAGCTTTGCGTAGCATAATAGAGGCTGAACAATATTTTTCAGCTGATAAACTCACTGCACGTTCCACTTGCACAGGATTAAGATTTTTTCCTGTCACTACAAAGTGTGCGTGAATTTTAGTAAACACTTTTGGAATTTCATCAGCACGCTCAGCAGTAATTTCAGCAACGCAATTAGTAATCGCTTGACGTGATTTTTTAAGAATCGTCACCACGTCGATAGAAGAGCAACCACCCATCCCGACGAGCAACATTTCCATTGGGCGCATGCCGAGATTACGGCCCCCAATCTCTGGCGAGCCATCCATAATCACAGCATGACTGCTTTCGGTCTCTCCCATAAAGCAAACATCTTCGACCCACTTCACTCTTACTTTCATTGCGCTGCCTTTGCCAAAATTGAATAAGTTACTTAGTTTTTATTTGATGCCAAGCAATTCAACATCAAAAATCAAAGTAGCATTAGATGGGATCACACCACCTGCGCCATGAACACCATACCCCATGTGTGGAGGGATAATTAAAGTACGTTTGCCACCCACTTTCATGCCTGCAAAACCTTCATCCCAACCCTGAATCACTTGGCCACCGCCTAAAAAGAATACGAAAGGCTCATGACGGTCGAGCGAGCTATCAAACTTAGTGCCTTTTCCATCTGCCTTGCTTGGGTCGTATAACCAGCCTGTGTAATGCACAGTTACATTAAAACCAGCTTCAGCTTCACGCCCTTCGCCAAGCACTGTATCTTTTTTGATGAGTTCCGTTACGTTTTGAGTCATTGCAGTTTCCTTAGTGGATGTTTTTGAATCGGCTTTACAACCAGTCATAGCGAGCATGGCAATCATCAAAGCGCTTGCCATTAACATACTTTTTTTCATGCGGTGCTCCAAAATAAAAATCTTAAATATCATACCCGACTTGTGATGCTCTACTCAATCAAACAAGGCTTATTCTTGCGGGGTCTTAATCTTGAAGGTATACCCAATTTAACAAAGCATCTTGTGCTGGCTTAGTCGCCCCTGCTTTTACCCCATTTGCTATAAATACCACTGACCAATAACGGCCTTTGGCATCCAACAAATAGCCTGCAATACTACGTACATTTTCGAGTGAGCCAGTTTTAAGGTGCGCCCGACCATATAGGTCAGTGTCTTTACGTTTGCTTAATGAGCCATCAACCCCATAGATAGGCAAGGAAGCACTAAGTTCAGCCATGAAAGGGCTGCGGAAAGCATCACCTAACAATGCACCTAAATGCGAAGCACTAATCCGCTCTTGTCGTGAAAGTCCAGCGCCATTTTCTAACACCAGCTCAGAAAAATTAAACCCTTTACCTTGTAACCAAGTTTTCAAGACTTGCTCACTTTTAGCAGTTGAAGCCACTTGGCTTAAATCATTCGCACGGCTCAAGCTTAAATACAAAGCACGCGCCATTACGTTATTACTCGTCTTATTCATTTCTCTAAGCATTTCAGCCAAGGTCAGTGAAGTGTGTTCGGTGAGTAAAACAGCGTTTTCTGGCACATTAACCAAACGGATTTGCGTTTTATCAGACTGCGTCCAGCGACTGCCCGCTTGCTCCCAAGCGCTATAAATTAGACTGCCAACATATTCGGCACCCTGCCAATTCACATCCAAATATTTATCCCCGCAGCTCACAGGGTATTCACCACGTACGGTCAGCACTAGGCCTTCACGCTTAATTTGCAGACTATTTTTCCAATCCCCGCAATCTCCCACAATCGGTTTGATGTCTATGCGCTTAATGAGTGACGGCCAATTTGGATAAGCCACTACAGTCACTTTCTCATTGCTTGGAATGAGCTGTAAACGAATGGCTTGCTGATTCACCATTAGCGCTTCAGCAGGTGCGTTGTAGGCGCGATAAGGTTTACCATCAAATGCTGCCGCATCAAAATTTTGCGTCGCATAAGCGCTATTATCCAAAAGGATTTCACAGCAGATTTCATTCAGATTGAATTTTTGTTGAAGCTCGCCTGCCACCTCAGCTAAGTGCGCTGTATTTAAGGCTGGGTCGCCAGAGCCTTTCACCCAAAGCCCGCCTTGAAGCTTGCCTTGTTGAGGCAGATTTAATCCATAAAACTGTGTTTTCCAGCGATAGGATGGGCCAAGCAAATCAAGCGCAGCATAGCTAGTAACAAGCTTCATCACCGATGCTGGATTACGCGGCACATCCGCCTGATAGGTCAATACTGCTTGCGGGGCATCTACACGCCGCACATAAATACTGACATTATCTAATGGCACATTTTCAGCTTGAAGCGCTTCAAAAACAGTCACAGGCAGTTGTGCATTTTGCGCAAAACTTAGCCCACAAAAAATCGCCAATAAGACGGCAATAATTAAGCGCATGCAAGCACCACTTGTTTGGTCGTATTCAGCATAAAATCGATTTCGTCTTGGCTGATGACATAAGGCGGCATCCAATACACCGTGTTACCAATTGGGCGAAGTAACAAACCTTCCGCCAATGCCTGCTGATAAAAACGCTGTTGGAATTGCTGATTTGTTGTTTGCACATCGAACGCCCACACCATGCCTTGATTGCGAACATTCGCGATTGGCAAATCATTCCATGCGCTGATTTGATTATTGGTGTAAGCCGTTTTCGTTTGGTTTTTAGCCAGTACATCATCTTGCTCAAAAATCGCTAAGGTCGCCAAGGCTGCGCTACAAGCCAAAGCATTGCCGGTATAACTGTGTGAATGTAAAAAGCCACGCGCAACGTTATCGTCGTAAAAAGCTTGGTAAATCTCATCGCTTGTTAGTGTCACTGACAATGGCAAATAGCCGCCGGTAATGCCTTTTGAAAGACAAATAAAATCTGGCTTGATATTCGCCTGTTCGCAGGCAAACATCGTTCCTGTGCGACCAAAGCCCACGGCAATTTCATCAGCAATTAAATGGACTTGATATTGCGTGCAGATTTCTCGCGCACGTTTTAAATAAACGGGGTGATACATCCCCATACCAGCGGCACATTGAATGAGTGGCTCGATAATAAAAGCTGCAATGTCCGCGTGATGTTCTTTTAAATAAGCCTCTAAAAAATCAGCACAGCGCAAAGGATAAGCTTCTGCACTTTCACCCTTTTCAGCAAGACGTGCATCTGGCGATGGCATTTGCGCACTTTGGCGTAACAATGGCGCATAGGTATCTTTGAAAATCGCGACATCAGTCACCGACAAAGCACCGATGGTTTCACCGTGGTAACTATTTTGCAGACTTAAAAATTGATTTTTTTGTGGCTGACCAATATTACGCCAATAATGAAAGCTCATCTTAAGAGCGACTTCAGTCGCAGAAGCACCATCAGAAGCGTAGAAACAATGCCCCAATCCCGTTAACGCACCTAGTTTTTCTGACAATTGCACTACCGGTTCATGCGTGAAACCTGCAAGCATGACGTGCTCTAATGTATTCAACTGCTCTGTGATTGCGGCTTTGATTCTTGGCTCGTTATGCCCAAACAAATTCACCCACCAAGAGCTTACCCCATCCAAATAACGCTTACCCTCAAAGTCTTTCAGCCAAACACCATCGCCGCTCGCTATTGGCAATAGCGGCAATGTTTCGTGTGCTTTCATCTGTGTACACGGATGCCACACAGACTTCAGGCTGCGGCTGAGTAAGTCTTTATTTTTCACTAATGTAAAACCTGGGATGAAGTCACTGCTGGCGGGATAAAATGACTAGCTTGCACACCAATATCCCAAACAGCTTCCTTGCTGGCGAGTTGTAGCATATTACCGAATGCAATCTTAAGTTCTGCATTAAAAGCAATTTGTGCGTTAATGCCATCCTTAGCGCTAAATTCAACCACAAATTGTGTAGCGTTATCAGTCAACACCTTGCAAGCAATCGCCAGCATAGGCTCAGCTAAACGAGACTTACGATTAGGCTGATATTGCGCACTGAAATCTAAATTTTGCGTCGAAGTTTTTATTAACGCTTCAGGCGTAATGGCAGAAGCTGACATGATTTTTGCGCCCACTTCATCTAGGCCGCCTTGCGCGTTCATCACAAGCACCTGCATTGACGCATCAACAGCAGCTTGGCTGCCCTGTAACCAAGCGGAAATGGACTTAGCGATGCGACGTGTAATCCAAATCGCAAGTTCGGTATTGTCAGACAAGCCCACTTTAAACAACATGCGATCTTGCTCAAGATCAAACGCCAAATTCAATTGTTCTATCACAGCCGGCTGTTCGCTTGCCTGCCCCACTATTTCAGTCACTATATTTCCTTAAAACATCTAACCTCTGATGTGCTTATTATCGCTGATTGCGCAGGAATTGCGTTGAATTTACTCATAGATTTTATTTCCACCATTTTTATCAAAAAAAATTTCATCCTCCCTCTTGAATTCCAACTCACTGCCCCAAAGTATTAGCAGTCGATGGACAGGAGTGCTAAAATGCACCCCAAGATTTTTGTTATTCGTTATTTATTCAATTATTAAGGAGTTCGTTTATGAAAATTCGTCCTTTACACGATCGCGTGATTGTTAAGCGTTTAGAAGAAGTTCGTACAACTGCATCTGGCATTGTGATTCCAGACACAGCAACTGAAAAACCAGATCAAGGCGAAGTAATTGCTGTAGGTCCAGGCAAAAAAGATGACAACGGCAAAGTGATTACCCTTGACGTTAAAGTTGGCGACAAAGTGTTGTTCGGCAAATACGCTGGCCAAACCGTCAAGATTGATGGCAACGAATTTTTGGTGATGACTGAGTCAGACCTAATGGGCGTAATCGAGGCTTAATCGCTTTAGCCTTTTGTATTAAAGAATTTTTAGTAATTAAAGTAAGTAATTTAGGAGATTTAAGATGGCTGCTAAAGACGTAAGATTTGGTGATGACGTTCGCCAAAAAATGGTTAACGGTGTAAATATTCTAGCTAACGCAGTGCGCGTAACTTTGGGCCCTAAAGGCCGCAACGTAGTTTTAGAGCGTTCATATGGCTCTCCAACCATCACTAAGGATGGTGTTTCAGTTGCTAAAGAAATCGAATTAAAAGACAAATTCGAAAACATGGGCGCGCAATTAGTTAAAGAAGTTGCAAGCAAAACAAACGACATCGCTGGTGACGGCACAACAACTGCAACAGTTTTAGCACAAGCAATCATCCGCGAAGGCATGAAATCTGTTGCTGCTGGCATGAACCCAATGGATTTGAAACGCGGCATCGACAAGGCTGTTGAAGCTGCAGTTGCTGACCTTCAAAAACAATCTGTTGCATGTACAACAAGCGCACAAATCGCGCAAGTTGGCTCTATTTCAGCTAACTCAGACTCATCAGTTGGCCAAATTATTGCTGACGCAATGGACAAAGTGGGCAAAGAAGGCGTGATTACTGTTGAAGATGGTTCAGGCTTACAAAATGAACTAGATGTTGTAGAAGGCATGCAATTCGACCGTGGTTACTTATCGCCATACTTTATCAATAACCAAGAACGTCAAATCGCATTAATGGACAATCCATTCGTGCTTTTATACGACAAAAAAATCTCTAACATCCGTGATTTGCTTCCAGCACTTGAGCAAGTAGCTAAAGCAGGTCGTCCATTGTTGATTATCGCTGAAGATATCGACGGCGAAGCATTGGCAACATTGGTAGTGAATAACATCCGTGGCATTTTAAAAACTTGTGCCGTTAAAGCCCCTGGTTTCGGTGACCGTCGTAAAGCAATGTTGGAAGACATCGCTATCTTGACTGGTGGTACTGTGATTGCTGAAGAATTAGGTTTGAAACTTGAAAACATCAAGTTAGAAGATCTAGGCCAAGCTAAACGTATCGAAGTGGGTAAAGAAAACACCATCATCATTGATGGTGCCGGCAATGAAGACAACATCAAAGCACGTATCGACCAAGTGAAGAAACAAGCTGAAGATGCAACTAGCGACTACGACCGTGAAAAATTGCAAGAACGTGTTGCAAAACTAGCAGGCGGCGTTGCTGTGATTAAAGTTGGCGCGACAACTGAAATCGAAATGAAAGAGAAAAAAGCACGTGTGGAAGATGCATTGCACGCAACACGCGCAGCGGTTGAAGAAGGTATTGTTGCTGGCGGTGGCGTAGCGTTGATTCGTGCACGCGATGCAATCGCTAAAGTAAAAGGCGACAACCACGACCAAGACGCTGGCGTGAAGATTGTATTACGCGCTGTTGAAGAGCCACTACGTCAAATCGTTCAAAACGCTGGCTGTGAGCCATCAGTCGTAGTAAACAACGTGGCAGCTGGGAAAGGCAACTACGGCTACAACGCTGCTAACGAAACTTACGGCGACATGGTTGAAATGGGCGTTCTAGATCCAACTAAAGTAACGCGTTCTGCATTGCAAAACGCAGCTTCAGTGGCTGGCTTAATGCTCACTACAGACTGTATGATTGCTGAACTACCTAAAGAAGATGCTCCAGCAATGGGTGGCGGTGACATGGGCGGCATGGGTGGCATGGGCGGTATGATGTAATCCTTGCTTTCTCAGGCATCTAAATAAAAACCCGCTTCGGCGGGTTTTTATTTATCTAAATTCATCGAATCCAGCAAGTGGCTTGTACGCAAAATCATAATCGCTAAAGCGATTTTTTGCGCCAAAAAAAAACCCCAACCAAGGGGATCGGTCGGGGAAAAATGCCTACTTAAGGCGCCACGCTCAGGGAGGAAAGCGTGGGACAGTGACTTGATTGTTCAATGACTTAAAAATCATGGATCCTTCAACATCACCATCGTGCTAATTCAGACCGATAATACTTGAGTAAAGTTCCAGACTATTTAATCTCTTTTAAGTTGTTCTCGAAGCATCGCCGACCTGCGATAATCTCATTATGACAATATCAAACGCATCTCAAGACTCACTCCTTAGCGGACTCAATGACAAGCAATTAGAAGCGGTGACATTGCCGCATCAATCTGCACTGATTTTAGCTGGCGCAGGAAGTGGCAAAACACGGGTGCTCACCACGCGCATCGCTTGGTTGATTCAAACAGGCCAAGTCTCTCCTACTGGATTATTAGCGGTAACATTTACCAATAAAGCCGCTAAAGAAATGCTCACAAGACTTACCGCAATGTTGCCGATTAATACGCGCGGTATGTGGGTTGGTACTTTTCACGGGCTATGCAATCGCTTATTAAGAGCCCACCACCGTGAAGCTTTATTACCGGCCACTTTCCAAATTTTAGATTCTGCCGATCAGCTTTCAGCCATTAAACGCCTGATGAAGGTGATGAACGTAGATGATGAAAAATTTCCACCTAAACAGGTGATGGGCTACATCAATAGCTGCAAAGAAGAAGGCCTGCGTGCGCAAAGCGTGGACGCTTACGACCCACACTCACAGCGCATGCGCGAAATATTTGAAGAGTACGACAAGCAATGCCAACGCGAAGGCGTAGTGGATTTTGCAGAGCTGTTATTGCGTTGCTATGAGCTACTAAGCCGAGATACGAACATTCGCCAGCATTACCAAGAACGTTTTAAATACATATTAGTTGATGAGTTTCAGGACACAAACAAACTGCAATACATGTGGCTCAAACTGTTCGCTGGGATGAGTAAAGAAGAGCCCAATAACTGTATTTTTGCCGTTGGTGACGATGACCAATCGATTTACTCTTTCCGCGGGGCTCGCGTGGGCAATATGCGCGATTTTGAAGTAGATTTCAAAGTACAAAACATCGTTAAACTTGAAGAAAACTACCGCTCCCACAGCAATATTCTGGACGCGGCCAATGCGATTATTTCGAACAATAAAAACCGTTTAGGTAAGAATTTATGGACGTCGGCTGGCGCTGGCGAGCCAGTGCGTGTTTACCAGGCATATAACGACATAGACGAAGCGAGTTTTATTGTTGATGAAGTAAAAATACTGCACAACGATGGCTGGGCGCTCAATGATATTGCCCTGCTCTACCGCTCCAACGCGCAATCTCGTGTTATTGAACATGCTTTGTTTTCACACAATATTCCGTATCGGGTTTATGGTGGTTTACGCTTTTTTGAACGGGCTGAAATCAAACACGCAATGGCGTATTTACGCCTGATTAACAATCCAGAAGATGATATCGCCCTTTTACGTGTGATTAATTTCCCAACCCGCGGTATTGGTGCGCGAAGTTTGGAGCAACTTCAAGAATCAGCACGCGCGCAAGATTGCAGCCTTTGGCAGGCTGCAATCAACAAGGTTGGCAATGGTCGCCCAGGTAAAGGCTTGGAAGGCTTTGTGGCACTAATTAAGCAAATGCAAGATGATGCAAAAGGCTTAACGCTAACTGAAATGACCGAGATTGCCACCACGATATCTGGTCTTAAAAACTTCTATAAATTAGAAAAAGAGGGCGAAGACCGCATCGCCAACTTGGACGAGCTGATTAATGCTGCTGTTAGTTTTATGAACAACAATAGCGATGCGCTTGAAGATAACAGCAACGGCCTCACTGAGTTCTTAACACACGCTAGCCTTGAAGCAGGCGAACACCAAGCGGACGTGGGTGCGGATGCCCTGCAACTCATGACAGTCCATGCCGCCAAAGGCTTAGAGTTTAAAGCAGTTTTTATCAGCGGCTTAGAAGAAGGCTTATGCCCGCATGAAAACAGCTTGTACGAAAACAACGGTTTAGAAGAAGAACGTCGTTTGATGTATGTTGCAGTGACGCGAGCACGACAACGACTTTACTTAAGCCACGCACAAAGCCGCATGCTCCATGGACAAATTCGCTACGGTATTGCCTCTCGCTTTTTAGATGAGATTCCTGATGCCTTGTTAAAACGCTTAAACAGCAAACAAGCCCCAAAACCAAGCATGTCTAGCAATTATGACAACAGCTACCAAAGCGCATCAGCTGCTCGCAGTAGCGAACAAAAATCTGCCATGCCTTGGAAGATAGGCCAAGCAGTTTCTCATGCTAAATTTGGGCAAGGTGTGGTGGTGAGCTACGAAGGCAATGCCAGCGATATGCGCATCCAAATTAACTTTGGACGTGAAGGACTTAAATGGCTTGCGATGGAATATGCAAAACTAGAGAAAGCGTAACTCCGGTCTAGTTTTGCATCATAAGCTTAGCTAACGAAATCTTCGCCTTTTTTGTAATACATAGACAAGAAGCTAAAGTATTGGATTGAGAACAAGAACGCTGTTGCCATTAACGAGACAAACATAACAAGCAACATACCCAAGAACGCGGCAAGGCCTTTGGCAAATATCGCGATAAGGCCAATTACTAAACCAAGCACTAACATGACGCCAACAACACCCAAAGTCAACGTGACCCAAGCGGTAATTAAAGCGGTGATGTTATGCAAAGCTGCCCAAACACTATGTCCGATAGACTTAAATACTGAATATTGATGATATGAAATCAATAATGGTGAATACCAGGTTGCTAACAACAGAGGCACCTGCAACACCAACAACTTAAGCATTAACCACCAAAAACCAATTGGCATGACTTGTTTATCCATTTGCTGGATATCAAGCGCTTGAATATCACTCTCAGTTAGTCCAATCATAATCAAACGATATATAAAGAAAGCAACGCCTAAAAACACCAACTGCTTAACGTGTGGCTTAACTCTGTGGAACACTTCAATAACTGGCGTTGCTCTTTCAGCATGGGTCTCACGGCATACGCCAATCACCAGCGAAGTGAAAATTGGCCAGCTAAATGTGAGCGCCAATCCCAACAGTCCAACAAAAAATAAAATAATAATTGAGCCGTGCGCTTGATTAATTTGCTCGATAATCCCCAGCAATAAAATTGGCAGGAACTGGAAAAAGACGAGGTACAAAGAGGACAGCGCCATCCACTTAGTTGGATGTTGTTTAAACAACTCCAAACTATCGGTTACCCAACTAAAACCCAATTTCACTTTTGATCTAAACGTCATAATTTGTCCAATTTGAATCCATTAAACCCACATTGCTGAGATCTCAGCTTGATGCGCGATACCCCATTGTAATATTTTCTGGAAGTGTTGCGGGTCTTTCGCATGCGTTAACTCCCCAGCTTGTGGAAAATGCTTATCCTTTAAGCGAGATAACCAAAAGCGCAATGCAGCAATAGGCAACATGCATGGCCATACAGATTGCTCTGCTTGTGTGAAAGGCCTTGCCGCATGATAAGCCTTTAGCAAAGCACCAACGCGCTTCTCATCCAATGACCCATCCGCATTCACGCACCAATCATTCACCGCAATCGCCACGTCGTATAAATACGCGCCACGACATGCATAGTAAAAATCAATGACGCCGCCAATTTCATCACCATCAAATAAGACATTATCCCGGAACAAATCAGCGTGAATCACACCTTGTGGCAATGATTGAATATCCAAATCAGCTTGGCGTTGCAAGATCTGCGTCAACATAACTTGATCATCCGCGCTCAACAAATCGAACACTTTGTTAGCGGTTGCTTCACGCCATACCACATCGCGAGAATCGTGATTGCTACCAATAAAGCTAGCACCAGCCACATGCATATTCGCTAGCACTCGGCCAAGCTCAGCGCATTGTGTAACTGAAGGCTCGTTAATGTCACGACCACGCAAGCAAGTCACCAAGGCCGCTGGTTTGCCATTCAATTCGTCTAATAACACACCATCTGAACGCATCACAGGGTGCGGGCATGGCACGCCACGCTCAGCCAAATGCTTCATCAAGTTCAAAAAATAAGGTAATTCGTCAGCAGAATGCTCTTCAAACAAAGTCAGCACATAACGACCTGTTGTCGTGGTCACAAAATAATTGGTATTAGAAATGCCAGATGCAATCCCTTTTAGCTCAAGCAATTCACCTAATGGGTATGCACTGAGCCAAGGGGTTAATTCATCAACAGAGACGGTGGTAAATACGGACATAACAGCTTCGAGTTAATCAGATGCGTTTGATTGGTATAAAACGCATCTTGTAGCAAAAATTAGAATCTAAAAATCACCCATTTAGGAATCACCAAAGGTGCTGCAGGGCCATCATACTTTGACCAACCGCCCTCTTGATCTTGCTTCATCAAATAATAAGGCTTGCCATTCGCTGGCGTCACTTTTTGCATATATAGCTCACCATGCACGCGGTACTCTTCAACCGTCGTTTCACCTTTTTTGACAATCGTGATTTCTGGCTCATCATTTGGATTAGCCTCAATCACACCCGGTGGCGGCAACGCTTCAGGCAAAGGCTCTACATCAGCAGGAACTGGCTTTTTATCCGCGGCTTGAGCCGTGAGGCTAGCGACTGGCAAAGCCAACAAGACAAGCAAAAACAAACGATGAAGACGCATATTAATCCCGCGTTTAATGATTAAAAACTCAGAGAATTTCATTCTATCAAAAACCCATGCTTGTCGGTAAAGCGTTTTAAGACTACAAGTAAAGCTGGGTCTTACGTTCTGCGGCAGAAAGCTCAAAACCGCGAGTTTCATAATGCTTAAATATTGCTGCGACAACATCACATGGATCATCAATTAATTGAATAAGTCCCATATCCTCAGCATCAATCATCCCTTCTGCAATTAAAGTCTGACGGAACCAATCCACCAATCCACCCCAAAATTTTGAGCCCACCAGAATAATTGGAATACGAAGCGATTTTCCTGTTTGCACCAACGTCATTGCTTCCAACAGTTCATCCAGCGTACCGAAACCTCCCGGCATCACTACATAAGCCGATGCATATTTTACAAACATAACTTTACGCATAAAGAAATGCTTAAAATCCAGACTGATTTCTTGATAAGGATTGGTTGTTTGCTCATGTGGCAATTTAATATTGAGTCCGACACTGGGCGAAAGACCAGGGAAAGCACCTTTGTTGGCCGCTTCCATAATGCCAGGACCGCCGCCTGAAATCACGCTAAAACCAGCATCGGAAACTAAACGTGCAATTTCCTCGGCAAGCTTGTAATAAGGATGTTCTGGGTTAGTGCGCGCACTACCAAAAATAGAAACTGCCGGAGTGATTTCTTTTAGGCTTTCCGTTGCGTCGACGAATTCTGCCATAATCTCGAATGCGTGCCATGATTCATGGGCCGTTTGATTATTTCCCTGAAAATCAGGATCAGCGATTTTTGGTACTTTTTTTGCAACAGACATAATGTAGACCCAAATATGAAAACATTGTTGTTAGTGGATGGTTCATCCTACCTTTATCGTGCATTTCACGCCATGCCAGATTTACGCAATCGGCAAAACGAGCCGACGGGCGCGATTCAGGGCGTACTCAATATGTTAAGACGCTTGCACAAAGAATACCCTGCTGATTATAGCGCGTGTATTTTTGATGCAAAAGGCAAAACCTTTCGCGACGATATTTATCCAGAGTACAAAGCCAATCGCGCTTCTATGCCAGATGATTTGCGCGCTCAAGTTGCGCCGCTTCATGAAGCGATTAAGGCCATGGGCTGGCCACTGATTATGGAAGAAGGCGTTGAGGCGGATGACGTAATTGGTGCGCTTGCGAAACAGGCTGAACGCGAAGGCGTTCGTGTAATTATTTCAACTGGCGATAAAGATATCGCCCAATTAGTAAATGAACACGTCACCATCGTGAACACCATGAGCAATGAGGTGCTCGATATTGCAGGGGTCAGAAATAAGTTTGGTCTGCCTCCAGAACGCATCGTGGACTACCTTATTTTAATCGGCGACACTTCGGACAACGTGCCCGGCGTTGAAAAAGTGGGGCCTAAAACTGCTGTTAAATGGCTCACGCAATACGGCACGCTAGAAAATATTGTCGCTAATGCAGAAAACATTACGGGCGTAGTTGGCGAGAATTTACGCAAGGCACTCCCATGGCTACCAACGGCACGTGAGCTCATTACCATCCGCTGCGATGTTGGCATTCAAGAATCCTTAAGCGACCTTGCTCCGCGGGCGATGGATAAAAATAAGCTTGCTGAATTGTTTGAACACTTTGATTTTAAATCTTGGCGCCGTGAGCTAGACACCATGGGCGGCGAACCTATTAGCGTAACGCCGCTGAGCATGCCAACAAGTAGCGGCGATTTATTTGCTCCCACCAGTGAAACTATTAATACGCCCCCAACAGAAACGACTGTTGAATACAACCCAATCACCACCCGCAATTATGCAACCATTCTGAGTGAAGCTGATTTAGATGTTTGGCTCGAAAAAATCAACCAAGCTAAACTAGTTTGCTTTGATACCGAAACAACGTCACTTGACCCGATGACTGCAAAAATCGTCGGTATGTCATTTAGCATTGAGGCTGGCTCAGGGGCTTATTTGCCGTTGACGCACGATTATTTTGACGCGCCAGAACAGCTTAATTTTTCAGCAACATTAGCCAAATTTAGGCCCATTCTAGAAAATTCAGCCATCAAGAAAGTTGGGCAGAATCTAAAATATGACCAACATATATTAGCCAATCATGGCATTGCCCTACGTGGCATTGCACATGACACTTTGCTGCAGTCATATGTGTTTGAATCACATAAAACGCACAATATGGATGACCTAGCGATGCGCCATTTGGGTATCAAAACCATTAGCTTTGATGAAGTCGCTGGCAAGGGAGTGAAGCAAGTTGGATTTAATCAAGTCACTGTTGAGGTGGCTACAGATTACGCAGCGGAAGATGCCGACATAACCCTGCAACTGCACCAAGCCATGTACCCAGTCATTCAAGCTGATGACAAGTTAGACTTCATTTATAGCCACGTTGAAATGCCATCACGCGAAGTACTTTTTACGATTGAGCGCAATGGTGTGCTGATTGACCAAGGCATGCTCAACCGCCAAAGCAATGAAATCGGCATGAAGTTAATGGACTTAGAAAAACAAGCCTTCGAGCTTGCAGGCCAGCCTTTTAATTTAGCCTCACCAAAACAACTACAAGAGATTTTGTTCGGGAAGCTTGGCATTAAGCCTACCAAAAAAACACCTTCTGGCGCCCCTTCAACCGATGAGGACGTACTTCAAGAGTTAGCGCTTGATTACCCGTTACCGAAGGTACTACTAGAGTATCGTGGATTGGCAAAACTAAAGTCGACCTATACAGACAAGCTGCCAAAAATGATTAATGCGCAAACTGGGCGCGTACACACAAGCTACAACCAAGCGGTAGCGATT
>CAIULB010000010.1 GCA_903899965.1 uncultured Methylophilaceae bacterium | reverse complement strand
CGCCGATGATACAGCAGATCTTGGTGGTTCCTATATCCAGCCCCACCACTATATTATCTTTTTCTTCTTTCGCCATCGCTTTCTCATACATCCACTCAATACTCTTCATATCCATCAGCTCAATGATGTTGATCTCACTATCCACTGGTCTGATCTCATCGACTTGTTCAAACACCATGCAGACACACACATCATACGAACCCTGTTCATACTCCACCGTTGCCCACTCGTAATTCCTTGCACGATTCTTAGCCATCTCGTTCTCCTGTTCATGGAAGTTAATTGACGAGCCAATGTTAAGTATTCTTAACATATATGTCAAGTAAACTTAACATTTTTATTTGGAGTAATTCAGATTTTTCTATTGGGGAAGCAAAAAAAGCCACGACTGGCGTGGCTTTTAGAGGGTATCAATTTATTTAATTATTTCTTGGGATTGCCTTCGCCAAGAATAATCCAGCGCGCAGCAAAAGGTGTTGTGTCTTCAAGTTTGAATGCGTACCTAGCATCAACGTTCTTTATTGAGCCAGCTAACCATTGATTCACTACGCTGCGAGATGCGCCACATAAATTCCCAAACTCAGTTTGGTTATTTATATTGAGTGTTTCCATCATGTGTTTAACGCGTTCTGCGGTGGTGCTCAAGGTCGGTGATCATCCATATTGTTCTAATAGGATTATAAGCGATTATTTGAGCAGGATGAGCAGTTCACCGACAAACGTGGAGAGTTGCTTCTGCGCGCTCGTCTGGTACCTCTGAAGACGGTCGAGCGTGTCGAGGTCCAGGGCGATCGGCACGATGTCGACCTTGCGCATCTCGTTAAAGGCGGTCACCTTGTAGTGTGTCCTGGCGACCCGCTCAAACTCGCCTCTGATTAGTTGTGCGAAATCCTGCAGGCTCTTTATCCGGGTCTCTAATATCGCCTCCTCTAGTGTCTTCGGGTTTGGCGGTGCCTGCTCACGTCGCTGTTTGATATCTGACTGACGTACTTTCTCGTACATCTTGAGGATGCTATCGATTAATTGGCTGCCCTCGAGCACGTTCTTGGCGTCGTAAGCGATGTAGGCATCGATATCCCTGTCGACCTTCATTGCCTCCTCGAAGATGTAGGCGCAGAGCTGGGGGGTGTGCTCAAGGAAGTCGCTGTGCTTGGTGAACTCCCTGGTGTCGAAGTTGGAGACCTCACTCGCGATCTTTAGCCTTGCGGTATTAACGAAGTGATTTAATGAGACCTCACCGCGACTAATTTTATTCGCCATAGTTTTTTGGCCCGGCTCCATATCGAGTAGCTCAATGAGACGCTCGTCAGAGGCCTCTGGCTGCTGGGCGAACAGGTAGGTCGCGTCGATCACGTTCTGGATCCGGTCGACGTAGACCTTGGCCTTGGCAATCCGGTCGAGCTGCATCTGTACCAGCGGGTTGTCTGAGGGGTACTGCAGCCGGAGGGCGGCTAAAAAGCTCTGGTACTCTTGTTTCTCTGACTCGCCAATGAGCCCCTTCGACCGCGCGCCGTGGGTGAGGGCGTTCTTGGATGAGGTGGCTCGACCCCTCTCGCTCTTAGGCCCCGTGGACTTGCGGGCGTTCTTGCCGTTGGCCTTGGTTTTTACGGTTGAGGACATGGGCTCTCCTAGCGTTTTTTTACCAGCTTGATTATGGATGAACTGCCATGAAATTCAAGCCCAGGTACGCGCTGCACCTAGAATCTCTTAAAAAAGTGTTTTTTGCCAAACGAACCCAACTGCGCACTAAGCCACACCCGGTCTGGCTTACAGCGATATTTTTATGTCGTCAAAGATTAGTGCTTAGTATGGTTAACGCTTGCTGGTAAAATTCAGCACATGAACGACAATCAGCTCCTCCGCTACAGCCGCCACATCCTGCTCCCTTCTATCGCTTATGAAGGCCAAGAGGCGCTCACCAAGAGCCACGCGCTGATCGTGGGCGCTGGCGGACTAGGCTCGCCAGCCGCTTTATACATGGCTGCGGGCGGTGTCGGCACGCTAACGATCTGTGACTTTGATGAGGTGGATTTAACTAATCTGCAGCGTCAGATCATCCATACCACGTCGTCAGTGGGCATGAATAAAGCAGCCTCCGCTCAGCAGACCATCAAGGCGATCAACCCAGAGGTAGTCGTCAATACAGTACAAGAAAAATCCACCGAGGAAAGCATGTCAGTCTTGATCCGGGCTGCGGACGTAGTGCTCGATTGTTCTGATAATTTTGCGACGCGCTATGCCCTTAATCGACTTTGTCACCAACATAAAAAGCCTTTGGTGTCTGGCGCGGCGATTGGTTTTGAAGGCCAAATTACCGTATTTGATTTTAGGCACGAGGCCAGCCCTTGTTACCATTGTTTATTCCCAGATGATGGTTCTGATACAGAAATGCGTTGCTCAGAGAATGGCGTCTTCGCACCGCTCGTGGGCATGATCGGCACAGCGCAAGCCGCTGAGGCGATGAAACTGTTAATGAATATCGGGACAAGTCTAGAGGGGCGCCTGCTGCTACTGGATGCGCTCACGATGGAATGGCGGACGATTAAACTCAGTCAAGATCAAAAGTGCCCAGTCTGCGGCACGCACTAACCAAGCACCCTAATTTTTGAGGGCCACCCTAAAGCTGATATGGCTCAGCGAGGGCCTTATGTTAAAATTACGGCATGAATACAGACACCCAACAAAACAATACGGCGGCAGGCAGCGAGCTTGCGAAGTCCTTCGACCCCAAAACCCTTGAGAGCAAGTGGTATGAGTTTTGGGAGAGCCAGGGCTACTACGCTGCTGGTTTAGATACTACCAAGCAAGATAACTTCTGTATCTTGCTTCCACCACCTAACGTGACTGGCACGCTCCACATGGGGCACGGCTTTAACCAAACCATCATGGACGCGTTAACGCGTTACCACCGCATGCGCGGCGACAACACCCTTTGGCAACCAGGTACCGATCATGCCGGCATCGCAACCCAGATCGTGGTTGAGCGCCAACTAGATGCTCAGGGCGTAAGCCGCCACGATCTAGGCCGTGAGAAGTTCCTAGAAAAAGTGTGGGAGTGGAAAGAGTACTCAGGCGGCACGATTACCAAGCAAATGCGCCGATTGGGTACATCGCCTGACTGGTCCCGTGAGCGTTTTACCATGGATGCGGGCCTCAATAAAGTGGTCACAGAAAGCTTCGTGCGCTTATATAACGAGGGTCTGATTTACCGCGGTAAGCGTCTCGTGAACTGGGACCCGAAACTTGGTACCGCCGTCTCTGATTTGGAGGTGATCTCTGAAGAAGAAGATGGCTCGATGTGGCACATCAGCTATCCGCTGGCGGATGGTTCGGGTCAATTAACCGTTGCGACGACACGTCCAGAAACCATGTTGGGTGACGTTGCGGTGATGGTGCACCCTGAAGACGAGCGTTACAAACACCTGATTGGCAAGCAAGTGAAATTGCCATTGTGCGACCGTGAGATCCCGATCATTGCGGACGACTATGTGGATAAAGAATTTGGCACGGGCGTCGTAAAAGTCACCCCTGCGCATGACTTCAACGACTATGCAGTAGGTCAACGCCATAACTTGCCGATGATCGGCATCCTGAACCTGGAAGGCTTTGTGAACGAGGCTGCCCCTAAGCAATATCAAGGGCTAGAGCGCTTTGCGGCGCGTAAGCAAGTCGTCGCCGATTTAGAGGCTCAAGGTTATCTAGTTAAGATTGATAAGCATAAACTTAAGGTGCCGCGCGGCGACCGTACAGGCGTTGTGATTGAGCCTATGCTGACAGACCAGTGGTTTGTGGCGATGAGTAAACCATCGGCAGACGGCAAGAGCATCACGCAAAAGGCGATCGATGTGGTGGCCTCTGGTGAGATTAAGTTCTATCCAGAGAATTGGGTGAACACTTACAACAAGTGGCTCAATAACATTCAAGACTGGTGTATTTCACGCCAGCTTTGGTGGGGTCATCAAATCCCAGCCTGGTATAGCGATGATGGCAAAGTGTATGTCGCCCATGATGAGGCGGAAGCCAAATCGTTGGCCGCTAAAGATGGCTACACGGGCAATCTAAAACGTGACGACGACGTGCTCGACACCTGGTACTCTTCAGCCCTCTGGCCGTTCTCAACCCTAGATTGGACTGGTGACGAAGCGAAAGATGCTGCGAATATTCCCCTCCAGCAATACCTGCCTTCATCTGTGCTGGTGACGGGCTTCGATATTATTTTCTTCTGGGTGGCGCGCATGGTCATGATGACCAAGCACATCACGGGCAAAATCCCATTCAAAGACGTTTACGTGCACGGCTTAATCCGCGACGCGGAAGGTCAGAAGATGTCTAAGTCCAAGGGCAACGTGCTCGATCCGATTGACTTGATCGATGGCATCTCGCTCGAGGACCTACTCAAGAAACGCACCACTGGCCTCATGAATCCTAAGCAGGCCGAGAGCATTGAGAAGAAAACGCGCAAGGAATTCCCTGAAGGTATTTCAGCCTTTGGTACCGATGCATTGCGCTTTACGTTTGCCAGCCTTGCCAGCCCTGGTCGTGATATCAAGTTTGATATGCAGCGCTGTGAAGGCTACCGTAATTTCTGCAATAAACTGTGGAACGCAACCCGCTTTGTGCTGATGAATACCGAGGGTCAGGACTGCGGCCTTGAGCAGTGCAGCACGCAGCCAGAGGGCTATTTGAGCTTCTCGCAGGCGGACCGCTGGATTGTGAGCCTACTGCAACGCGTCGAGGCCGATATTGAGAAAGGCTTTGCGGACTACCGTTTTGATAATGTCGCGCAAAGCATTTATAAGTTTGTATGGGATGAGTACTGCGACTGGTATTTGGAACTTGCGAAGGTGCAGATTCAGCAGGGCACAGACGCTGAGAAGCGTGCAACTCGCCGCACGTTGTTGCGTGTCTTAGAAACCATCCTGCGTTTGGCGCACCCTGTGATGCCATTTATCACGGAAGAGATTTGGCAGACGATTGGTAAGATGAGTGGCCGTACCGGCCCTAGTATCATGCTGGAAACCTACCCAAAGGCGCAGCCCGAGAAGATTGATGAGGCAGCAGAGGCTTGGGTGGCTTTACTCAAAGAGTCGGTTGACGCTTGCCGTAGCCTGCGCGGTGAAATGAATATCTCGCCTGCGACCAAGGTGCCGTTGATTGCTGCCGGAGATGTCACTAAGTTACAAGCGTACGCCCCACATTTAAAGGCCCTTGCTAAGTTAGCGGATGTGGAAATTGTGGCTGACTTGCCTGAGGCGGATGCGCCAGTGGCATTGGCTGGTGATTTCAGACTTATGCTGAAAATTGAGATTGATGTCGCCGCTGAAAAAGATCGCCTGGGTAAGGAGATCGCACGTTTGTCAGGCGAGATTGCTAAGGCAAACGGCAAGTTAACCAACGAGAGTTTTGTGGCGCGTGCGCCAGCCGCGGTGGTTGAGCAAGAGAAGGCTCGCGTGGCGGAGTTCTCTGCAAGTTTAGAGAAGTTAACTACGCAATTGGCGAAGTTGGAGAAATGACGTTTAGGTAAAGCTTTTAAAAAAGGGGCGGCTTAGGCTGCCTTTTTTTGTATGTGGAACACGAACACAGGCGTATCCGCCTCTTTCGTTTCCTCTAAAGAAAGCATCACATGCCCCGTCTGTTTGCAAAATGCCTGAAAGTCTTTTACCGCGCCCGGGTCGGTCGCGTAGGCTTTGAGTACTTGGCCAGCCGCTAACTCAGAGAGCGCCTTCTTGCAGCGCAAAATCGGAAGGGGGCACTTCATGCCGCGGGTATTTAATTCTTGGTCAAAGTTCATGATGTTTTTATTTAAGCTCTGTCAATCCAAACCCAGCATTCGCCCAAGCTAAAACGCCCCCACGCAGGTTGTAAATATTAGCGTCAATTTGATCCGCAACAAAGGCGGCGGCTTGTGCTGAGCGCACGCCAGCGTGGCAATAAAATACCACGGTTTGATTTTCTAGTTGTGAAAAGTTAACGGATGGAATGGATGATAGGGTAATGTAAGTAGCCCCTCGGATAACGCCGCGCGCCACCTCGTCATCATTACGAACATCGATGAGATAGATTTGTTGGGTGTCGAGGAGTGCATGAAGCTCAGCCGCCTCAATGTCTTGATATTTTCTCATGGGCGCTTCGCTTTTATTGGGTTGTTGTAAGCGTTGATTTTCTGATAAATTTTAATGACATGTTGAAAAGCACGAGCGTAATCGTGATGCCAAGTAAGTCGCCAACAAACATCGTGGCACAGTTAGCCCAGGAGGATTCATTCATTCCCTCCCAATAAAAGTATAAATGGTGGCTCAGGCAGTTAAATATTGCAGAAAAAAGACCCATTAAGATAAGTTCTTTTGCGCCAAGCTTCTTTAGCAGATCATCTACTTTCAGCAATCGTTTTGTGATGTGAATGGCGATGTAAGGATTAAGTGCAGAGATGAGGCTGATCACTAAAGATTCTGTAAGATTAGTTGCGATGGCAGGGCTTGTAATGAGTGCGCCGATAAATAGGCCGATGACTGCATATTCGTCAAACAATAGGACGGATAGCAAGCGCACGCCTGCCGGCATGAAAACCCAGTTAACAAACTGCGTTTGCTCAAGATAAGAAAAAATAAAACTATTTAATCTAAAGCAGAAAACCCAGGCCAAGGCGACGCCAATAACACATAGCGACGCTTTTAGGAGGTTGGTTAGAAGCAAATGCACAAGCAGGCCCCATCCGCTTTTTTAGCTGGTGGCTTTTAATAGCAACTTGCCCATCTTGCTGAAGTAGCTATCTGTCATTGGGGTTGGAGAAACATATTTCACGCGGTTATCTAACTCATCCACCACTAACTCGATATAGCCTTTTTGGCGCAATTTTTTGAGGTAACGGAAGATGGTGGATGTTGAGATGTCGCTTGTCATGTGCATCGCCTCAACCACAGTAATTTTCTGTTTTCCAGACCAGTACTTGCTGAGCAGTGCCAACATTTTCTGCTCAACAGGATCCAGCGCTGGGAACTCTGAGAGCTCCTCAACCGCGCTCGCTAGATTTAAAAACCGCTGATAGATTTGCTTGAAATTAGCCATTAAGGCGCCTCTTAATAAACAACATAAAGGGTGCATTATATGACAATAATGCGCATTTATTCCCCCTATTGAGGTCCGGTTTTTATTTAAACTTTACTCAAGTTGGATAATGACTATCAATTGATTTGCATCAACTTTCTTTGAACTTGCTATGGTAAAGTGCTGTCAGATTTAGCGCTTTACTTATTTACTGGAGAAGAATGATGAAAAAAATCCAAGCATTATTAATTGCCGCGATGTTGACAACAGCGGGTACAGCCTTTGCTGACCATGATGGCATGGGTGAGCATTGCAAAATGCATACTAAAGTGACCTTTGAGCAAGCTGATAAAGACAAAGATGGCACCCTAGACCGTGAAGAAGCAAAGGCGGTATGTGGTGAAAAGTTTGACGTGATGGATACAGACAAAGATGGCACGCTGACGAAAGAAGAGCTAAATGCCTGTGGTCGTAAAAAACATAACGAACACGACAAGCTCCATCAAAAACGTTCAAAAGAGTTTGCCGCGGCAGACAGGGATGCGGACGGCACCTTGACCAAGGAAGAAGCAAAGAAATTGAAAAAGGTGTACAAGAACTTTGATGCGATTGACGCTGACAAAGACGGCACAGTGAGCCGTGATGAGGTGCACGACTTCATGCATAAAGCGCAATAAGCGTTACTTGTTATGAAAAAAGGCAGCCTAGGCTGCCTTTTTTTATTGCTTGAAAAGCCTACTAAATATCTTCCTTCAAATCTTTTAGCAGAATAATTTTAGTCGTCAAAAGCTTGAGGTCGTCGGCAGAAAAATGATCCATTTTTGTATAGATAAAATCTACCAGTTTGGTTAAATCACTCTCGGACTCAACGAGCAGGTACCTAACATCGCAGGGTTTAAACTTCAAGGGATTGGAACGGCAGAGTAGGTTGTTCCGCTCAATGCCTTTCACGTTGCCCTCATCATGCAAAACCCCGCCATGCGAGGTGTCTACGTATCGCCATTCACACTCTTCGTAAAAGTCCTTTTCTAATACTTTGTTTCCCACTTGCATTTTCCCTTTGAGCGGCTTAGTAAAAGCAAGGGAAGTCATCACATAGAATTTAGTATTTCGATGGTCGTTGGGGTTTGAAAAAAGCCCTTTTAACGAGGTCGACAATAGCGACTTCTCAGAGATATACAATAAAGGATTGAGCCCCTTCTTGATGCCCCAGTCTCTTTTCATGCCTATGCCATAGCGACCATAAAACGCGGTGTGTTCATCTAGTTTTGATAGCGAGATATCACAGAAACAAACCATGGCATTGCCATAGAAGTCAGTGTCACTGACCCAGTGAATATCTTCAAAAGAATATTGCGGCCAAAAGCCATTCTCAAGAATAGAAAATAGCGTGTCTAATTTTTTAGTGAAGTGAAAAAGGCTCTGTGTTCTCATGGCAGTTAGACCAATCAATGATTGTAATTATAACTATATACCCGTTAAATGATTGATGTGGCTATAGGCAATCAATTATTCAAGCGAGGGTTAACGATATGATGAGAAAGCGGCTTAACAGCTTTAACTACTTAGGAAGATTAGCGGTGATACTATGGTCATTAATCTTACTCACATTTGTAAATAACGCCATGGCCATTGAAGAACCAAAATTCACGCTAATTGAAAAAGACCAGGCCTTTGAGTTGCGCGAATACGCACCGAAAATCATTGCCGAGGTAGTGGTGGATGGCAGTATGCGTGAGTCATCTAGCAAGGGCTTTAGGCTCATTGCAGACTTCATTTTTGGGAACAACACGGCACAATCTGGAAAGCCTGAGAAAATTAGCATGACCGCCCCAGTATCAGTAGAGCTGCGCAGCGAGAAAATATCCATGACCGCACCTGTTGGCATTCAGCAGGAAAATAATAGCTGGAAAGTATATTTTGTGATGCCAAGCCAATACAGTTTAGAAACTCTGCCTAAGCCTAACAATCCACTCGTTAGCATCAAACAAGTCCCTCACCAAAAGTTTGCAGTGATTCGATTTTCAGGTTTGGTGGATGAAGAAAAGATGGCGAAAAGAGTAGCTGAATTAAAAGAGTGGACCGACAACAAGAAGCTAAAAACTTTGGGCAATCCCGAATTGGCTAGATACAACCCGCCTTGGACATTGCCGTTTTTGAGGCGAAACGAAGTGATGGTTGAGGTTGAATAATGGCTTCGTCATCATGGATATTTTGGGCAATCTTATCTGCAATATTTGCCGCCCTCACTACTATATTTGCCAAAGTTGGCATTCAAGGAGTTGATTCTGATTTAGCTACGCTGATTAGAACGGCAATCGTCTTACTGCTTTTAACACTTTTTGTACACTTTACTGGTAAGTGGGTTAACCCTTTTAATCTTAGTAAATACAATTGGGTTTTCTTAGCGCTGTCGGGTCTTGCCACTTGCGCTTCTTGGATTTGTTTTTATCGGGCACTTCAAATCGGTGAAGCATCTAAAGTACTTGTCGTTGATAAATTTAGCATCGTGATCGTCGCTATCTTGGCGTTTGTATTTCTAGGTGAAAAGCCACTGACCAAGGATTGGTTAGGGATTGCTTTGGTCGCTTGCGGATTAATGGTGATCGCATTTAAACGATAGCTTTTGATAGTGTTTTGACGATTGCCAATTATTAAAAACAGGCGCAATATTAAGTTCGCTTATGACTTATTCAAGCGCTTTTAAAAAAATCATTAAACAGTTTTGGGAGAAAAGAATGAAGAAAGTATTAGCTATGTTAATTGCTGTATTTGCTTTAAATGCTGTTCCTGTTGTTTATGCTGATGAGCCTGCTTCAGAAGCCATTTCTGCTGAAGCACTGCCTGAAGGAGTAGCGCCATTGCCAGATTTTGTGCCAGCTGAGTAAGGCTGCTTGAATAAGAAATAAAAAAAGCCACCCCAGGGTGGCTTTTTTGCTATTCGGAGTTACCGCGGAACAAAAAAGATTGTTCGCTATCAAATTAGCATTCTCAATCCATTAAAACTCTTATGAAAATACTCAACACAATATTAAGCTGCCTAGCTTTCATCACTTTTGCCGTTACAGCACTCGCGCAACCAGTCTACGATAGAAACTTTACCGGCACTCAAAAAGAGCAGTATGCAGATGGTAAACCTAAATACGAAGTGCACATCGAGAAAGGTAAAAAGCAGGGGCTCGAAACTTTCTGGTACGGCAGTGGTGCGTTATATATCCAAACTAACTATATAGACGATAAAGAGGATGGCGTTTGGAAGCAGTGGTATGAAAATGGCCAGATAAAACTAGAGGCCAACTACAAAGGTGGGCGCGAGCACGGAAGCTTTATCCAGTGGTATGAAAATGGCCAAGTACGCGTCCAAAGTCAATTTGTCGACGGCAAAAAAGAGGGCGAAGAAACTGCGTGGAATAAGGATGGCAGTGTGAAATACAAAAGCACTTACATTAATGGACAAGAAGTTAAATAGTAGAAACTCTAGACGTAAAAAAGGGAGCATATATCGCTCCCTTTTTTATTCCGTAAACCTTACTGCAGAATGCTATTACTTGTTAACAGCTTCTTTTAGTGCTTTGCCTGCTGTGAAAGCTGGTGCTTTACGCGCAGCAATTTTAAGCTCTTTACCAGTTTGTGGATTGCGGCCAATACGAGCAGCGCGATGTGATACTTTGAATGTGCCGAAGCCGATCAATGTAACTGAATCGCCTTTTTTAAGCGCTGCTGTGATAGCAGCAACTGTTGCATCAAGCGCGCGGCCTGCTGAAACTTTTGATAGGTCAGCAGATTTAGCTACAGCATCAATTAATTCTGATTTATTCATTTATTGCTCCAATGGTTTATTGTTAAATTCGTGAACGCGGGTGAATCAGACACAATTAAAGTTTAATTTGCGCTATATGTCAACCTGACAATTGTTAAAGATATTATTTTTTTTATGCACGGCGAGCTTGTAAAGCAACTCCAGGCATAAAAAAAGCCCACATTTGTGGGCTTAATTAGTGGTGGCTGGGGGCGGAATCGAACCGCCGACACGCGGATTTTCAATCCGCTGCTCTACCAACTGAGCTACCCAGCCATCATTTCTTGATGTTTGCACATCGCGAAAGACCGGCATTATAGCAAACTATATGTCTTATGGCATCCCCAAGATTGAATCTGCATGTTTTTCTCATTAAATTACTTCGACTTTAGCCCTTTTTGTTCGGTGAATGGTGCCTTATGCAATAATTGGTGCATTGTTTATTATTATCTTAAGGTCTTAGATGGACGTGTATTTAGTACGCCATACAACGCTAAACGTCAGATCTGACATTTGCTATGGTCAAGCTGATGTTGGTCTAGCAAGTAGCTTCGATGATGAATTTAACCAATTGAATGCAAAAATTTCTCATTTGGTTGATCCGTTAGTTTTTACTAGCCCACTTCAACGTTGTTTGAATCTTGCTCAAAAAGCGGTTGAACATTTTAATTTCAGGTCTTTAAAAACAGATGAACGTTTGCTAGAACTTAACTTTGGTGATTGGGAACTGAAACCTTGGGCAGATATTCCTCAAGGGGTCCTGGGTGAATGGTCTGATGAACACGTTAAAGAAGCCCCGCCAAACGGAGAGTCTTATTTCCAATTACATCAAAGAGCAACAGAGTTTTTAAAGGATTTGGGAGAGTGTCAGCAAAGTAAACAAGCCTTAGTGTTTACTCATGCTGGTGTTATTCGTGCTTTGGTTTCTGAGGCGCTTAACAAGCCTTTGCGGGAAGCGTCAAGAGTTGAGGTGAAGTTCGGTAGCGTGACCCATATTGTTATCAATGATGGAATCACGCGCCTTGGTTTTGTTAATCGTTAAGCGGTTTGACTCTTTGTAGCAGATAATTTTTTGAATGCTGCTTGTGCAACCCAAGCAACTCCAACGTAGAAAATCGTGAAACCGAGGTAAGGCGTGAAGTATTGAGCAACGCGCTGTGAAAACTCAATGACCGTTAATGAACTTACTTTGTCTGAAAATGCATACCAAAAAGCATTTGATAGGATAAATGCCAAGCTGGTAGTTAATAAGGCTGCAGGGATGAAAACAGTTAGAGCAAAAGGATTGTCTTGTTTAGCGATATAGCGGCCTGCGCCCCATACCATGGCATAGGTAGGAATTAACCCCCAATAGCCTAAAGACATGCAGTAGTCAGAAACGCCAGCGAAACCCAACGCATAAAAGTCCACAGCAAAAGCGACGACGATGGAGATTACTAACCAACGCAGCTTTTTCATAAAGATACCCGTTAAGAAAAGCGCTGCGATTGTCGCATCAGGCAAAAGAACACTCGTTCCAAAATGACTGGTGCGAGTGAGTAAAATTAACGCGATAAGAGCAATTCCAATCAACGTTGAATTTTTTGTATTTTCAGGCATAGCTAACTCCATTGATATTTAATAGCATTGTAACTTCTAAAAACGGTTTTCATCAAAAATTATAGCTTACTGAGGCAAATACAGACCTTGGATCGCTCGGGTAGTAATAGTAGGCGTCCCCGTATGCAACAGGCGTAAGATGTACAAACCCTATTCCGCCATATGTTGCGTAATTGGCATTACCTACATTCTTAATCGTAATTCTCCCATCCCATTTGTCGGTTTTGTAACTGGCATAAATGTCAGCGACCGTGTAGGCCGGAATTTTGTTTAGGAAATTCGTAATCGTGGCAGAACCATTATTAGAGTAATCTTGGTAGCCGGCGTAATGCTGGTTTCCTACATGATTGATTACTGAACCAATCGACCAATTTTGATCAACTTTATAATTTAGTCTTGCATTAATTGTAAGGTGTGGAGCCAAGGGAACTGATTGCCCATTATTCGGCCCATTTTTATAAGAAATGTCTTGTAGGCTGGAGTTGCTGTAAACAGTCAACTTATCGCTGATTGATGAAACGGTACTCAAATACAGACCTTTTCTCTCAATCGAATATGGATCGTTAATATTGGAGCCTGAAAATGAATCGTATCGAATTTGGTTAGAAGTGTCAGTATGATAAATGGAAGCGGTAATTTTAGATGTGCCAACAAAAAAATCCCCACCAATCTGATAAGTTCTGTCAATTTGAGGGCTTAATAGTGAGGCATTAAACAGTCTGGGGTTGCTATTAGGGATAGGATTAACCCAATCATAATTTGGATTCCATGCCCAAAAGTCATCAATATTTGCGAATCGGAAGGACTGGTTATATTTCACATAGACCTTTTCCTGTTGAGAGAACTTGTAATTTAAACCAGCATCCCAAGCATTAGCTGAATTCGTTTTAGATTCATTCGGTGAAATGTTATTTGGGTCACCGTCATGTGCATTAACATATTCAACCTGACGGCGGTAGCCAGTATCAAAATCTAAATTGTTCACTATTGGCAAGCGATAGATGGCGTATAAAGAGTTATCAATTAATGAAGCAGTAGATAGGTTTCGATCACTCCCATAAGCATGACTAAAATCATAACCTGTAATTAAATCCCCGAATTTATTGAAATCTATTTTTAGACGAGGAGAGAAAGTTAGGCTCCATCGATTGTAAGAATTATTGTTCCCAGGGGTTTTCGGTTCCTCATAGGTGAGATTGGCTTTCTTATATGCAATATCTGTTTCTAGTAAAGCGTTTGGGGCTAGCTGGACAATACCACCGAGGGTAGCTCCGTAATTTTCACCTTCAAAGAATGAGCCCACGTTATTCCATTTGGCGGCGTGAGCATTCCCTTGGCCGACCAATCCCACCACCCCACCTGGGCTTTCTGAGTAGCGATGGCTCCCAGATAAATCTAGATAAACACTGTTTTCACCAAAGAGTTGTGTTACTCGCGCATTTGCCGCATATGCAGTGGCCGCAGAATTATCGCGCCATCCGTTTGTATGTTCAGTATTTGCAGCAACTTTGAATAAGGTATCGTTAAATTTGTTCTGCAAAAGTGCATTCAGTGTTTGCGTATTAAAACTTCCATAAGAGGTGGACACGCGATTGATGTTTTGGAAGTTCTCGTTGGTAACAATATTGATTGCACCGCCAGTAGCCCCATTTCCGTATTGAACTCCAGCACCTCCTTTTGTAATTTCTATACGTTCAATTGATTCAACAGGAATCATTTCCCAGGCGGGGGCGCTAGAGTCAATAGGTGTTATTCTTTGACCGTTTATTAAGACAAGAGTGTTGCTACTCGCCGCTTCTCCATATGATCCCATGTCAACAGTTGAGCCAAGGTTAAACTGACCTGGAGATATACCACTAATCTTTATGCCCCCTAGTTGACTCAGAATCTGAGGAATTGAGGTTGAGTTAATTTCTTGAATGTCTTCCCGTGTAATGACTAGCACGTTAGCTGAAATATTTTTAATATCTTCATGAACGCGAGAGGCTGTAACAATGACATCATTGGCATTAATCGAGGTTTCTGAGGCCAGAAGTGGCGAAGTAAAAAGCAAGCCGATGAGGCTAGCTATCGTGGTTTTTTTCATTATCATTCCCTATTAAAGGCGTGCGTCCCCGTGCGCCAATATTTAAATGAAAATGCCGAGCGTGTGGCTCGTTAGAATAAGAGATTGTAGTGGTATTAATTCAAGAGGAATCAACACAACAGAAACCGTCACCCCGCGGCATTTCCATGCTTAGGTTGTTTAGGCCGGTCTCCGGGCTTGTGAGGATACGATTTGCGCCTTCCCAAACTCTCGTTCAGTGGCGTGTTGCAAATCTACAATCACTTACCGTTGCGGGGGCAGCATAGGAGTTGTTTAAAAAACGCACCTATTTCCCAGTTTCACCTTTGTTGCCGAAAAGCATCGCAGGCACCTATCAACTTGTCATCATTATATTTGATTTTAATTAGACCCGTTCGGGAATTTATATAAACACGCTCTTCTCAAGCTGCAGTAAAGCTTTCAAAGTAATCGCTTAGAAGTTGACTTAATGAGGAATTAACAATTATAGTGCTTGGATGGATGCTGATTTAAAAGCTTTAGAGGAGAAGATTTCACAACTCGTGCAGTTGTGTAAATCTCTGCGTGAAGACAACATTGAACTGAGGCAATCCCTTGCCATAGCGCAAGAGGCTGAGAGCCAACTAAAAGCACGTATGGAGCAAGCTCAAGTTCGTATTGAAAGCATCATTGATCGCTTGCCAGAGGATGTCTTATGAGTGACGTTAAAGGCGTTGAAGTCAGTATTATGGGGCGAGAGTTTACGATTGCTTGCCCACCAGAGCAGCGCGATGGCTTATTAAGTGCCGTTGCCTACCTTGATAAAAAAATGTGTGATATCCGCGACTCTGGAAAAATTGTCGGTGCAGAGCGTATTGCCATGATGGCGGCGCTTAACTTGGCGCATGAATTACTCACGACCCGCAGTGGCGGTGTTGATGTTGGTGGGATGAAGGGTAAAGTCGCCCGCATGCAAAGCATGGTCGATAACGCAATCGCTGAGCAAAATAAACTGTTCTAGTTCGTCCCCACAATCTGTTTTACAAGTTACTTTTGTTCCCCGCGGTGTGGTTTAGGTTATATATTCCTTGAACTAGTTTCTAGCATAGGTCTCCGTTATTCAAGTTGCTGTGAGCTCGATCCACTGCGGTTGAGCCTAATGCGCTTTAGATGGTTACCACTTGAGCCTTTTTGGTTCAGGATGCTAGCCTAGGCTGCATGCAGTGGGGAACTCCTTATTTTTAGCGAAGTTCGTGATACTTCAAGTCGGCTAAGCTTACTTTTTCTAAACATTTCTCATGGCTTGCTTCAAGCACAACGGGCGGCGCAAAGCCAGCTTCGGCAGCCTCGTGCCAACGTGACGCACATAGACACCATCGATCTCCTGGCTGAAGCCCTTCAAATCCGTATTCTGGACGAGGTGTGCTTAGGTCGTTACCTTGGCTGGCAGAAAAAATCAAAAACTCTTCTGTGACTTGCGCGCAAACGGTATGGCTACCAGTATCTTGAGGGCCCGTTTCACAGCATCCTGTTCTAGTAAATCCCGTGATTGGATCTAGGCTACACACTTGTAATGTCGTTCCCAATACATTTTTTGCCATTGTGCTTCTCTTTTTTAATATTAAGTCGGGTTATGATAAGCGCATATTGAAATATCAGGAATGATAAGGAACAAATAATGCGGTATTGGTTAATGAAGTCTGAGCCAGCGGATGTCTCTATTGATGATTTGGCATCTTTTCCAAATCAAACAGTGGATTGGTACGGTGTGCGTAATTACCAAGCACGTAACTTTATGCGCGATCAAATGCAAGTGGGAGATGGTGTCTTGTTCTACCACTCTAATTGCGATCAGCCAGGAATTGCAGGTATCGCAGAGGTCTCGACGCTGGCTTATCCTGACCGGTTGCAGTTTATTAAAGACCATAAGTACTTTGATCCAAAAGCCACACCAGAAACCCCGCGTTGGTTTAATGTGGATGTGAAGTTGGTACGGAAGACGAGATTGCTCAGCTTAAAGGAGATGCGTGAAAACCCGGCATTGGAAAACCTAAGAATTTTACAGCGGGGGAATCGGCTCTCGATTACGCCTGTTGATCCAAGAGATTGGCAAACGATTATGGCTTTGTTAGCCTAAGTCGAAAACAAAAAAAGCCCTGGAAATTCAGGGCTTTTTCGTTCATTTCTATGGGTTAAGGCTGGTCTAAACTACCCATCGATTTTGGATAAGTCACCACGCCCCAAGGCATTTCTTTATCAGCAATTTCTTTGGTTTTTTCTAGCGTTTCAGTATCGATCACCATGACCGCTTGAGATTTGCCGCAGGCAAGTAAAATTTGTTTGTCATCCGGTGTGAAACTAAAGTGCCAGCAACGGTTTCCAGTGCTGATATCTTTAATTTTCTCGAAAGTTTTAGCATCAAATACTTGCAAGGCCTTTTCCTTGGATGTAGCGATAAAAATGCGTTCGCCTTTACGGTCAAACGAGATGCCGTAAGGTGCTTGGCCTGTTTCAACGGTACGTGTCACGTTGAATTTTTTATCTAGCACCATGAATTTATTACCGTATTCCAAGGTGGCTACGTAATAACTGCCATCAGGTGAGGCTTTGATGCCACGTGGACGGTCACCATATTCTTTTGTTGAGATGGTTTTGAGTAACTTGCCGGTGGCAAAGTGATGAATGGTGATGGTGTTGTCAGCCTCATTGGTGATGATAATTTTTTTGCCATCTTTTGAGAACTCAACACCTTCGGTTTCTGGACCGCCAACAATTTCACGTACCTTTTTACCTTTTTTTAAATCAACAACCGCAATGATGGCTGGCACTTTGTCATCATCGTCATCTTCCTTAACCGCTTCACCTGGTTTTGGTGGCGGGCCACCTTTTGAGCTCGGCTCGGTTGAAACAAAAACGAAGCCTTTGTAAACGCGCACAAACTCTGGGTTTTTGCCCACGGCGATATGTTTAATAAGTTGGCCAGTTGCACGGTCAATTACTGAAATATTGTCATCGTCTTTGTTTGCAGTAATTAAGAGCTTGCCATCTGCAGTGACTGCGATGCCACGAGGGCTTTTGGCTTGAATGTCAATATTGCTGGTTGCTTCCATGCTTTCTAAATCAATGACGGTTACGCCACCATCTTGATTTGATACATAAGCATTACCTTTGTCACCAGCAAGGCTTGTTGATGCAAAAATAAGCGCTGCGATGAGCAGTGAAAGATGTTTCATGTATTTCTTCTCCAGTATTGAATGTGCTTACTTTAGTCAGTGGATTGGCTATTAGGTTCTATCAAGCCTCAAGTCGGGAATTTATCCTAAAAAGAGTTTGTATGCAGGGTTGCTGCTTTCATCCCAATACGGGTAGCCAAGTTGATCTAAGAAGCTTGTGAATGCAGCTCGGTCACTAGGCGGCACTTGCATACCAACCAAAACTCGGCCGTAATCAGCGCCGTGGTTGCGGTAATGGAATAAACTGATATTCCAATCGTGCCCCATGGTGTCTAGGAACTTCATGAGTGCGCCTGGTCTTTCAGGGAACTCAAAGCGGTAAATTACTTCGTTAGTTGCTTGCGGCGCATGTCCGCCGACCAGATGGCGTAAGTGTAACTTCGCAACCTCGTTATCACTAAGGTCTAAAGCAGGCAAGTCATTGGCTTGAAGCATTTCAACTAGCTGGCTAGGTGCTTTGTTGTCATTAATCGCAATGCCGACAAAAATATGTGCAGATTGCGGGTCTGAATAACGATAATTAAATTCAGTAATACTCCGACCGCTTAACAATCGGCAGAATTTTTTAAATGAGCCTGGTTTTTCTGGAATGGTCACCGCTAAAACGGCTTCACGTTTTTCACCAATTTCAGCGCGCTCAGCCACAAAACGTAAGCGATCAAAATTCATGTTGGCGCCAGAGGCAATGCCCACCATGGTTTTTCCGTGCAAATTATTTCGTTTGATGTATTCCTTCATGCCAGCAACAGCCAGGGCGCCAGCAGGCTCCAAAATAGAGCGGGTATCTTCAAACACATCTTTAATTGCTGCACAGATTGCGTCGTTATCGACCAAGATCATTTCATCGACATACTCCTGACATAGCTTGAAAGTATGTTCCCCGACTTGTTTCACCGCTGCACCATCAGCAAATAAGCCGACTTGGTCCAACATTAAACGTTTGCCCGCTTTGAGTGATTGCGTCATCGCATCCGCATCGCTTGCCTCCACGCCTATAACTTTAACGTCTGGACGCAAAGCTTTTACATAAGCGGCAATGCCGGCAAGCAAGCCACCGCCACCCACGCAGCAAAATATTGCTTCGATAGGTTCTGGATGTTCGTTGAGGATTTCCATGGCAATCGTGCCTTGGCCGGCGATGACTTCAGGGTCATCATAAGGGTGAACAAAGGTAAGTCCTTCAGATTTTTCTAACTCTAGCGCGTGTAAATATGCGTCTGAATAAGAGTCACCAAATAGTACTACTTCACCGCCGCGGCTTTTAACTGCGTTGACTTTAATGAGCGGGGTGGTGGTTGGCATCACAATCACAGCGCGGCAACCTAGTTTTTGTGCTGAAAGCGCTACACCTTGGGCATGGTTACCAGCAGAGGCGGCAATCACACCGCGTGCGAGAGCCTCTTTTGATAAGTGAGCCATCATGTTGTAAGCGCCACGAATCTTAAATGAAAAAACGGGCTGCATATCTTCACGTTTTAGCAGTACACGATTATCCACTCGCGCTGATAAATTCGGCTGATACTCAAGCGGCGTTTTTTTCGCCACGTCATAGACGCGCGCGTTACGAATTTTTTCTAAGTAGTCGTTTTTCATTCAGTCTTGCAAAGTGTATGATTGAGGGTATCTTGTAATTATAAAGAAAACGCATCATTAAAGAATTTTATTATGCAATTTGAAGGATAAAAGAACATGGCAACGCAAGACGAATTAAAACAACAAGTCGCAAAAGCGGCGGTCGAGTATGTAAAAGGCGGCATTATTGGGGTGGGCACAGGCTCTACTGCTAACTTCTTTATTGATGAACTTGCAAAAGTAAAATCAAAAATTGATGGCGCCGTGGCCAGTTCAGAAGCTACTGCGCAGCGTTTGCGTGCACATGGCATTGAAGTGTTCGACTTGAACGCTGTTGATGGCATGGAAATTTATGTGGATGGTGCGGATGAAATTACCGAACATCTTCATATGCTTAAAGGTGGTGGCGGTGCTTTGACGCGCGAAAAAATTGTGGCGGCATGTGCAAAGAGTTTTATCTGTATTTGCGATGAGAGCAAATATGTTCCAGTATTAGGCAAATTCCCTTTGCCAGTGGAAGTCTTGCCGATGGCCCGTAGCTATGTGGCGCGTGAATTAGTGAAGCTTGGCGGTCAGCCGAAGTTGCGTGACTTCACAACTGACAACGGTAACGTCATTTTAGATGTGCATGGATTAACGATTAGCAACCCAATTGAAATGGAGGCTAAGATTAATCAAATCGTGGGCGTGGTGACCAATGGTTTATTTGCTGCACGTGCAGCTAACGTATTATTGCTTGCAACTGCTGAGGGTGTAAAAACTTACACAGCTAAGTGACATGAAAGTGTCATAAATAAAGTCTAAGCTATTCGATTTACTTCGTGCTTTGGCTATTAATTTTTAACAAGGATATTCCTAATGCAAACTGAACACACCTATAAGCAGTACGATGCTGAACTTGAAGCAGTGCGCGCAAAAGTGCTGCAAATGGGCGGCTTGGTTGAGCAACAAATCATTAATGCTTTGGAAGCATTGGTAAGCGTTAATCCAAAACTTGCAGAAGAAGTGATGGAAGCTGACCATCGCGTTAACGCATTAGAGGTGCAGGTCGATGAAGATTGTAGTCACATTATTGCGCGTCGCCAGCCTGCTGCTAGTGATTTGCGCATGATTATGATGGTTGTAAAAACCATTACCGACCTAGAGCGTATTGGTGATGAGGCGACTAAAATCGCCCGCGTAGCCCAAAAGATTTATGAGTCAGATCGTATGTACAAACCACGTTTTAATGAAATTAAAACGATGGTGACTTTAGTGCGTGAGATGTTGCGTACAGCTTTAGATGCTTTTGCTCGTTTGGATGTGACAAGAACTGTTGAAGTTGCTCGTCAGGATGAGCAAGTAGATGAGCAATTCCGTGCGGCGATGCGCCAATTAATTACCTTTATGTTGGAAGATCCACGTACCATTTCTATGTCATTAGAAGTGTTGTTTGTGGCTAAAGCCATTGAGCGTATTGGCGACCATGCTAAAAACATCGCTGAATATGTGGTGTATATGGTGAAGGGTAAAGACGTTCGTCACACTACTGTGGCTGAGATGGAACGCGAAACACTCGCGCCGTAATTTTCTGTTTTTTTTGTTAGATGAATAAAGGTTGGTCTTGGTCAATAGTAAACCAACTTTCTCTGAAATTGCCGCGGTTGATTTAGGCTCCAATAGTTTCAGATTGCAACTTGCAAGGGTGGTCGATGACCACCTCATTTTTCATGACTCCCTGCGTGAGGTCGTAAGACTAGGCGCGGGGCTCAGTGATGATAAAACCCTGAGTGATGAAGCCCTAGTCCGCGCTGTTGATTGCCTCAAGCGCTTTGGCGAACGCTTGCGCGGTTTACCTCCCCAAGCTGTTCGTGCCGTTGCAACCAATACGTTCCGCGTTGCTAAAAATGCCCCGCAACTCCTAAAAGCAGCGCAAGAAGCGCTTGGTTTTCCTATTGAAATTATTGCTGGTCGTGAAGAAGCGCGCATGATTTTTGTGGGGGTAAGTCATAGCCTTCCTAAGGCAGATCACAAGCGATTGGTGATTGATATTGGCGGCGGCTCAACAGAGTTTATTATCGGCGAAGGTTTGGAGCCTTTAGAGATGGAAAGTCTCTATATGGGCTGTGTGAGCTACAGTCTCCGATACTTTCCCGATGGAAGAATCACCGAAGATGCTTTTGAGCGTGCGCAAATTGCAGCCGCGACCGAAATTCAAACTATTTCCAAAAAATTCAAATCCAAACTTTGGCAAGAGGCGGTTGGGTCTTCTGGCACAGCAAGAACATTGGGTGAAGTCTTGCGCTTGAATGGATTAAGCGATGGCGCTGTGACATTAGATGGCTTACATCAATTGCGTCAACTGTTGATCAAGTCCAAAGAAATTAAAAAGATTGAATTGAATGGATTAAGCGTTGACCGTGCGGCGGTGATTTCCGGCGGCCTAGCTATTATGCTGGCGGCTTTTGAAGGTTTGAATATTGACAAATTAACGGTTGCCAATAGCGCGCTTCGTGAAGGGGTTTTGTACGAGTTGCTTGGCCGTATGCAGCATGATGATACCCGCGATTCGACGGTCAATAGCTTTATGCGTCGCTACCATGTGGATAGGGAACAGGTAAAGCGTGTTCAAGCCTTAGCCTTGGTATTGCTCTCCCAAGTTGAGCATAAATTAAGCATTGATGTTGCGGTGGCAAAGCAGTATTTGGTCTGGGCTTCTAAATTGCATGAAATTGGTGTTTCGATTGCACACGGCGGTTATCACAAGCATTCTGCGTACATTATTGAAAATGCTGATATGCCTGGCTTTTCTAAAATGGAACAAGAAAGCTTAGGTTTTTTGGTGCGCGCACAACGTCGATCACTTGCTAAGCTGCAGATGCCAGCACTTTCTGACGACCGGACAGTGTTGGTAATGATTTTTAGATTGTCGGTATTGTTTCATCGCAACCGCTTAGATATCACGCCGCCAGAGCTCAACTTGGCTTGGCATAAAGCTGGTTTTGGTTTGGATGTTGAGCCAGGCTGGCTGGCTAAGAATCCATTGACGGACGCCGAGCTAGCCAGTGAGGTGGTCTACTGGGAAGACCTAAACATTGCCTTGTCTCTAGCTTAGCCCTTTGGGCTTTCTTGCGCTGGTAAGTCCTGACCATAGAGCTGCATTAAAGCTTGTTGTGCTGAGTTCTGGATGCCACGTTTGTGCGCTAATTGATAAGTGCTGTCAGGCATCATTTCCCAAGCGTTCACATTGTCTTTAAGGTACACATCCAAGCCTTCTTGAATGACGCGCTTTTTAACTTTGGCATCTAAAATTGGGAAGCAAACTTCAATACGCTTAAATAGGTTGCGGTACATCCAATCGGCACTTGAGAGGTAAACATTTTCTTCGCCTTCATTGAAGAAGTAAAAAATACGTGTATGTTCTAAGTAGCGACCTACCACTGAGCGCACTCTGATATTTTCAGAAACCCCAAGCACGCCAGGCTTGAGTGCACAGACGCCACGCACCAATAAATCAATTTCAACGCCGGCATTAGACGCATCGTACAAGGCTCTAATAACATCGTATTCCAATAAGGCATTCATTTTTGCGATGATGCGTGCTTTTTTACCAGACTTTGCAATCTCAGCTTCTTTGTTAATCGCTTTGATTAGATTGCTTTGTAAAGTGAATGGAGATTGCCATAAATGATTCAGCTTGTTCGACTTGCCCAATCCTGTTAACTGCGCAAAAATATCGTTCACATCCGAACAGATTTTCTCGTTGCAGGTGAATAAGCCAAAGTCAGTGTAAAGCTTAGCAGTGCGCTGGTGATAGTTGCCAGTTGCAAGATGTGCGTAGCGGCGCAATACGCCATCTTCGCGTCTGACGACCATTGCCATCTTCGCGTGCGTTTTGTGCCCTACGACGCCGTAAACAACGTGCGCACCAGCATCCTCAAGCTTTGCAGCCCAGTTAATGTTTGCTTCCTCATCAAAACGTGCAAAAAGCTCAACCACCACGGTGACTTCTTTGCCACGCTTTGCCGCTTCAATTAATGACTTCATTAATGTTGAATCAGCGCTGGTACGATAAAAGGTTTGTTTAATGGCTAAAACATTCGGGTCTTCAGCAGCCTGCGTAATGAAATCAATCACAGCATTAAAAGATTGGTAGGGGTGATGAAGCAAAATATCTTGTTTACGTATCGCTTTAAAGACATCTGGTTCTTTGACTAACTCTTTGGCTTTGCTTGCCGTGTAAGGCGTATATTTAAGTGCTGGCTTATCCACCAAGTCTGGGATTTGCATTAAACGGACTAAGTTTACGATGCCGTTTACTTGGTATAGGTCTTCTTTATGTAAGCCAAACTGACCAAGTAGAAAGTGAGACATTTCTGAAGGACAGTTATCAGCAACCTCAAGCCGAACGCCATCGCCAAATTGGCGATGTGATAACTCGCCTTGCAGTGCAATTCTTAAGTCTTTCGTTTCTTCGTCATCAAGGGTTAACTCACTGTCGCGTGTGACGCGGAATTGGTAACAGCCTTTAACGGTCATGCCTGAAAATAGTTCATTTACATGGGCATGCAAAATCGATGAAAGAAACACAAAGCCGTATTCACAATTGGCAATTTCACTTGGCAATCGAATGACGCGAGGAAGCGCTCTTGGCGCTTGCACGACAGCAATGCCCGAGTTGCGACCAAAGGCATCTTTGCCTTCAAGCTCAACAGCGAAATTTAAACTCTTGTTTAGAACGCGAGGGAAAGGATGTGCTGGATCTAATCCAATAGGCGTGAGGATAGGCATCAACTCTCTAAAGAAAAAGTCGCGAATCCAAAGGCGCTGCTCATCAGTCCAGCTTGCGCGACGGAGAAAATGTATATCTTGTGCAGCAAGCTTCGGCAGGACTACATCGTTGAGAATCTTGTATTGGTGAGCAACTAAATCATGCGCTTCGGCACTGATTTTGGCATAAACTTGTTTTGGCAAAAGACCATCAGGACCAGCCTGCTGGTTATTAAATTTGATTTGTTCTTTAATGCCGGCAACACGGACTTCAAAAAATTCGTCCATGTTGCTGCTAAATATACACAGAAACTTCAGGCGCTCCAGCAAAGGTACGCGCTCATCTTCTGCTTGAGCAAGTACGCGCTTGTTAAAGGCCAATAAGCCTAATTCACGATTTACAAAGTGTTCTGGATTCAATTTAATGGGGTGCGCCAAAATAATCCTAAACTGTAAGCGTGAATGATGAAGTTTTTATGACAAAAAGTGATTTGCTAGGGGCTTAAGCAATCGGCGGAACGTAGCCGCTTGCCTTGTCTGCGCCATCACCAAAGAAATAAGCTTCGGTTTGCTCTTTTAAATATTGACGCGCTTGCGGGTCGGCAAGACTTAAGCGGTTTTCGTTTACCAACATGGTTTGTTGTTTTAACCAAGCAGCCCAAGCTTCTTTTGAGACGCTTTCAAAAATCTTTTGGCCTAATGGGCCTGGGTAAGGTGGAAAGTCCATGCCCTCTGATTCGCGGCCGAGTTTAATACATGTGATTGTGCGTGCCATTTTTCTGATCTTCTAGTGAATAAAGTTAATTGTTAATGATAGCGCAAGCATGATTGATGCGCATCTCTCGTTTGATTAAAACTCACCGCGCAAGCCAATTAAAACTGAACGACCGCCCATTGGGGCAATTTCTTTTAAAAATGAACTATGGTCGCGGATATCTTCGTCTAATAAATTTCGGGCTTTAGCAAAGGCCTCTAAATTAAATGCCGTTTTCAAGCGATAGCTAATAGTTGCATTAACGAGCGTGTAGCCATCAGTTGGCAACTCATTAGTGGCAACTCTATCTTGTTTAAACCCATGCAGAACGTCAATTTTAGAAGCAAAATCACCAAACTTGTAATCAAGACCTGTGCCAATTCTCATTGGCGCAATCCTAGAGAGCGGGGTGTTAGTGATGTCGTTTGTTGCTCTGACATAATCACCGCGCACATTAAGATATAAGTCACCAATCCCTTCATAAATACGGAATTTTCCTTGTGCTTCCATGCCCGTAAAAATCGCTGGCACACCGATCGTATTAGCTTCAGCTAAGTCACCAGAGGGGTTGGTAGTTCCATCGACATTCCTATAAACCCCAGTGTTATAGACGTTTATAAAGTTATCAAACTTAGTGTAGAACCCACCTAGGCTAAAGCTGTGATTTAAATTTTTCCAACGGATTTGTGCATCCAAGCCATTGGCTTTTTCAATATTGAGATTTTTATTGCCGATCTCATATTGGTTAGTTGCTACATGCGGACCATTTGAAAACAGCTCATTCTGCGTAGGGGCCCGCTCTGTATGGGTTAGATTCGTTGCAATACTCCAGTTGTCATCAATGCTAAGCAAAGCGCCAGCTGAAAGATTTATTGGGGTGAATTGATTAGATGTTGCATCGCCAAACTTATCACCAGTTCCACCACCTGCTGATTTAACGGTTGTTTTATCGATGCGACCACCTGCAGAAAGTTTTAGTCGCTCAATGGGTAATTCTTCGTATAGATAAACACCCTGACTAGATGTGTGAGTGGATGGCACAAATGCTTCATCCCCTAAGGCTGAGAATCATGTATTTTGGGTTTGTAGTCCAACTACCCCAGACAAGTTACCTATTTTGGCATGCCCTACTTCTAGTGTACTTTCGACGCCTTTGTTTAAGAATGTGGTGCCAATCATCCCATCGTCAATTTCTTGATGTTTATAATCTGTGAAGGCCGCGCGAAATTTAATTCGTTCTACAAAAGTCTCTAGATGGTGTGCCTCAGATGAAATATCCCAGCGCTTACTCTTCATGTCCGCTTTTACAGTTGGCTCAGCCACTGTGCCATAAAAATTGTTAAATTCAGAATATGAGACGCCGATATGACCTCTATCGAAAGTGAGTGAAGCACCAAATGCACCCCCCTCCGATTTTGCAGCACTATTGGCGAGTTTGCCGTTGTTAACATGATCTGCTTTGCCAGCGCCGATGAGTTTATTTTGGGCGCTGCTTGGAATGCTTAAGTCATCGGTTTTTCTTTTGTAAACATCGGCATGAATAGCAAACATGCCATTGCCCACATCAATCACAGCTGCGCCGCTTCGCTCGTTGTCTGCACCACCAAATCTTGTTTCTCCACGCCCCATGACGCCATTCAGTGGTTCTTTGGGAATGCGGTGATCAATCACATTGACGACACCGCCAACTGCCCCTGCACCATAAAGTACTGTGGCCGGGCCGCGAATCACTTCAATCTGCTCGGCAATTAAAGGATCAATCGCAACCGCATGATCGGGACTCAGTGACGAAGCATCTAGCGCGCCCACGCCATTTTGCATTATTCTGATTCGGTCCCCATCCATGCCGCGTATGATTGGTCTTGAAGCGTTTGGACCGAAATAGCTAGAACTGACCCCTGGGGTTTCAGTGAGCGTTTCGCCGATGGTAGATTCACGCTTAACTGATAATTCTCTTCCACTCAAAACGTATACAGGCATGACTAACTCATCTGAGCCAGCACCTAAGGGATTGCCCGTAATTGGCACTGAAGGGGCTTGGATTGAGGCGCTTTCAGCTGCTTGGCTTGGGCTGAATGAAGCCACTTGCATGGCCACAAGGCCAACAACAGACATCAATGATTTTTTTGTTTTCATACTTACACTTTAAATAAATAAAAAAGCTTTTCTTTCAAAACTTGAAAGAAAAGAGAACGCAACTCTGCGTTAAGCTAATTTAATTAAGCGTGTGAAGGCGGGGCGCGGGCAGCGTAAGCAGCGTAAGTATTGCTGTAATCTTGAACGGAGGTGTGGCTTGTTAGATCGCAATTGAAAACAGAAAGCAAAATAGAAAAGTGCTTGGATGAGATGCTATTGGCGAGGTCGCCAAAGCTCAAACATTTTTCACAGAAATTCGAGTGTGTTGTTTTATCCTGTTTTTGCGAGCTTTGTTGCACATCTGAAATGTGCGAAATTTCGTGCGTAACCGCGGCCTGCTGAGTCAGAGCGAACAGCAGGGCAAAGGTAAAATAAATGAAATATCGGCGCAACATGGGCGTAATTGTATCAGATTAAAAATTCTTCAATGGCATCAAGTTCTTGGCTAGTTTCAGCATAGTCTTCAAAACGTGAATTGCAGCGCGCATACCAATATCGGCTATTGCCTTCATCGCCTTCAATTTTGTGAAGTACGGCATGTATCCAGCAGGCGGTTGCATCATTGGAGTCTTGGACAATCCGATGAGCCCCATCCCACTCTCCAGCTAGCGCGAGTTTAACGGCTTTGATTAATTCATTTTTTAACTCAATGTTCATGTTCTCAATATCTTAAAGTTAAAAAAGCCCAGCGTGCGATTGCAGACTGGGCTTGGTTTCATATGCCCTAAATTAAGCGCTGAAATTTGCAGAAGCAAAATCCCAGTTAGCCAATGACGCTAAGAATACTTCAACAAATTTCGCGCGCGCATTGCGGTAGTCGATGTAGTAAGCGTGTTCCCAAACATCAATCGTTAAAAGTGCTGTGTCGCCAGTAGTGAGTGGTGTGCCAGCAGCGCCCATGTTGACGATATCAACTGAGCCATCTGATTTCTTTACTAACCATGTCCAGCCAGAGCCGAAGTTGCCAACTGCAGAGGCTTGGAATGCTTTTTTGAACTCATCAAATGAGCCCCATTTTGAATTAATCGCATCAGCCAAAGCGCCTGTAGGTGCACCGCCGCCGTTAGGTTTCATGCTGCTCCAGAAGAATGTGTGGTTCCAGATTTGTGCTGAATTGTTATAGATGCCAGCGGAAGATTTTTTGACGATTTCTTCCAAGCCACTATTTTCAAACTCTGTACCTTTGATGAGATTATTAAGGTTGGTCACATAAGTTTGGTGATGTTTGCCGTAATGAAACTCTAATGTTTCTTCAGAAATGTGTGGTGCTAAAGCATTTTTAGTATACGGCAATGCTGGTAATTGGTGTTCCATGAAAATCCCTTAAAAAGTAATGACTGAAAATTTTTGAGGCCTGATTTTGCCACATTAGTTCACGATAAAAAACAATGCTCTCTTTGTGGATAAAACGATTAAGACTTTTTAGCGCGAGGATGTGCTTGGTCGTAGACTTTTGATAGGTGTTGAAAGTCTAGGTGTGTGTAGACTTGTGTCGTGCTGATGTTGGCGTGTCCAAGCATTTCTTGTACTGCTCGCAAATCACCGCTGGATTGTAATACGTGCGTGGCAAAACTGTGGCGCAGCATGTGCGGATGCACATCACTATTGATGCCTTGCTTAATCGCCCACTCTTTTAGTCGGTATTGAATGGCGCGGGGCGTAATGCGGTTGCCTTGTTTGGTAATAAATAAAGCATTTTGCTCTGGTTTAGCAATTGTCGTGCGCACATTAAGCCAAGTTTGAATCGCTGTAATCGCATGACTGCCAACAGGGATGATGCGCGTCTTGTTGCCTTTGCCTGTGACAGAGATTGTTCCATTGGCGAGGTCCAATGTATTGAAATCAAGACCAACAAGCTCAGCCAAACGTAAGCCTGAAGAGTAAAAAAGCTCGAGGATTGCATGGTCGCGTAAGCTTAATAGGTCATCCTCTCTGACATCAACCAATTGTACAGCTTGGTCTGCAGAAAGCGCCTGTGGAAGGGTCTTAGCTGATTTTGGTGCTCGCATGCCAATGCAAGGGTTGCTACTAAAACTATGCTGTTTAACCAAGTAGTCAAAAAAGCCGCGCCATGATGAAAGTATCCGCGCGATGCTTTTACCACCAAGTCCACGGCCGTGGAGCTTTGCAATAAGCCCTCGAATATTTGCAGGTTTTAAGGCATCTAAAGGGGTCGAAATCTCATTAGATGCATCTAGTAAAAGCTTAATGTCACGCGCATAGTTATTTTGAGTGAGCTTGCTGAGTCCGCGCTCGAAAGTAATATGATTGAGGTAGCTTTCTAAATAATTCAAGATGGTTTCGTTCTTGAACTGGCTTTTCTCATCTAAACGAGATGCTGACTGAGCGCCGCACTGACAAGCTCACCAATGCGTTTTACAAATACGGTTCCCATTTCTGGATAGAAGCGCTTTTCGTCGTCTGATGCCATCACCAATAGGCCGATTTGGGTTCCGATTTCTAATGGGGTAATTGCATATGATTTAGCATCGCCATTGGTTTTGATGCTAACCAGATTTTCATCTGGAAGCTTGCCGCAGTATGGCTCAATCAGCGCTTCAGTCCAAATTTTGGAGACTTCATCCACTTCATTAAATAATGAAAGGCTTGCGTCTTCACTATTTTTTGGTTCAGCCCAAAGCATGATTTTTGAGCTTGAAATACCAAAATCAATTTGCAGGCTATTGTTTAAATTATCCGCAATATCAGCCAAGTTGCTTGCGGTTAATAATGACAAGGTTAATTTGTGCACTTTGTTGCTTTTTTCATCATTTTCGATACCAAATTGCAGGAGTTCGCTATATTTTCGATCAATTTGATGAATTTTTTCGCGCTGAGCAGCTTGTTGACGCTCAGCTAAAGATACAGTGCCGCTTCCATGTGGGTTAGGGAGGTGCATGGTGGCAAGTAAGCCTGTATGGTTAGAAAAGAATTGTGGGTTCTTTCCTAAGTATTCCACGACCTCTGCTTCGTGGACGATGTTGTTGGTTTGATTTTCCATGGGTGTATATATCCAAATATCTTTTAATTAAATTTCTATTTCGCCTTTAAATACTTTGACTGCTGGGCCGGTCATCATGACAGGCGTGTTATTGCCACCCCAGCTAATGTTCAACTCGCCGCCGCGCATTGCAACTTTTACAGGCGATTGTAATTTGCCCAAACGCATTCCAGCGACTGCTGCCGCGCACGCACCTGTACCGCAGGCCAATGTCTCGCCAGCGCCGCGTTCAAAAACACGCAATTTTATTTCGTGCTGATTCATGATCTGCATAAAGCCAGCATTCACGCGTTGTGGAAATTGAGGATGATTTTCTATCAAAGGCCCTTGAGTTTGCAAAGGCGCATTGTCGATATTTTCGACTATTATCACCGCATGCGGATTCCCCATGGAAACAGTAGAAATTTCAACCGCTTCACTCCCAATGCTAAGCGGGTAAGTGAGCGATAATTTATCTGAGATAAATGGAATTAGTTTAGGCTCAAATTTTGGCGCTCCCATATTGACCGTCACCAAGCCGTTGTCTTCAAGTTTTGGATAAATCATGCCATTTGCTGTTTCAACACAAATTTGGGTTTTATCTGTGAGCTTTTGTTCATGCACAAAGCGCACGAAGCAGCGAGCACCATTGCCGCACTGTTCTACTTCGCCGCCGTCCGCATTAAAAATGCGATAGCGGAAATCAGCTTGGATATTCGTCGGTTTTTCAACAAGCAACAATTGGTCGCAACCAATGCCAAAGTGTCTATCAGCAAGCAGGCGAATTTGCTCTGTTGTTAAGTTGATTGGCTGACTAAAACCATCAATCACAACAAAGTCGTTGCCTATGCCCTGCATTTTTGAAAATTTTATGTGCATATTTAGTCTGTAAACTTGCTTGAATAATTACTTATATTGTATGGGATTGTGACTGGCTAAGGTAGTCGTCATTTTGCTAAAGAGACTTATTTTGTTATCCTAGCCATCTTTGCAAAAATAATTGATAACTCATATGTCCGAATATTTATTTACTTCAGAATCCGTTTCTGAAGGCCATCCAGATAAGCTCGCTGATCAGGTGTCTGACAGTATTCTAGATGCGATTCTTGAACAAGATCCAACTGCACGTGTTGCGGCTGAGACTTTAGCCAACACAGGCCTCATTGTGCTCGCTGGTGAGATTACAACCACTGCAAATGTTGACTACATCAAAGTTGCTCGCGAAACGATTAAACGTATTGGCTATGACAATACGGAATACGGTATCGACTATAAAGGTTGTGCAGTGCTTGTGGCTTATGACAAGCAGTCTCCTGATATTGCTCAGGGTGTGGATAAAGCAGAAGATGATCCACTAGACCAAGGCGCTGGCGATCAAGGCATTATGTTTGGTTATGCGTGTGATGAAACACCGCAATTGATGCCACTTCCTATCTGGTTGTCTCACCGCGTCATGGAACGTCAATCACAGCTGCGTAAGGATGGTCGCTTGCCATGGCTACGCCCAGATGCGAAATCTCAAGTCACCATCAAATACGAAAATGGTAAACCAAGTGCGATTGATACTGTGGTGGTTTCAACACAGCACGCTCCTGAAATGGAATTAAAAGATATCCGCGAAGCAGTGATTGAAGAAATCATCAAACCAACATTGCCTAAAGAGCTCATTAAGGGCGACATCAAGTTCTTAGTGAACCCGACCGGTTGTTTTGTGATTGGCGGTCCACAGGGTGATTGTGGCTTAACGGGCCGTAAGATTATTGTCGATACATATGGCGGGGCAGCCCCACATGGTGGTGGCGCATTCTCTGGTAAAGACCCATCAAAAGTAGATCGCTCAGCCGCTTATGCTGGTCGTTATGTAGCAAAGAATATCGTTGCGGCAGGACTTGCTTCACGCTGCCTAGTGCAAATTTCTTACGCGATTGGTGTAGCACAGCCAACGTCGATCATGGTGGAGACTTACGGCACAGGTAAAGTATCTAACGAAGTGCTAACAGCGCTTGTTCGTGAACACTTTGACCTACGTCCGAAAGGCATTGTGAAGATGCTCGATCTCTTACGTCCGATCTACACCAAGACGGCCGCCTATGGTCACTTCGGTCGTGATGAGCCAGAGTTCTCTTGGGAAGCTATTGATAAAGCTGCGGCATTGAAGGCTTCAGTTTAGGCTACTTAGTTAAAATAAAAAAAGCCTCAATCTGAACTGATTGGGGCTTTTTTATGTCCATTGCACTGTCTCAGGTAATTAATACAAACTAATGCCTTGAATTTGTGTAAAAACAATATTCGCGTATAATTGCCGCCATTCCGAGGAGCGCTGCGAGAGAAAACTCCCAGGCTCGGAACATGTTCTAACGGCGCTCACCATATTAACCGTGCCGGGCACGGGATACGGGTGAGAGTGTTAGAACTTCAAGTGGAATCACTTCTAGTTTATCAAGCAACTCCAAATTTTCCGCATTCCCTCCGGTCACACCATTCAAGGAAAAACATGAATACTGTGACTGATTTTAAAGATTACATCATTGCTGATATTAATTTAGCTGGTTTTGGCCGTAAAGAAATTGCGATTGCTGAAACGGAAATGCCGGGCTTGATGGCGATTCGTGAAGAATTCTCAAAAGCGCAGCCGCTTAAAGGCGCGCGTATTACAGGTTCATTGCACATGACCATTCAAACTGCGGTGTTGATTGAAACGCTTAAAGATTTGGGAGCGGAAGTACGCTGGGCGTCATGCAATATTTACTCAACACAAGATCACGCAGCTGCAGCTATTGCTGCAGGGGGTACGCCAGTATTTGCGATTAAAGGCGAAACTTTAGAAGAGTATTGGGATTACACGCACCGTATTTTTGAATGGACTGATGGGGGCCATTCAAACATGATTTTGGATGACGGTGGCGATGCGACTTTGTTGCTTCATCTTGGCACGAATGCTGAAAAAGACATTTCCTTATTGAGTAATCCAGGTAGTGAGGAAGAAGTTTGTTTGTTTAATGCGATTAAAGAAAAGCTTAAAACAGACCCAACTTGGTACTCAACACGACTTGCACAAATTAAAGGCGTGACTGAAGAAACAACGACAGGCGTCCATCGTTTATATCAAATGCATAAAGAAGGCCGTTTGGCTTTTCCTGCAATTAACGTGAATGATTCTGTAACAAAATCAAAGTTCGACAACTTATACGGCTGCCGTGAATCATTGGTTGATGCGATTAAACGCGCAACAGATGTGATGATTGCGGGCAAGATTGCCGTTGTTGCTGGCTATGGTGACGTGGGTAAAGGTTCTGCACAAGCACTACGTGCTTTGTCTGCTCAGGTTTGGGTAACGGAAATTGATCCAATCTGTGCGCTTCAAGCTGCGATGGAGGGTTATCGCGTTGTGACTATGGATTACGCTTGTGAACATGGCGATATTTTTGTGACAGCCACTGGTAACTACCACGTCATTGGTCATGACCATATGGCAAAAATGAAAGACCAGGCGATTGTTTGTAACATCGGCCACTTTGATAATGAGATTGATGTTGCTTCGCTCGAGAAATATGAGTGGGATGAAATCAAACCACAAGTGGACCATGTGATTTTCCCTGATGGCAAAAAAATTATCTTGTTGGCGAAAGGTCGTTTGGTTAACTTGGGTTGTGGTACAGGCCACCCAAGCTATGTGATGAGTTCGTCATTTGCCAACCAAACAATCGCGCAAATCGAATTGTTTGCTAACACCGACAAATATCCAGTAGGCGTTTATACTTTGCCTAAACATTTAGATGAAAAAGTTGCGGTATTGCAATTGAAGAAATTGAATGCACAGTTAACGCGCTTAACAGATGAACAAGCGGCTTATATTGGTGTTTCACAAAACGGCCCGTTCAAGCCAGATACTTATCGCTATTGATTAAGCTTAGATTGGTGGGTCACTTAGGTGGCCTGCTGATAGCTAAAAGATAGAAGAAAGCATTTATGAAACCTGAAATTAGTTTTGAATTCTTCCCGCCAAAAACGGATGAGGGCGTCTTAAAACTACGTGAAACACGTAAGCAATTGGCGCTGCTTAATCCAAAATTCTTTTCTGTGACTTTTGGTGCAGGCGGATCCACACGTGATCGTACTATGGATGCAGTGCTTGAAATTCAAGCTGAAGGCTTTGAGGCCGCGCCACATATCTCAGGCATTTCTTCTTCTAAAGAAGAAATTTTAAGTTTGCTTAAAACTTATCAGAGTCACGGTATTCGCCGCTTGGTAGTGTTGCGTGGGGATTTGCCTTCTGGTGAAGTGAGTAGTGGCGATTTTGTCTACGCCAGTCAGTTGGTGGCTTTCATTCGTGAACAAACGGGTGATTGGTTCCAAATTGAGGTGGCTGCTTATCCTGAAACGCATCCCGAGGCGCGCTCAGCTGCAGCTGATTTGAAACACTTTAAAACTAAAGTCGACGCGGGTGCAAATGCGGCGATTACGCAGTATTTCTATAATGCGGATGCCTATTTTCAATTTGTTGATCAATGCCAAGCAATGGGAATACAAATTCCGATTGTGCCAGGGGTAATGCCAATTTATAACTACACACAGTTGGCCCGTTTTTCTAATGTTTGTGGTGCGGAAATTCCTCGCTGGTTACGTTTGCGTTTGGAAGATTATGGCGATGATATGTCTTCGCTTCGTGCTTTGGGATTGGATGTGGTAACGGACTTGTGTGAAAAATTGTTAGCTGGTGGTGCACCAGGCTTGCATTTTTACACATTGAATCAATCAGGCATTATTACTAATATTGCTGAAAGATTGAATCTAAAAAAGTAAGTTAGTTGTGAGTTCAACAAAAAAGCCTAGAAATCTCTAGGCTTTTTTGTTGTCTGTGATTTATTCGATTTTAATGGAATGTTGGGCTGTCATCGCCAAACATTGCATCTTCAACGAATAAGAAATCATCCGTACGACCTTGTTTGCGAAGTGCCATCAATGCAGTCCAGCGAATTTCATCAACGCCTACATGCTCTTGTGAAAGAGCCATTGCACGATCCATGATGACTTCGTGTAAAGCGTGATTGATGACATTCGACTGCATTAAGAACATCAAGAAGCTTAAGCCTTCAACGTCAATCTTGTTGGTTTCAACGTCGCTATAAATACGCGTTGATTGTGTGACGCCACTTGGCGCGTTGCCTGCTGCATCAGCCATGGCCTCTAATGAGCTAAACCAATCAAAGGCGCCATTGATGTCACTGCTATCAAAACCCGCTTCAAATAGTTCTTGGGCTAGGGTGTTGTGGTCAGGCTGAACATTCGCCTCCACGTAGTTTTCGAACATATAAACCAAGACTTCAAACATAGATTCTCCTATCAAATTTATATGGTCAAATTTATTCAGTTAGCCGGTACGCTGATAACGACCTTCTGGTAGAGAAGCTATTTTATTTTTTTAACTCCAGCACTTACAGTGTGGCCGAAAGCGCTTCGCTCGTCAAGTTGGCAAGCCCAATCATCGACTCCATATTAATGGGGTCGGATTGCCTTAAATCAAGTAAGACTTTAGCTAACTAAATGCGTGAGATGTGGCGCTAATTCATCAGTGATATCTCTGATGCAATCGACTAATTTAGCACCTTGTTTAATCAGTGCATGACAGCCCCTAGACGTTGGGGAATGAATGGAGCCCGGGATTGCGAACACTTCACGACCTTGTTCTGTAGCGCATTTGGCAGTGATGAGTGAGCCGCTTGGTGTATTGGCTTCAACCACTAAACATCCTAAGCTTAATCCGCTAATAATGCGATTTCTTCGAGGGAAGTTTTCAGGGCGCGATGGAGTGCCGATCGAATATTCTGATATTACTAAGCCTTGAGCGACAATCTTATGAGCGAGCTCGCGATGTTTGCTTGGATAGACAATATCCAAGCCTGTGCCAACCACTGCAATTGTTTTGCCGTTTTCGTGTTTTAGTGCGCCACGATGTGCCGCGCCATCAATTCCAAGCGCCATGCCACTGATGATGCAGAGTCCTTGCCTACTTAAAGCATAAGCAAACTCTTCCGCATTTTTCTCCCCTTGTGCCGATGCATTTCGACTGCCCACCATCGCTATCGCCGGCATGGTTAAGCAACTTAAATCGCCTTTTGCATAAAGCACAGGCGGTGGGTCTGGAATCTCTAAAAGCGCTTGAGGGTAATGTGCGTCAGCAAGGGTAATCAGATGGTTGCCATCTTTTTGTAGCCATTGCAGGCTTGGCTCGATCGCTTCTAGGTCGGGGCCTTTTTTGATTAAGTTGGATATGGCGTCAGATACAACTTGTTTGAGTGCTTGATGAGGGGCTGCAAAGATACTTTCAGGGCTCCCAAATTGGCTTAGTAGCTTGCAGATTCCTTGGCTATTCAATCCAGGAATTTGTTGCAGGCATATCCATATTGCGGCTTCATTAGTGTCTTGGGTAGTCATGCAGGGTTATAATAGCGTAGATGTTTATATTCGGTTCAATAAGCTGATAATTTTAAAATTTTTTAGTGCAGTAAATTCAAAATTTTGCACTTGATTTATATAGAAAACAAGCTACTACGGTGATTTATTGATATGGCAATTTTAGACATACTTAATTATCCAGACGCACGTTTGTATACAGTGGCCAAACCCGTGTCGCAAGTGGATGCAAAAATTCAGCGTTTAATCGATGACATGGCTGAGACTATGTACGATGCTCCAGGGATAGGCTTGGCTGCAACTCAGGTGGATGTGCATCTACAAATTATCGTGATTGATACCAGCGAGGCTAAAAATAAACTACAGGTGTTTATCAACCCTAAAGTTAAAACAAAAACTGGCACCCAAGAATATGAAGAAGGCTGTTTGTCTGTTCCCGGAGTGTATGAAAATGTTACGCGTGCCGAGACGGTTGTGATTGAAGCTTTGGACCGAAATGGGAAGCCTTTTACATTGGAAGCTGATGGTTTAATGGCGGTTTGTATCCAACATGAGATGGATCATTTGCTTGGTAAAGTTTTCGTGCAGTATTTATCTCCGCTTAAACAGAACCGTATTAAAACCAAAATGCAGAAGATGCAGCGTGGTCGATAAGATGACGCCATTAAAAATCATTTTTGCAGGTACGCCTGATTTTGCAGTGCCAGCTTTGGCTGCGCTTATAGAAGCTGGATGTGATGTAAAGCTAGTGCTTACTCAGCCTGATAGACCCTCTGGGAGAGGAATGAAGCTAAAGGCTAGCCCTGTTAAAGAATTGGCTACGCAGCATCAAATTGAAATTTTTCAGCCAGAAACCTTGAAGGATGTGGATGTGCAATCGCACATAGCGGATGTCAACGCTGACGTGATGATTGTTGCGGCTTACGGCTTAATTATCCCAACTAACGTGCTAGAAATGCCCCGTTTCGGCTGTTATAACATTCATGCCTCATTGTTGCCACGCTGGCGTGGTGCTGCGCCAATCCATCGCTCTTTGTTAGCGGGGGATGCTGAAACTGGGGTGACAATTATGGAAGTGGTACCAGCGCTCGATGCTGGTGCGATGGTTTCAAAGGGTGTTTTGGCCATAGGTGAGCGTGATACGACGCAATCTTTGCATGATGAATTGGCCAAAATGGGGGCGGATTTGATGGTTGATGCCATGAGGCAGTTGGCTGAGAGTGGGGGTCTGTCATCAGTCCAGCAGGATGATTCTTTAGTTACTTATGCTGCAAAATTGCAGAAGGCTGAAGCCAGTATTGATTGGTCGAATTCTGCAGATTTGATTTCACGCCAAGTGCGCGCCTTTAATCCCTTTCCTGTTGCGCATGCGATGCTAAATGGCGAAGTATGTCGAATTTGGATGGCGACTTCTGCTAGTGATTTTGTCAATGAAAAACCAGGCGTTGTATTGGAAGTCGGTTCTGCTATTAAGGTGGCATGTGGTAGCGGCGTGCTGACAATAGAGGAGTTACAATTGCCTGGTGGGAATCGTTTAAAAGCCAAAGATTTTGTAGTTGGGCATGACTTGAAGGTCGGTCAGTATTTTGAATAAATTTAAGTTTTACATTTCGATGAGATTGGTTAAATAACACGTGCATATCTCACAGCAGATTGCTGCAGAAGCAATCGGACAAGTCTTTGCAGGTCGTAATTTAGGTGTGGTTTTAGAAAGCCTATTTGCAAGGTATCAAAACATTACGCCACAACAGCGTGCAGTGGCTCAAGACTTGAGTTATGGCACTTTGCGTTTCTACGGCACGATAGAAGCTTTATTGGATCAGCTATTACAAAAGCCATTAGATGATGCCAAATTACAGTGTTTGTTATTAGTCGCTGTTTATCAACTTCAATACGACAAAGCGGCATCCCACACTGTTGTTGACCAAGCAGTTAAGGCGGCGGCAGGGGTATCTAAAAAAACCTGGGCTAAAGGTCTGGTGAATGGTGTCTTGCGTAACTTTCTTCGCCAACAAGCTGAATTGCTCGCCAATCTTGAGGGTAACGAATTCGCAACTTACTCCTATCCAACTTGGTGGATAACCAAGCTTAAGCATCAATATCCAGAAAGTTGGCAGAGCATGCTTGAGGCAGGCAATCAACATCCTCCGATGACCTTACGGGTGAATCAGCGACAAATTTCAGCGGTAGACTTTGTCGCCAAACTGAATATGGATGGAATTGCTACCATGGCTTTGGGGGCAAATGCAGTGACCTTAGAAAAACCTGTTCCAGTAGATCGAATTCCTGGCTTTGGTGCTGGCGAAGCTTCAGTACAAGATTATGCTGCGCAAATTGCTGGCTATGCGTTGGACTTGAAGGATGGGCAGCGAGTGCTAGACACCTGTTGTGCGCCAGGTGGAAAAACGGGTCAGATTCTAGAGTTGGCCGATGTAGATTTGGTCGCGGTTGATAATGATGCGACGCGGATTGCCCGTACAAAAAGTAATCTCGACCGCTTAAATCTAAAAGCCACTTTATTAGTCGGCGATGCAGGAAAGGCTACAGATTGGTGGGATGGAAAACCATTTGATCGAATTTTGGCGGATGTGCCATGCACGGCTTCTGGCATTGTTAGACGTCACGTTGATATTAAATGGCTGCGCCGCGAAGCGGATATTAGTTCCTTTACTAGACAACAAGCATTGATATTGCCTTCTTTGTGGCAGGCGTTGGTAAAGGGTGGTAAATTGCTTTATGTGACGTGTTCAGTGTTTCAAGAAGAGAACCAACGTCAGATTGATAATTTTTTAAAGACACATTTAGATGCGCAGCAATTGCCTTTGAACGAACCCTTGGCAGGCTTAGCTTTAAAGAATGGACAATTACAACCGACTGCTCAGCATGATGGTTTATTTTATGCCTTATTACAAAAGCATTAAGTCTCTTCAGACTATTATTTTGACGCTACTTATAGCGTTTGCGCCGATTGCTGTTGCGGCGAGTAGTGCTATTCATATTAAAAGTGCGGAGTTGTTAGCGGCAGAAGATAGTTACGCACTCAGTACAGATTTTGATATTGTACTAAGTCCAGCCATTGAGGATGCTTTAAATAAAGGCGTTCCGCTGACTTTCTTAATTGAGTTCCAGCTTAGCGCTCCAAGAAAATATTGGTTTGATGATGAAATTATCACACAGTCTCAATACCTTACATTAAGTTATCACGCTCTCTCTCGGCAGTACTTGGTAAATCGTAATGGCCGCCAACAATCATTTGCTTCCATTCAACAAGCCAAAGAAGAAATTTCTAATATTAAATTTTGGTCAGTAGTTGATAAAAAATTGCTTAAAAAAGGCGATGTGTATTTGGCCGCTATCAAAGTACGTTTAGACCAGACAAAATTACCCAAGCCAGTTCAGGTTGAAGCAATTGGTTCGGATGATTGGAATATTGCATCTGAACGATATCGCTGGACGCCAGTCTTTGCATTTTAGGGTGAGTAATTACTGATGCGATATATTGTTCTGATGACTGCGATACTTGGTGGCGGATTGCTTTATCTGCTTTCCCAAGCAGGAAGTAGTGTTTCAGGGGCTGATTACACCTTATTGTTAGGTCTCAATATCGCTTTTGCCAGTGCCTTGCTGTTCATTATCGCGTTTCAGCTATCCCGTCTTTTTAAACAAATACGTGCGCGAGTAATCGGCAGTCGCCTTACTTTAAGACTTTTGGGCGCATTTGCTTTGATGGCAATTACACCCGGTGTAATTGTTTATGCTGTTTCCGTGAATTTTCTAACGCACTCTATTGAGTCTTGGTTTAACGTCAAAGTTGAAGCGGCCTTGGAGGGCGGGGTACGATTAGGGCAAAGTTCACTAGATACTATGTTGGCTGACCTTAAGCAAAAAGGCGACAGCATGGCTTTAAATCTTGCGTTCCAACCAACCAACTCTCAGCTTACTGTGCTAAATGATTTGCGTGAGAAGAGCGGTGTGCAAGATGCTGTTTTACTCACAATGCAAGGAAAAATTCTCGCTTTCTCTAGTAATGACGCAACGACATTTTTACCAGATACACCAAGCTTGGACCAGCTTAGACAGGCGCGTCAGAGAGATTTTGGTATCATCGAACCTATTACTGGTAAGGGCTTGTATCTTCGCGCACTTATTCCTGTCAATATGAATGATATCGGTGGCGAAACGCGAATTTTGCAGCTGTTACAACCGGTTCCTAAACAGCTTTCAAATACAGCTGAAGCTGTACAAAACGTCTATCAGGACTATCAAGAGCTTTCATTGAGTCGTGAATCAATGAAGCAAGTTTTCGCTTTAACTCTAACCTTAGTATTAATGTTAGCAATGCTTACTGCTGTCTCAGTTGCTTTTGTATTGAGTCGTCGATTGTCTGCACCACTTGGAGTATTGGCTGATGGAACAACAGCGATTGCCCGCGGTGACTATGAAACAGTGCTTCCGGTGCATGGTAACGATGAGCTTGGTGTGTTAGTCCAGTCTTTCAATAGTATGACCAAACAACTTGGCGAAGCAAAGCAAGCTGCAGAACGAAACAGATCGAGAGTTGAAGCCGCGCGCGGTTATTTAGAAACCATTTTGGCACACTTGTCATCTGGTGTTTTGGCCCTCAATGATAAGGGTGAGCTCCGAACGTATAACATGACTGCTTCGAATATTTTGGGTGTTGTACTTGGCCATTTCTCTGGGCATCATTTTGAGAAAGTCGGTCAAGAATTCCCAAACTTAAAAAATCTCACTGATGCCATCTTGCAAAATGCTAACGAAAGTAAGGTGAGCGACTGGCAAGCGGAAATGGAAGTGGTTACCACACAAGGTCAACGTACGCTTTTGTTGCGAGGTACACGTTTACCATACAGTGCTGATAGCGGATATTTGGTCGTGTTTGATGATATTACCACTATGGTTCAGGCCCAACGCGACGCAGCTTGGGGGGAAGTGGCAAGACGTTTGGCCCATGAGATTAAAAATCCACTTACGCCAATTCAATTGTCTGCGGAGCGTATTGAGCACAAGCTTTCATCTAAATTAGATGAGGCTGATAGCGAAATGCTGAAGCGTGCAACAGGTACGATTGTTGCGCAAGTCGATGCCATGAAAACGATGGTCAACGAATTTAGTGAATATGCCCGCGCACCAGTACTTAATTTAACACATTTAGATTTTAACAAGCTAGTGCAGGACGTATTGGATTTATATGAGCCACCTGGTATTAGTCTTAAAGTAAATTTGGCAGACCAAGCACTTGATGTGTTGGGCGATGCAACTATGCTACGTCAAGTACTGCATAATTTATTACAAAACGCACAAGATGCTTTAGATGGAGTGAAAGCGCCAAGAATTGAAGTGGCAACATTAAAAAAAGCTAACCAAGTATATTTGATGGTGACAGACAACGGCGCTGGTTTCCCTGTTGATATTTTGTCGCGTGCTTTTGAGCCTTACATGACAACCAAGCGTCATGGAACTGGTTTGGGTCTAGCGATTGTGAAGAAAATTGTAGAGGAGCATCAAGGTACAATCGGCATCGAGAATATTAAGGTGGATACCTCAAATGAAACAGGAGCCGTGGTAGTTGTAACCCTTCCAATTCATCTCCTGGCATCTAAAGAAAAAAGCGTCAAACGCAAAAAGGTAGAGCAAGCATGACCGCAAGACAAGTGTTAGTCGTGGATGATGAAATTGGTATCCGCGAGCTGTTAAGAGATATTTTGCAGGATGAGGGCTATCAAGTGATGCTCGCTGAAAATGCAGCCGAGGCTAGGGAGTATCGCCAACATACACGCCCAGATGTGGTATTGCTTGATATTTGGATGCCTGATTGTGACGGCATTACTCTACTTAAAGAGTGGGGTACTGGTGGGATGTTGACTATGCCCGTTGTCATGATGTCAGGCCATGGCACCATAGATACCGCCGTGGAAGCGACGCGTATAGGTGCTTTCGATTTCTTAGAAAAACCAATCGCGTTACAGAAGTTACTGAAAACTGTGACCGCTGCACTTAAACATAGTGAGCAACTACCAAAGTCTGACATGAGCCTGTTAAGCCTTGGTAAAAGTTCTGTAATAAACGAGTTGCGTCAGCGTTTAGAGCAAATCAGCATGAGCAAAGCGCCTTTGTTGTTGATAGGCGAAAAAGGAAGCGGCGCAGAACTCTGTGCCAAGTTTTTACATCAGGCGAATACTCCTTGGATGGAGCTTCTTGATTTCCAACGACTTGCCGATGCACCGCTAGATATTTTGGAGCAATTGCGTGAAGGCGCTTTATTTATTCCAGAGGTTGCTGATTTAGATAAAACACAGCAAAAAGGTCTCATGGTTTTATTAGCGAAGGCTGAAAAATATGGGACGCGTGTGGTATGTGGGACTTCACAACCATTACCCGACAAGGTCACAGAAGGTAGTTTTGACAATGGCTTACTGCAAACTTTGTCGGTCAGTACATTACGCATTCCTAGCTTGGCAGATCATCGAGAAGATATTCCTGATTTGGTTCGAGCGATGGCTTTTCTTTTGGTTGAAACTACGGCTTCGCCTTACCGAGAGTTTGAAATAGCTGCGCTTAACATGTTGAGAAACGCAGATTGGCCTGGTAATTTAACTCAGCTAGATAGTGTGATTCGTAATTTGATGCAGACGAGTCTTGGCGAAAAAATCAGTTTAGATGATGTGAACCGTGTAATGGAACAGTTTGCACCACTGCAAACGGCGGTCACTGAGCAATCGATTCCAAAAGCCAATGGTTTGCCTATTGATTTAGACCAACCTTTGCGAGAAGCGAGAGATCAATTTGAGCGTTTATATTTTGAGCATCACATCCAAAAAGCGGATAAGAATATGAGCCGTGTGGCGGAAGCGGTAGAGCTTGAGCGTACGCATTTATATCGCAAGCTTAAGCAATTAGGAATTAAAACCAAGTAGTTTTATTACTTAGCTTTTCAAGCCTTTTTGGATTTTTAAGCGCCAAAGCGAAGTGATTTCTGATTTTCTAGCTTGATGTAATGGGTCTGTTTCATTCGTTACCTTGCCATGTTTTGGCTTGATATCAAGCTTTTCTTCTACATTTAAGCCTGCTTTTTCAATTGAATTCCTAAGTTCATCTTTGCCCCTTAATCCCAAATGCTCTGCAAAGTCAGACATAATCAACCAGCCCTCACCGTCATCACTAAGATGCACTTTTAAGCCATTTAGAAAAGCTAATAGCATCTTACTTTCAGGGTCGTAGACGGCATATTCAATCGGCGAGCTTGGCTTGGCTGGCAACCACGGTGGGTTACATACAACTAGCGGTGCTTTGCCTTCGGGAAACATATTGGTTTGTATGAGTGTGATTTGCTTTTGCAAGCCAAGTCGCGAGATATTTTCCTGAGCACATTTGATGGCGCGTGAGTCTTGATCTGTTGCGATGATTTTTTTGATGCCGCGTTTAGCGAGTAAGGCTGAAATAACTCCAGTACCAGTGCCTATATCAAAAGCAAGCTCGGTGCTCGGCAAAGGTGCTGTTGCGAGCAGATCTAAATACTCACCACGTATTGGTGAAAATACGCCGTAATGCGGATGAATGTTTGCGCCCAACACTTCAATTGGGACGCCTTTTTTGCGCCATTCATGTGCGCCCACTAAGCCTTGTAGCTCACGCAATGAAACGACAAATGGGCTGGTGAATTGACCGTAAGATTCTAAACAAGCTTGGCTAAAATCTGGTGCGCGTTTAAGTGAAATTTTATAACCTTCACCCACCTCGATCAGTAACATTCCCAGAATTCTAGCGCGTTGTGCTTGTATAACACGGTGTAAATTGAACGCTTGCTTAAGGTCTATTGGTGCTGTTTCTTGTTTGTTTTTTTTAGATGTTTTCTTTAGGCCGCAGCGTTTTGCCATCGCTTGTAATAGTTGGCGCGCATTGTGAAAGTCACCTCGCCAGAGCATCGCCGTGCCTTCGCAAGCAAGTCTGTATGCGGTATCTGCATTGATGGTGTCGTCTACAATCAATACTCGTCTGGGCGCAGCAACGCCAGCTTCGGATTGCCAGCGTGCGCTAAGTGTTGTACCACCTTCTACCCAACTAATCGTCATTAAATATCGAATTCCAATACCACTGGCGTGTGGTCGCTAGGTCGTTCTAACTTGCGTGGAGATTTGTCGATATAGCTCTTAGTGCTGACTTTGCTGAGTTCTGGGGTGACCAAAATATGGTCTATACGCATACCTAAATTACGTCTAAACCCAGCCATGCGGTAATCCCACCAACTAAATTGACCATCGCCTTTTTCAAATAGGCGGAAGCTATCTTCTAAGCCCAATTGAGTAAGTGCTTTGAACGCTTCTCGCTCTGGTTCGCTCACTAATACTTGGCCTATCCATGCGGCGGGGTCGTGACAATCAATATCCTCAGGTGCAATGTTGTAATCGCCTAACAAGGCTAGCTTGGAATTGTGACTAATTTCAGCTGCCAGCCAAGGCGTGAATGCTTGAAGCCAGCTTAGCTTATAAGCGTATTTATCAGAACCTACTGCTTGGCCATTCGGGATATAAACACACACGATACGAACCCCATTAATGGTCGCAGCAATCACGCGTTTTTGTTCATCTGCAAAGTTGGGGATGCCCATGTGCACTTCATTTAAGTTGTGTGGGCTAATAATAGCAACACCGTTATAGGTTTTCTGTCCACTATGAATCCCGTTATAGCCAGCTTCTTTTAAAGCCTCATAAGGAAACTTGCTGTCTTCTTGCTTGGTTTCTTGCAGGCACAAAGCATCGGGCTTGTTAGCCACGAGCCAATCCAATACGTGTGGCAAGCGCACATTGAGTGAGTTAACGTTCCAGGTGGCGATTTTCATATTAGGCTGCCACGGTCATGCCGTTGTGGCGTAATAGTGCCTCTATATCTGGTGCACGGCCACGGAAAGCCACAAAAGACTCCAAAGCTGGTCTAGAACCACCCTTGGCTAAAATTTCATGCCAAAAGCGCTGTCCTGTTTCTGCGCAAAGCACGCCATTTTCTTCAAACATGCTATAAGCATCGGCTGAAAGCACTTCCGCCCACTTATAGCTGTAGTAACCTGCAGCGTAGCCACCCGCAAAAATATGGCTGAAGCCATTCGGGAAGCGGTTCCATTTTGGTGGTCGAACCACAGCAACTTCGTCACGCACCTGTTCAATTAAATCAAGTGCTGTTTGTTTCCCATTTGGGTCAAACTCACCATGTAAACGCATGTCAAAAAGTGAAAACTCAATCTGGCGAACAGTTTGCATGCCAGCTTGGAAGTTTTTAGCAGCAATCATTTTGTCGAACAATTCACGTGGCAAGCTTACGCCTGTTTCTACGTGTTTGGTCATATGGCGAATCACATCCCATTCCCAACAGAAATTTTCCATAAATTGACTAGGTAGCTCGACGGCATCCCATTCCACACCTTTTATACCGGAAACCCCGTAGTCATCTACTTTGGTCAACATGTGATGCAGGCCATGACCAAACTCATGGAACATGGTAATGACTTCATCGTGCGTAAATAATGCTGGTTTGTCACCCACGGGCGCTGAGAAATTACAGGTGAGATAAGCGACAGGATTGACGATATTATCAGCGTCATGTTTTCTACGCGTAATCGCTTCGTCCATCCATGCACCACCACGCTTATTGTTGCGGGCATACAAGTCTAAATAAAACTGACCAATTGCTTTTCCTTGTTTGTCGCTAATTTCATAAAAGGCTGCATCGGCATGCCAAACAGGAGCTTGAGATTTTTTAACATGGACACCAAAAATGGTTTCGACGACTTTAAAAAGCCCGGCCAATACTTGCGTTTCAGGGAAGTATTGTTTTACCTCTTGATCTGAAAATGCATATTTTTCTTCGCGTAATTTTTCAGAGACAAACGCAACATCCCAAGCTTGCATGTCGCTTATGCCCAGCTTGCTTGCGTAATCAGTGAGTTCTTGCATATCACGCTTTGCGAAAGGTTTAGCGCGCTGTGCCAAGTTATCTAAAAACGTAATCACATCTGACGGTGCATTAGCCATTTTTGTGGCAAGGGACATTTCAGCATAGCTTTTGTAACTCAATAAGGTTGCCGCTTCGAGACGCAGTTTGAGAATTTCTCTGATTAGAGGCGTGTTATCCCAATCGGATTTCCCGAACTCTGAAGCGCGTGTTGCATAAGCGCGGTAGAGCAATTCACGCAATGTGCGGTTTTCGCAATATTGCAATACAGGCATATAAGATGGGAAATGTAGCGTGAATTTATATCCAGTTTTGTTATCGCTGGCGGCAGCTTCCTGAGCGGCTTGCAGAGCATCTTCTGGCACGCCTTTTAGCTCACCAATATCTTCGACAAAATGTTTGAAATCATTCACCGTATCCATCAAGTTTTCTTCAAACTTAGTAGTGATTTTTGAGAGAGATTCTTGAATTGCTTTGAAACGTGCCTTTTCCGCTTCCGCTAATTCAGCACCGCCCAAACGAAAGCCGAGCAATTCATTCTCAATGATTTTTTGTTGAGCCGTATTGAGTGAGCTAAATTCAGTACTGTTTTTAAGCATACGAAATTTTGCATACAAGCATTCGTCTTGGCCTAAATCTGAGTAAAAATCAGTCAGTTTAGGCAGGCTTGCATTGTAGGCTTCACGCAGTTCTGGGCTATTCATCACTGCATTCATGTGACCAACTTGTGACCAAGCACGGGAAAGGTTTTCTTCCATGTCTTCAAGCGGTTTAGCAAAATTTTTCCATGTTGGCGTGTCCATTGAAGTTGCTAGTTTTTCAACGCAAGTACGACCAGTCTCAAGTAAATGGTCGATAGCGGGCTCAACGTGTTCGGCTTTAATTTTGTCAAATTTCGGTAAGCTAGAAAAATTTAGTAGAGGGTTATTTGCTAAGTCGGTCAATTCAAGTTCCTTTAGGTGGTGCAGTGGCGTGTTATTACGCTTATTTAAATTAGAGATTCATTTTTTGGATTAAAGGTTCAATTTTGTCACTATCATGGCTAGATAAAATCTTGCGCGCAGTGGGCACCAACTTAACTAAATCGCTCTGTAAGACCTGATGCTTGACTGACAAAATATGCGAAGGATGCATAGAGAATTGGCGTAAGCCTAAGCCTAATAAAAGACGCGTTAATTTTGAATCCCCCGCCATTTCACCGCAAACCGAGACCTTTTTGCCTAGCTTTTTTCCAGCTTTAAGTGTTATTTCGATGAGTTGAAGAATCGCTGGATGAAGTGGGTTGTAAAGGTGAGAAACGCTATCATCAGTGCGGTCAATAGCGAGTGAGTATTGAATTAAATCATTGGTGCCAATTGATAAGAAATCTAACTCCTTAGCAAAGGCTTCTGCGCACAATGCTGCTGCTGGGATTTCAATCATGCCACCAACTTCAATATCGTTATTAAATTCAGCTTTTTCCAGTCTTAAGCTTTGTTTTGCGCGCTCAATGAGCAGTAATGTTTGCCTAAGTTCAGTGAGTGAAGACAGCATTGGAATAAGGATTTTAATGTTGCCAAACGCTGAAGCCCGAAGCAACGCGCGCAATTGAATATGGAACATTTGCGGCTCGGCTAAGCACAAACGAATCGCACGTAAACCTAGCGCTGGATTAGTGCATGAGCGTTCGGTGTCGGCGTTCATTTGTTTGTCGGCACCTAGGTCAAGCGTTCGAATGGTGACAGGTTTTCCATCCATAGCCTCTGCTACCGCTTTGTAGGCTTCGAATTGTTCCTGCTCATTAGGCGCTTCACGGCGATTCATAAATAAGAATTCAGTACGATATAAGCCGATGCCGCTAGCGCCCGAAGCCTTCACCTGAACAACGTCATCCGGCACTTCAATATTGGCGTATAAATCAATTGTTGTACCGTCCAAAGTGACTGCTTTGGTGAGCTTAATGCGCTTGAGTTTTTGTTGCTCGATTTGCCATTGCTCTTGCTTAAGTTTGTATTCCGCCAGCGTATCTTTATCTGGATTCACAATGACAACGCCTTGCGTGCCATCTATGATTAGCAATTCGCCATCACGAATGAGTGTTCTTGCACGTTGCAGGGCAACGATCGACGGAATATTTAAACTTCGTGCCAAGATTGCAGTGTGCGAGGTTGCGCCACCAACGTCTGTTACAAAAGCAGCAAATTGGTGATGCTTAAATTGAATGGCGTCCGCAGGTGAAATGTCGTGCGCAACTAAAATAATGGCTTTTTCTTGTTCAAGCACAGGCACTTGACTAGGCCGTCCAAGCAAGACTTTAATAATTCGCTCTACGACTTGCACGACATCATGTTTACGTTCACGCAGGTATTCGTCTTCAATTTGGTCAAACTGCTCAACAATATTTTCCATCTGCTGTTTGAGCGCCCATTCAGCATTGCAGTGTTCGTTTTTAATGGTGAGTTTAGGATCTTCAGCGAGTGTGTGGTCGTTCAAAATCATCAAGTGGGTATTGATGAAAGCGGCGAGTTCGGCTGGAGACTTGTTAGGGAGCTGCGATTTAACAGTTTCTAAATCAAGCTTGACGGTATTAATCGCCTGATCAAAACGCGCGACTTCTTGTTCGATTAGATTTTCAGGGACTTGGTAATGAACAACCTCTAACAGGGCGTGCGAAACCAAATGGGCATGACCGATGGCAATCCCGTTTGACACGCCTACGCCGTGAATAGAAAAGCTCATTATTCTGGCTCACCAAAACGATTGTTAATTAACTCAACGAGCGCTTCAATGGCAGCTGATTCATCTACACCTGTTGCCTCAAGTGAAACAGTACTGCCTTTACTGGCTGCTAACATCATGACGCCCATAATGCTTTTTGCATTCACGCGACGTCCGTTGCGCTCTATCCAAATGTCGCTTTTAAATTGGCTGGCAGTTTGCGTGAGCTTCGTTGAAGCGCGAGCATGCAGGCCGAGTTTGTTGATGATGAGAATGTCTTGTTTCATTTGCTTGCTTTCTTGACGGATGATTCTTTACAGGCAGCTTCAGTAAAATTAATCACACCGTCTTGTCCGCCGCTTAAGGCCTTTTCTGTAAGTTTTGCCAGATTGCCATTTCGGTAGGTCAGTGCGCGAACAAGCATTGGTAAATTGACCCCCGCAATGCCTTCTACGCTATTTTGTTTCACCAATTTGCTCACTATGTTGCATGGTGTGGCGCCATAAATGTCTGAAAGAATGAGCACTCCATCTCCTTCATCAAGGTCTTGCACTACTTTTTGCATTACAGGCAATAAGATGGATGGATCATCATGCATATCAATACCAAACTGCTCTAATAATGGCGGCCTGGCGCCCATCACGTGCGTTGCGCATTGAATCAGGCTTTCGCCAAGTGCGCCATGCGCCACAATTAAAATACCAATCATAGAGACAGTTCCAATTCTCGGTGTCTGATTAAGACTTGTTGTTGCTGTGAAAAATGTTTACCTAGCTCTTCAACGATATGAACAGAACGATGTTGCCCGCCGGTACAGCCAATCGCAATCGTTAAGTAACTCCGATTTTCTTGTACAAAGCTGGGTAACCAGCGTGCGACAAAGTTTTGAATGTCTTGGTACATGTCGTGTACTAGAGGTTGCTTGTCTAAAAATGCCTTAACAGGCGCATCTCGACCAGTCATTGGGCGTAATTTTGGATCGTAATGTGGGTTGGGTAAACAGCGCACATCAAATACAAAATCCGCATCCAATGGGATGCCGTGTTTAAAGCCAAAAGAAGTGAATAACAAGGTGATATTTTTGTTTTCTTGGGCGACAAAATCTTTGACCCAGCCACGTAAAGTATTTGCGCTTAAGTCGCTTGTATCAATGTGATGCCCTAATTCAGAAAGTGGCCCAAGTAACTTACGCTCACACTCAATGCTTTCTGCCAACGTAATGTCGTCGTTGCTCAGTGGATGTCTACGGCGTGTTTCGCTGAATCTCTTTACTAGTGCTTGTGTTGTGGATTCAAGAAATAATACTTGGACGTTGACGCCTTGTGCTTTAAGTTTTTCAATATTCTCAGGCAGTGCTTCTAAGGCGGCACTGCGCGTATCAGTACTAACGGCAATTAATTTTTGGTTACTACTTAAATTTTCATAAATTTGAGGGAGTAGGGTCGCTGGTAAATTATCTACGCAATAGTACCCAGTGTCCTCAAGGGCTTTAAGTACAACACTTTTACCTGAGCCTGAAAGGCCTGTGACAATAATTAATTGCATTAGCTTTTACTCGCGTTGTTTTTTATTTCCCGGGATTGTCTGTCCATAAATTGTTTGGTTCCATTGACCCCTCTTAATAACAGCATGTGGTTGCGCACAGCGACTTCAACCAAAACCGCAATATTGCGGCCAGCAGCTACAGGAATCACTACCTTTTGTACCTTGATGCCTAATACATCCTCATCATGAGATTTAATTTTAAGTCTATCGAGGCTTTGTGGCGCTAATGTGTCAGCCATTTCGAGTTGAATGATCAAATCAAGAGGCTTGGTTGGTTTGACGGCACTATCGCCAAATAGTGCTCTGATATTCAAAATACCAAGTCCGCGTACCTCTAAAAAATCTTGTAATAATGGTGGGCAGCGACCTTCGATGCGTTCTGGTGAAACACGATAAAAATCAACGATATCATCAGCGACTAGACGATGTCCGCGTGAAATCAGCTCTAGCGCTAATTCGCTTTTACCAATCGCTGGGCTGCCTTTAATTAGGACACCAAAGCCCTGCACCTCAATAAATACACCATGTGCACTGGTTGATTCAGCCAATGCTTGCGCTAAATGATGGCTTAATAAGTCCATCAAATTAGGACTGGCTAGTGGCGATGTCATTAAGGCGGTTTGGTTCTTATCAGCAGCAACGATGAGTTCTGCAGGCACTTTTTCGCCATTTGCAACAATCAGTGCAGCTAATTTTTGCGTAAATAAATGTTGAATGGCTTGTTTTTGATCTTGTTCGTTTAGGCCGTTTAAATAGTCCATTTCTGCACAGCCAAGCACTTGGACGCGATTGGGATGGACGAAATTTCGATGACCAGTTAAAGCCAGCGAAGGCTTGGAAACCGTCTCGCTATTTAATAGATTATCACCGCCAGATTTACCCGCCACCCAAGTGAGCTTCAGTTTGCGGCGGGTTTCTTGGTGGAGCTGGTGTACGCTAATTTCGGCCATCAGAGTTCGCCTATTTAATTACTCAGTTGCTTGATGTTTCACAGCGCCGTTAGCTTTGTGATGGTCAGCGTGTTTTTCTTTATGTTTTAACACTTGACGATCAAGCTTGTCAGCCAGCAAATCAATAGCGCTGTACATGTCTGAATCACTTGCTTCAGCGTGCAAATCAGCACCTGGCACATGGATGGTCGCTTCAACTTTTTGAGCAAGCTTTTCCACTGTCAATGTGACTTTTACATCAATCATATGATCAAAATGATTGCTGACGCGAGCCAGTTTGGTTTGGATATATTCACGCAAAGCAGGAGTTACTTCTAAGTGGTGCCCAGTTAAATGTAGATTCATGGTTTACTCCTTTTGGTGGTGATTATGCAAGTCTTATAAGGACTTGCGTTGGTTGGCCGCGGGAATGTTTAAAGACTCGCGGTATTTGGCAATTGTACGTCTTGCAACGACAATGCCTTGCTTCGATAACACTTCAGTCAATTGATTATCAGAAAGCGGTTTTTTAGGATTTTCTTCAGCTACCATTTGTTTAATCAGTGCCCGAATCGCCGTCGCTGAACAAGCGCCACCCGTGTCGGTCGCAACGTGGCTTCCAAAGAAATATTTTAGTTCATAAACACCTCGCGGTGTGAGCATATACTTTCGCGTAGTGACCCTAGATACAGTAGACTCATGTAGACCAAGCTCGTCAGCAATTTCGCGCAATACCAAAGGTCGCATGGCGATTTCACCATGCTCAAAGAACTTACTTTGCTGGTCAATAATGGCCTGTGACACACGCAAAATGGTGGAAAAGCGTTGCTCTATATTTTTAATCATCCATTTTGCTTCTTGCATCTGGCTGTTTAAATATTGGTTAGAACTATCACGATTGCGCTTCAAAATATCAGCATAAAGTTTGTTGATGCGCAACTTCGGAACAACTTCATCATTCAAGCTTGCAAGCCAATTGCCTTTCACTTTTTTTACCACAATTTCATGCTGAATATAATGCCCCGCAGCTAGCTTTGTATAGTCACTACCTGGCCTTGGGTTGAGTTGCTTAAGCGTTTGCTGGGCAATACGAAGGTTCTCGTCATCGCAACGCAGGATCTTTTTGAGCCTTGCATAATCACGTGATGCTAGCGTTGCCAAATGATGCTCTGCAATTTGTAGTGCTAATTCAAAAACGGTTTTATTTTCTTCGCGAATTTCAACTGGCAGAAGTTTTAATTGCAACATGAGACATTCTGCTAGATTGCGTGCCCCAACGCCAGGCGGATCTAAGTGTTGGATATGTTTTAGCGCGGTTTCAAGCTCCAAAATATCAATTTCAAGCTCTTCTGGGAGAAGAGCTTCCAACTCTTCTAGAGATTGCTCTAGATACCCATCCTCATTCACCGCATCCACTAAAAACCTCGATAAGGTTTGGTCACGATCCGAAAGCGGCATCAACTGCAGCTGGCTGATGAGGTGCTCACGCAAAGTTGGCGCTACGGCCTCCTGGAATGTGTAGTCATTGTCGTCGTCTGGGCTGTTATTTTCTTCCCAGCGGTGGCTGCCGCTTCCACCAAAATAATCTCCGTTTAATGAGTCTTGAGGGGAAGTTTCAGATACGCTTTCTTCATCTTTTTGAACAGTGTTTGTGCTGACAGATGCGTCTTGTGTGTTAAACCCTTCGCTCGCAAACTCATTAATGTTTTCTGAGCCATCATCGTTTTTGTCGGTGCGCTCAAGCAAGGGGTTTTCTTGCAAGATGGTTTCTAATTCTTGATTCAACTCTTGTGATGATAGTTGCAGTAAGCGAATAGACTGCTGTAGTTGCGGTGTGAGCGCAAGATTTTGTGAGAACTTGAGTTGTAAACTTTGTTTCATTTAGCGCTTAATTCGCTTTTTCGTCCATTACAGGCGGAAATCCTTACCTAGGTAGACTTCTCTTACGTTTTGGTTCTCAATAATCTCAGTTGGTGTGCCTGAAGCAAAAATGCGTCCCTCATTTACAATATACGCTCTATCGCAGATGCCAAGGGTTTCACGTACATTGTGGTCAGTAATCAGGACGCCAATGTTTTTAGCTGTTAAAAACTTAATGGTTTTTTGAATATCCAGCACTGCAATTGGATCGATACCCGCAAAGGGCTCATCCAATAAAATGAATTTAGGGTTCGTTGCTAGGCAACGCGCAATTTCAACGCGACGGCGTTCCCCCCCAGATAAGCTCACCGCCAAATTGTCGCGAATGTGAGAAATATGTAATTCTTCTAATAATTCATCTAGTCGTTTTTCAACAGCATCAGGACTTAGGTCTTGGAGTTCTAACACGGCACGGATATTGTCTGCTGAACTTAGTTTTCTGAAAATGGATGGCTCTTGAGGTAAGTAAGAAATACCCATGCGTGCACGTTGATGAATCGGCAGGCGACTAATGTCTTTGCTATTAAATATAATGCGCCCATCATTTGAAGGCACTAAACCCACAATCATATAAAAGCTTGTAGTTTTACCGGCGCCGTTTGGGCCAAGTAAACCAACAACTTCACCGCTTTTGATATTGAGCGAGATGTCATGAACAACTGTGCGAGCTTTATATTGCTTACGTAAATTTTGAACAATTAATTCAGTCATGGCGACGTTTAGTTGTTATCAACAGGTTTGTTTTTAGGTTGAATAATTGCTTTCACCCGCCCGGAAGGCGTTGCTGGAGTGGCTGACTTAGGGCCACCGCCAATCACTTCTGAATATTCCGCATTCGCGTCATACATAATGTAGTCACCATGTACGATATCCTCACCTTTTTTTACCCATGCTTTGGTATAAAGCTGAACTTTGTCCATCCGCCCATCATATTCAATACGCTGTGCAGCGCCTTCCATATACTCATCTTTGCCTTCACGCTTTTGTTTGAAGGTGGTTGGTGTTCCGTAAGATGAGCTGTGTTGAAAGCCTGATTCATCTTCGCGTACGACTAATTTATCCGCTTTAATAAGCAAAGTGCCTTGTGTCACGATGACGTTGCCCGTATATACGCTAACTTTTTTAGCGTCATTAACAGTCACTGTATCCGCTTCTATTTCAATTGGTTTGTCTTTATCTGCTTTTTCAGCCAAAGCAGATGTTGCAAAAAAGATGAATAAACATGAAATGAAAAAATGACGCACCATATTGACTCCGAAATCAGTTTTTCTTGTGTTCGCGGTTTGACTTGCGAGATTTGTCTGAGGGTTGTTTAACATCGTTTGCCTTATTATTTTGGGCGGTTCTATTAGTGGTTTCTGTAGGATTTACCTTATCGCTTGTGCTGTCTTTAGGCAATAGCGGTTTGGCAGATTTTGTACTCGGTTTTTCATAATGCACCCGTACCCTTTTTTGCAAGGTGAAGTCTTTTGCATTTTTGTCGTAAATCATCCCGGTGCCATGAATCACTGTTTTTGGGTCCTGGGTGATAAGAACTTCACTCTCAGTGCTTGCGTATTCAGTTTTTGGTAAGACTTTAAGGTAGTCTGTTTTGAGGTGCATTTCTCCTCTACCCTCAAAAGCTTGGCGAACAATAATCACATTGCCTTTAAATTCAATCTCTTCTCCATTGGCTGATACAAACCCTTTTTGCGCTTCAATTTGCGTATAAGGTTTATTTTCGCCGTATTGGGTATAGCGAGGCCTAACCAGTTCAGTTGTGTCGTTATCTGGGTAGTGTCGCATTTCAGTTGCGGCAAGCATATTACGTAAATTACCGTTCAAGTCGGTTTTGGTCGTAACGAAATTCTCTACAAAATAATCCACATCATGACGATTGCTACCATCGATTTTGGGAGGGCCTAATTTAACAGTGCTATCAATCCAAAATGTGATGAGGGCAAGTACCCCAAGCACAATAAGTGGAAAAATAATTGGACTGCGTCCCTTCATATCAATTCTGACTTAAAAGTCGCTACCTTTTACTTGAGAAATTTTGCCATTTGGCCGTCAAAAGTACCTTGCGCTTTCATCAGCAACTCACAGAGCTCACGCACGGCACCGTGACCTGCTTCGCGCGTGGTAATGTAATGTGCATACTCTTTGACCAAAGGCATGGCGTGAGGAACAGTGACTGCCAAACCAGCCCGGCGCATTGGCGGAAGATCAATCACATCATCTCCCATGAACATACATTCTTCAGCGCTGACGTTTAAGTCTTTTAAAATTTCATTAAACGCTTCTAATTTATCTTCAACACCCTGATAAATATTGGTGATTTTGATGTTTTCAGCACGCTTAGTGACAACGTTAGAGGTGCGGCCAGTCACAATTGCCATTTGTATACCTGTGTTGTGCAAAAGCTTTAAACCTAAACCATCTTGCGAATGGAAGTTTTTGTATTCCAATCCGTCATCGCCAAGCATCAAACCACCATTGGTCATGACGCCATCGACATCAAAAATGACTACCTTGATTTTCTTAGCGCGTTGTTCAATTGAAATATTGTCTGCTAAAGCCACTTTTAAACCACCTTTGCGATAAGTAAATCGTGCATATTCAGTGCACCTAATAACTCACCTTGTTGGCTGACGACCAATAAGGCGGTAATTTTTCTTTGCTCCATGATTTCAACGGCTTCAACAGCCAATTGTTCAGGGCTAATGTTTTGAGGGTTGGCATGCATGACATCGCGAACACCAGTTTTGTTTATATCAATGCCATTCTCAAAAGCCCGGCGTAAATCGCCATCGGTAAAAATGCCTACTGCTTTGTTTTGGTCATCCACAATGGCAGTCATGCCTAAGCCTTTGCGTGACATTTCAATCAGCGCATCTTTTAAGCTTGCTTTAATGTTCACGCTGGGAATGGCGCTGCCTTGGCGCATGATATCTTGAATACGTATTAAAAGCTTACGACCGATGCTGCCACCTGGGTGTGAGCGTGCAAAGTCTTCTGCTGAAAATCCACGTTGATCTAGCACTGCTAAAGCGAGTGCATCACCAAGCGCTAGCATGGCTGTGGTGCTGGCGGTTGGTGCAAGGCCTAATGGACAAGCTTCAACAGCGACTTCGGCATCTAGATGGGTGTCGCCCTGTCTTGCGAGTGTTGAGTTGTTTTTACCAGTGATGCTAATAATTTTTGTGCCCATGCGTTTAAGTAAAGGCAGGATAGTGAGGATTTCATCGCTTTCGCCAGAGTTGGAGAGCGCAATGACCACATCATCTTTGGTAATCATGCCTAAATCGCCATGGCTGGCTTCGGCAGGGTGCATAAAGAAAGCAGGGGTGCCAGTGCTAGCAAGTGTAGCGGCAATTTTATTGCCAATATGTCCAGATTTACCCATGCCACTCACCACAACGCGGCCTTGGCATTGTAAAATGAGGTCAACTGCCTTGGTGAAATTAGCATCAAGCTTTTGTGCAAGTGCCTCAACCGCATTCGCTTCAATCAAAAGCACTGATTTTGCAAGCTCGATAGGCGTTTTGTTGGCGCTAGATTTTTGTAATGATGAATTTTCCATACATGCCAAGTATAAAAGGGAATCCGTCATGAATAAAGGATACATTTGCAAATAAAACCGACTTTTAGCCTAAGTCGGCACACATTTTGCATTATTTAAAGACTTATGCACGAAACGCTTCCCGCTATTTTACTTTTGCTCGTTAGCTCAGTGCTTGCTGTTGCGATGTTCCGTGCATTTCGTTTGCCTGCGATGCTGGCTTATTTTTTGGTCGGTTTGTTACTTGGCCCAAAGAGTTTTGGATTTTTGCCTGACACAGAAGCCAACCGTGAATTAGCAGAGTTCGGTATTGTTTTCTTGATGTTTAGCATCGGCTTAGAATTTAGCTTGGCGCAACTCTATGCCATGCGCCGCATCGTATTGGGGATTGGTGGTTTACAGGTTTTGGTCACCATGGGTGCCATCATTTTGGTTTGCTTGGGTTTAGATCTTCATTGGCAAGCGGCGCTAATCATTGGTGGCGCATTAGCCATGTCTTCTACGGCGATTGTGTCCAAGCTACTTGTTGAACGTTTGGATTTGAACTCACGTCATGGCCGAGTCGCCATTGGTGTGCTGTTGTTTCAAGATTTAGCGGTTGTTCCTTTGCTGGTGGTGATCCCTGCCATCGCAAGTCCAACAGGTTCATTGGCTTATACCTTGGGCATCGCCTTTCTAAAAGCGGCGGTGATGCTTTCTATTCTATTTTTCTTTGGTAAGAATTTAATGAACCGCTGGTTTGGTGTAGTAGCACGTCAACGTTCGCGTGAATTATTCGTGATGAACGTGTTAATGGTCACCATGGTATTGGCTTATGCTACTAAGGTCGCAGGTCTTTCTTATGCGCTAGGTGCTTTTATTGCGGGGATGTTGATTTCAGAAACGCGCTTCCGTTATCAAGTTGAAGCTGATATTGCTGCATTCCGCGATATTTTGATGGGTTTATTCTTTATCACCATCGGCATGTTATTAGACTTTAATAGTTTGGCGGGTAACCTACCTGATATTTTCATGGTGGTCGTTGGGCTGATTGTTTTTAAGTCTTTAGTCGTCGCGCTACTTAGCCGCTTTTTTCGCTTTGAGCCTGGCGTGGCTGTTCGTGCGGGGGTGACCTTGGCGCAAGCTGGTGAATTCTCGTTCGTTGTATTTTCACTTGGCATGGAAAATGGCTTGATTAGTAACGGTGTATTGCAAGTGGTATTAGCAGCCTCATTGCTCTCTATGTTTATTGCGCCCTTCATTATTAAGTACAACTTACAAATTGCAGAGTTCTTTGCTCGAAGCTATACGCGCAATCGTAAGCATCAGATTGAAGGGATTGAAAGCGCGGGTAAGCAACTTAAAGACCACGTCATTATTTGTGGCTTCGGTCGTAGTGGTCAGTATTTAAGTCGTTTCTTAAAAGAAGAAAAATTTCCATTCATCGCTTTAGATATTGACCCTGCTCGTGTGCAAGAAGCTGCAAGTGCTGGTGAGAATGTGATGTATGGCGATGCGGGTAAAAGGTTGGTGTTGGATGCAGCAGGCGCATCAAGAGCAAAAGCCTTGATTATTAGTTACGATGACCCACCAGCAGCCATCAAGATTTTGCATTTAGTGAATGATTACTTTCCTAATTTACCAGTCGTTGTAAGGACTGTTGATGATACTAACATGGAGCGCTTCCGTGACGCAGGTGCTTCAGAAGTTGTGCCAGAAGTGCTAGAAGGTAGCTTAATGTTGGCTTCTCACGCATTAGTTTTGTTGGGTGTGCCGCTTAATCGTGTGGTGAAACGTATCCGTATATTCCGCGAAGAGCGCTACAAAATGTTTAAAGGCTTTTTCCATGGCATCTCGGATGGAGATGAAGCGGTGGAACGTGCCGTGCCACGCATGCATTCCGTACCTTTGAATGCTTTGGCTTATTGCATAGGCAAGCCACTTAAAGATATTTACTTTGGGCTTTGTAAGGCAGAAATTACAGCAGTAAGAAGAGACGCGCATCCTGTAGAAGTCTCACCAGACTTTGTATTTAAAGAGGGAGATGTGGTGGTATTGTTGGCTAAGCCACATGATTTGGTATTGGCGGAACGGATTCTACTCACGGGTAAAGAGAGTTGAGCGAGCATGTAGTTATCGTTGGCGGTGGCATTGTTGGATGTATGACTGCAATGGCGCTGGTAGATCGTGGTTATCGAGTCACCATTGTTGAGCGCAATCAAATCGCCAGTCAGACTTCGGGTGAGTCTTCTTGGGCTGGTGGGGGGATTGTTTTTCCTTTGTTGCCTTGGATGTATTCAGAGCCTGTTAATCAACTCACGGGCTATGGCGCAAAGTCTTATCAGCAAATTTGTGAGCGTTTAGAACGCGAAACAGGTTTGCCAACGGGGTTCATTAATTCAGGTTTTTTATTGCTACCACCTTATGATCAAGCCGCTGCTATTCGGTGGTGCGAAGATCACCATCAGTCTTATGAGTTGCTTGATAAAGTGGATGGACAGCTTGCGACAAATAATGAGCAACCCTCACTTTGGATGCCAGAAGTTTGCCAAGCGCGTCCGCCTTATTTGATGAAGGCGCTTCGTCAGTGGTTGGTGCAAAACAATGTCAACTTGCTAGAGCAAACCGAGCTGTGTCCGCTTGATGAAATCAAACCGTTGACCACATGGAAAACGTTAGATGGCTTGGAAATTAAAGCCGATAAGTTTATTGTGACTTCTGGCGCTTGGAGCTTTCAGTTGCTCAAATCTGTGGCCGACGCCCTCAATATCAAACCGATGCGGGGCCAAATTTTGCTTTACCAACCCACCCAAAATCTTAAGCAAATCGTTTATAAAGACGGCTTTTACATGATTCCGCGCGCTGATGGACAATTGCTTGCGGGTAGCACCTTAGAAGATGTCGGTTTTGATACATCAGTGACTGAGGAAGTGAAAGCTGAACTTGCCGCTAAGGCTGAATCAATTATGCCATCATTGAAAGGCTTGCCTATCATCAAGCATTGGAGCGGCTTGCGGCCTGGTACGCCTGACAATTTGCCGACGATATCGGCGCACCCGCAGATACATAATCTTTATCTTAATACGGGACATTTCCGTTACGGTCTCACCATGGCGCCAGCCAGCGCACGTTTGGTTTCAGAGTTGATGGCAGGTGAAAAATCATTTATTGATGCCAGCCCTTTTGCATTGGCAATTGATTAAGCTCAACGAAGCATTGATATGAATTTGCTTAAATAAACCCTAGTTTCTAGAATGCTCCTATTTCGCATAGTAAAGTGATGACAATGAAATACATTATTTTAGGTTTGTACGCAGCTTGTATTCTTTTCGTGCATTTTCGCGGCAAAGCCCGCTTGCCATTTTTTAGGCAAATTTTTGATCACTCTTCAGTGGTCTCTCCTATCAATATCTTCATTTATTTATTTTCAAAAGTGCCGACTAGCCAAGCCTATATTCCAGTGAGTGAATTTAAAGGCTTGAAGCTTTTAGAAGATAATTGGGAAATTATTCGTGATGAAGCTTTGGCGCTGGATAAGCTAGAAAAGATTAAAGCTGCAGAAAAGAACGATGATGCTGGCTTTAACTCATTCTTCAAAAAAGGTTGGAAGCGTTTTTACCTAAAATGGTATGAGGCGAAGCACCCTTCAGCACTCCAGTTTTGTCCTAAAACAGTCGCTTTGCTTGCGCAAGTGCCAGAGGTAAAGGCTGCTATGTTTACTGAGCTGCCACCCGGTGCGAAGCTCAACCCTCACCGTGATCCCTACGCAGGCTCGGTCCGCTATCACTTGGGCTTATCAACTCCTAATGATGACCATGCTTTTATCGATGTGAATCAACAACCATATAGCTGGCGTGATGGTGAAGGTGTTATTTTTGATGAAACCTACATTCATTGGGCTATCAATGAAACAGATACAACACGCATTATTTTGTTGTGCGACGTAGAGCGTCCGATGAAGTATCCCTGGGCAACCGCGATTAATCGCTGGCTTGCGAAAGTGGTGATGACTGCAGGGAGTTCGCCTAACGAAACAGGCGACCAAACAGGCGGCATTAATAAAGTTTTCCGCTTCTTTTGGCTTGTAGGTAAATACAGACGCAAGCTGAAAAAATTTAGCAAACAGCTTTATTTAGTTATTAAGTTTGGTTTGATTGCAGCGTTTGTTGTTTGGCTGGTGGGTGTTGATAAGGTGGCGATGGTTTTAAACGCATTCGATGCTTAAGGCTAAGCCACCCAATGCCCAGATTTTCCACCTTGTTTCTCTAGCAGCTTAATTTCACCCATCACCATACCGCGGTCAACGGCTTTGCACATGGTTTATGGTGCTCTACGCTAATAAAAAGTCAAATAGAAACAAATAGATAAAAATTCAGCAATCCAAAATCTGTATGTTAAAAAAATACAAAAGGGCCTATTGCGGGACAAAAACCCCTACTATTAGCTTATCATTCATTCAAAGATTTTCAAGTGTCGTTTTACACGACAAATCATTTAAGAGTAGTCGATTTGTAGTTAACTAGTTTTTCGACTACAAATTCAGGTAGCTCAAGCACAAAGGTATCATTAATAATTAATCATTTTGAGGGCTCTCAAAATGATAAGGCACGATGCTTTTGATCAGATTAACATTCCAACTCGTCATAGAACAGCTGCCATACCTGGCACAGTAACTCCTGTTCCCCACTACCCAAAAAAACTAAAAGTTTATTTAAATAATGCTTCGCCATATTGGTGGGCAACATATTTTGATATGGGCAAGACATATCGGCATAGCTGTAAAACACAAAATAAGATTGAGGCTTTTAAAGAGGCGAGGGTTTTTTACGAGAGGCTTTTGATTAGCAAATATCAACATCCAGCACATCTTTTAAATCATCAAATAACTGAAGAAAATAAACCTATTGAGGCTATAAAGATTGATTTGCGATTTAAGAAAATCGCATCGCAATGGCTATCTCGTAAAGCAACTAAATGGTCAGCTAATCATACTAGGCAGGTAGAGCTAAGATTAGTAAACAACATTCTTCGTTATATTGCGGATAAAAATATTCAGCGCATTACACGCAAAGACTTATTGGGGTTGTTACAGAAAATGGAAGAGCGGGGCGCATATGGATTAGCTCGGCGCGTACTCAATGATTGCCGTCAAATATGGCAATACGCTATTGTGATTGGGATATGTAAGCAAGACATTACTTTAGGCTTAAACAAAGCATTACACGATCACACCGTAGTTCACTTCCATGCTGTGACACCAAAAGAACTGCCAGTATTAATGGAGGACATAGCGAGGTATAACAAACCTTGTGACTTGATTGTTAAATATGCTCTACAGCTGATGGCACTAACTTTTGTGCGGAAGAATGAGTTGGTGTTATCTAAGTGGGATGAGTTTGATTTAGACAATGCTATTTGGAAAATCCCAGCAGATCGCATGAAGATGCGAATTGATCATGTTGTGCCTTTAAGTAAACAAGCGATTACTTTGCTAAGCCATATTAAAAAAACATATCCAAGTAATGACTATGTATTCCATAAAGCAAATAAGCCACTTGTAGATCACGCAATGATCTATGCGCTTTATTGGATGGGCTATAAACATAGAATGACAGTCCATGGATTTAGAGCAATTGCCAGTACGATACTTAATGAGAACAGCTTTAGAGCTGATGTGATTGAAAGGCAACTAGCACATACAGAAGCCAATCAAGTTCGTCGTGCTTACAACAGAGCGCAATACATGAATGAGCGAACAGAGATGATGAGTTGGTGGGGCGAATACTTAGAGAAAATTACTCCATTTTTAACCCCTTAAAACAGTGAAAACTCGACTACTTTTTAGTGGATGACGAAAACCAGTAGATTCAACAACATAAGTATATGTTTGAAACTGCTGGTGCTTTAGTAGCATTCTCATCTGCAGCTAACGCTGGTATCACAATCCCAGCTGGTGATTGGACTGTAGACATCGGTGGTAACGTTAACGCTTTCGCAACTAACACAACATCTACAGCTACTGGCCATTCAGTTGGTTCAGCTGCAGCTAACGGTATCGGTACTGGTCTATTGCCAGCCGCTTTTGGTATCGGTGCTAAAACACGTCAAAATGACTTGGACATCGCGTTCCAATTCTCATTCTTTACTGGTACAGCACAAACTGGTAACTTAGGCGCCGGTGACAACTCATTGAACATTCGTCAAGCTTACTTGACATTCGGTGATGCTTCATGGGGTACTGTGAAAGCTGGTCGTGACTTAGGTCTTTACGGTTCAGAAGTTATCTTGTCAGACATGACATTGTTAGGCGTTGGTCCAATCGTAGGTAAAGTTGGCGGTAACGCAACATACGGCCATATCGGTTCAGGCTATCAATACGCTGACTGGATGGGTCAAATTGCTTACGCAACACCATCATTCAATGGTTTCCAAGCAACTGTTGCTGTGACTGAGCCATATGCTCCAAATACATTAGGTAGCACAAACAACCAACTAGGTTTCCAAGGTAAAGCAACATATGATTTCGCTGCTAATGATGTAACAGGTAAAGTTTGGGTTGGTGGTATTTACCAAGACCGTAACGGCGCTTCAGCATTCGAAACAAAAGCATGGGAAATTGGTGCTAAAGCTGGTTACGCTGGTGCTGAGTTAGTTGGTTACTACTACGCTGGTGATGCTTTGTCATCAACTAGTTCTGCTGTAGCAGCTGCTGCAAACGGTGATCTAGCTATCGCTTCTGCAGGCGCAGTAGTTAATGGAACAAGCTCAGGCGGTTTCGTACAAGCTACATACAAGATCCCAACAATCGGTACTAAAGTTGGTGTGAGCTGGGGTACTAGCCTTGCTAAGAACGCAAACCAAAATTCAGAACTTGAAAATTCAGCTTGGACAGTTGGTGCTTATCACCCACTTACAAAAAGCTTGAACCTAGTTGCTGAATACAGCCGTAGTGAAGCTGAAACATCTGGCGTAGCTGCTTCTGCTGGTAAAGTTACAGGTAACACAACATCACTTGGCGCAATCCTATTCTTCTAGGATTAAACGCTTAGTTTAGTGATATTGAACGGCACCTTCGGGTGCCGTTTTTATTTGGTTAACTAAAATGAAAGAATGCGCATGAAGAAAACTATATTAGTTGCTTTGTTATCATTGGTTGGTTGTGCTCAATTACAGCATGGGCAAGAGCAACCAGTTATAAGCAAGTTAAGTAAAGAAAAAGGCGAGTATTATTTTACGACTTGTGCGGGAGCTGTTGAAGGGTGGTCTGATTGCTACCAAAAAGCACAAAGAACTTGCTCTGCCGGCTACATAAAACTATCTACTGCAGATAATAGCCGAGGCACACAAAGAGATTTAACTTTCCAATGTAAGAAGTAGTTTCGCAGTTGTTTTGACTACAAAAAATAGTGTCGTGTTAAACGACACTTAATTCATTCTAGCTTTCGCTAGTGCCTGCTGTGCTTTCTGTACTCGCTCTGTTGCCTTAGCCTTTTTCTGCCTATCACGCTCAGCAGTTAAGGCATCTGCAGCCCTGTCTTTAGACTGTTTTAACGCATTAATTCGAGCTGCCGAAGGTGTTAGTGGCTGGATGGGTTTAATTGTTTTAAATTCGTGTAATCGCATATGGTATTTATGCTTTGGTAACAAAGTGTCGTTTAACACGACAGATACAAAAAAGCCCACTACTTTGAGTGGGCTTTTTATTTGTAGCAAATTAATAAATCACATTCATTCTTTTGCTAGTGCGTGAGCGGGTTACTCCTACCTTGACAACGCTATTTAAAATATCTCGCGCAGATCCCTTACAGCTAGCAATTACTTCTATTAGAGCTGCATCACTTACACCTTTAATTTTCATATCTTTCAATATGCGATTTGCTAATGGCAACCAATCCTCAGCAGGTGCAGCATTGAATTCTATTTCTTCACATCTGTTGATTACGCCACGCTCGACCTTGTCGATATGATTTGTGGTGATGATGAATATTGTATTTGGCATGTTCATCGCAGACTTTAAAGATGCCATTGCAGCCTCAGTTAAGTTATCAACTTCATCTATTACGAAGTAGTGGTAACCACTGTAAGTCATTGAGATGAATTCAGCTTGTGTGATAATTTTATTCATCATTACAGCACCATTGGCACCTTGTACGCATTTATGTAAATGGTAGTCAGAGTCGACGCCACCTTTCACACGCTCGATTGCATCAGGCAACAATTGAGCCAAAGTTGTTTTTCCAGTGCCCCATAAGCCGTATAACAAAATGCCATTTTTGCCAGCGAATGGGAATGGCATTACGCCTTTCACAATATCCATAATTTTTTGTTTCTCAGTCGCAGAATTAAAAATCACATCTTTAATATCTGTTGGGATGTAGCTATCAATATTTACTAACATGAAACTCTCCTTTTTAGTTTAAAAAGGAGGTGCTTTTAGCACCCCCTTTGATTAATTAAGCAGCTGCTTGGTCGATAGCTTTTTGACGCATCTTGCTATCGTTAGCTGCTGTTTTTTTCTTGTTGTCATCTTCTGTAGTCGATTTAGACTGACTTAGATATGAAACAAGAGCAGCGTTCACTGCGCCTTTAGAACGCACTAATGCGCGAATCGCAAAAGTCCCGTCAGCCTGTTGTGTTGCTAGCAAGACGCAATCTTTGCCTTCCATATCCACATCAGCCAGTTTGCTAAGTGAACGGCTTTTAGCTACACAAAGCACATCTGCTTTAGCCATTGCCTTTTGGGCAGCCTGCGCTTTTTGTTTAGGTGTTTTCGCATTCTTACCTTTGCTTAAGCGGATTTGCTCAACACCGCCATTCGCTTCAATCCACTTCGGCAAATCTTTAAGCAATACAGACTGTTTAACTGCTTCGCGCAATACAAGGCTATAAGCACTTACACGACGACGATCTACACCAAATACACACTTAACAACTTTAGTTATGACAGGTGTTGATTCTGTGAAACGGTAGTTCTTTTGCTCAATAAACTGATTAAGCGCAGAGCGGCGTTCTTTAGCTTCCTTGTCGTTGCCAAGCATTGCGTGATTAACAGCAAAGCAATTTTGTAAAATGCCGTAGAGCATTTCGTTGCTTTTGCGATAAACAGTGGTTTCCCATTTTTCGCGTTGGCTCACTAAATTTTTGAGTGTAGTAAGCGTCTGCTTTTTAAAACTGTCGTTTGAAACGACTGATTTATTTTTAGCGGTTGATTTGCTAGTTTTAACAGTCGCTACAACTGCTGAAGTAACTTGTGTGTTAATAGAAGGAGTTGCTGTGTTTGTTACTGGTGCTACTAAAGTTGCGTTTGACATGATTTTTGCTTTCGTAAAATTAAAAAATTGCGACAGTGCGTTTTTTGTATTTGCCCTATCGACAATTTCAAGTCTACGCAGGTATCATTTAGCACTATGTTAACAACATTAAACTGATAACACTTTGTGAAAATGGTTATGGAAAATAAAGTTGTATATAAAGGAATGCCCCGCCTTCGCTATAAAAACACAGCAGAAGAGTTGAGTGATGCTTATGGCAGTCCATATCGGCTATGGCGTGACTATTTGAGAATTAGCAGAGACTACTGGTGGGTATGTCAGCAGCAAGGCAACACACTAGATGAAGACTTGCGATCAATGTGGGAAGACTTTGGTGATGTGTACACCCTTAACTTCAATGATTGGTGGAGAAATAAGGGCAGGCAATTGTTTTCTGAACAAGTCCGCTTACCTGCTGTAAAACAAGTAAACAATGAGCTATCCAATTTAAGCTCTAACTATCAACAGAACTTAATTGTAGAAATTCCACTTAACTTAACTGAGCGCACTATCAGCCGTCAGTTAATGGCAATAGTAAGAGCACAGGCGCATAGGGATGTTAAAAGAGTTAGTTACGCTAAACGCTCACTTAAAAAACTGGTAGGGATCAGAAAGCAGGTTCTGAAAAGAGCGCACGATATATGGTGTGTTAATCATCTAGCAAAGTTAGCTAAACAGGAAGGCTCAACTATTGGTGCCCCATTTAATAAAATGACTACGCATCAAATGGGTATTGGTTTTAGGCTTGTGCGTAACTGTATGCCTAAAGTCGGTGAAAGCATTGATACAAGCAAAAAGAAACGTAATGGGATGAAGGTTGCTGTTAGCCGTATGCTAAACAGAGCTGATGCTTTAATTGCCAACGCTGAAATAGGTAAGTTCCCGAGTTTTGATAAATTAGAGTCGCGGCAGCGGTGGAGTGAAAAGCAACAAAAGGAATTGGATGCGGCAATTGCTAGAGGTGAATGGCAACCACCCGCAGCTGATGTGGAAAATTTTCGAAAGATGTTTGAAAAAGTGCCTCTTCCACCAAAAGGCTACAAATTAGATATTGATGGGCTCTATATTAAGTCGTTTTAAACGACATTTATTATAGCTATATCAATTCCACCGCAGCTCGTTTCATGTCTTGTGTGACATTGACATAACGCATAGTTGTTTGTGCTTGGCGATGACCTGCTAACTCCATTAATACTTTAAGTGGCACTGACTTGCTGCTTAGCTCAGTTAAAAAGCTACGTCTGCCGCTATGGCTACTACACCCTTCAAGTCCTGCGTTTTTGTATAACATATGAAAGTGATAACAAGCTGTGTTGGCATTAAAGCCTTCGCTCTTTTGTGTACAGAACAATGGTTTTTCTTTAATTGGGCTGTATTGAATAGTGATTAAGTCTTGCTTGCTGTAGCGAGTAAGCAAGTAACCCATAATCTCTTTGCGTAGCTTGTCGTTTAAAACGACAGTTCTGGCGAACTTACCTTTAGTCTGTTCTGCGGTTAAGTTGATTTCTTGTTTAATCGTGCCGTCACTAGCCAATACATCTTTAATCTTCGTTGCGGCAACTTCACCAATACGCATTCCACCAAAGTATGTCATCAACAACATACAACGATCACGTTCTGCGTATTTGCGTGTATTCACATAAAGCAGTAATAGGTTTAATTCTTTGTCGTTTAATGTACGTGCCTGTTTCATGTAATCCTCTAATAATGTGTTGTTTTCATTATTAGCAGCGTAATTTCTTTGTTTTTCATTTCCTACCATTTTTTGCCATATGTCCTTTATGTTCATCTTCTATCCATTAATCAATTGGTTAAGTAATCTGCGTGGTTAATATCAAAGGTATTGCTTAGTTCCTTTGTTTTTATATTTATGCGATGAGTTAATGAGCGAACTGATGTTCGCTAGTGTTTTCACAAAAGCATTCGCTTTTGCTCAACACACTTTTTTGTTCTTTTGTTTGAATTGAGTAATAGAGAGAAAGCCGAATACTACGAAGTAGTATTTGGTGTAGTTAGGTTTACGGAGAATGTTCGCCAATACGACGGCTATCGCAATTAAAACTGCGTTAGTCGTCGTTCGTGTTTTACGGTCAAAAGTCCCACCACACGCCTGTAAATGAATTTTTTGGGAGACAGCATACAAACTCCCACTTGATACAAGTATCCACCGGCAACTACTCATTTAACTTGTGCTCGCTTACAGACTTACACAATGAGTGCGGGCTCATTAGCCGTCATATTACAACCCGCGTTTTTATCCTTTGTTAGAGCAGTGACTTATCTGCTTTTTCTATTTGCTTTAAATAATTGCCTATTAATCTTTGTGCCTATGTTTAGTACGCGATATGCCTTTGTGGCTGTTAATTTCTTTCTCTTAGCTCTGTGATTGATGTCTTCTAAATAGCTACAGACAAATTCTGTTTGATCATCATCTAACAACTCAGCGTGATATTTCATCAACGCAAAAGCCACTTGCTGTGCTTGTATGAATGGGAGGTCGATGACCGTAAAGCTCTTTTCATCCATTCCGTTTTGCTTAAGCCAGTTAGCTGTTAATTGTTCTGCTTGATAGTTATTCATATAAGTATTTATACAGAACAAAAGAAAACCATAAAAAATCTATTAATTTTGATTCGTTTTAAAACTACTGGGGTAGACCTAATTTCGGTAGGAATTTAATTTAAGAGAAATTAAATTAAAGACTTTAGGGTGAGGAAAAACAGAGATGAATACATATAAGAGTTTAGTGAGATTGGTAGTTACACAGAAAGTAACAACGACAACGAATGTTGTTGTTCAAGCGCAGGACGCATACAAAGCTAAGCTTCAATTAGAAGCCATGTATGGCAAGGGGAATGTAGTTAGTTATCCGCAGTTGGTGCGTTAGCACTAGCGAAGGTGTTTTATAATTTGTCGTTTAAAACGACAGTTTATAACTGGCTGGGCCATTTGCGAGATGTGTGAAATACGCGCAACACTTCAACAGCATCATCTTTAATTCGATATGGCACGATGTAAGGGTAATGTGTAATAACCAATTCTCTAGTGCCAAATACGCGACCAGCACGACCAATACTTGGATGGCTTGCTAATTGATCAACAGATTTAAGAATGTGGGCGATGCATTCATAAGCTGCTTTTGGATTCTCTTGAGCGATATAAGCAGCTTCAGCATCTAAGTTTTGAAGTGCTCGCTTTAACCATTTAACCTGCATACTTTGTCGCCAATAAAGCTAGATCGTCATTGGTAGCAAAATCTCCAGCATCAGCTTCTTTTAACGCTTTTTCTATTTCACTTATTTGCCATGCTTCAATTTCTAAATATCGATTAATAGCTTCAGCAGCTAGGAATGATTTGCTTCGCTGTGTGGCAGAGGCCAATTTATCTAATTTATCTTTAGTTTCTGTATTCAATCTCAATGTGAGAACACTGCTTTCCATTATTTTCTCCAAGTAACATTCGGTTGTATACAATGTAATATCAAAAACAAATGCTAGCAAGAAATATTTAAAAAGTGTCGTTTTAAACGACACTTTAATCATCAAGCTTCTTGGCTAATTCTTCTATGTTTAAATGAATATATCTTTTAAGCATCGATAGTGATCTATGCCCTGTAACTGAGGATAGTTCTATTACATTAGTTAGTTTGCCTGACATCGCAGTAATTGCCGTATGTCTTAAGTCATGAAATCGTACATTGGGAACGCCTGCTAAGCGTGAATAGCGATAAAATGCTGTTGATAATGACACCTCATTGACTGGGAAAACTCTTTCACTCTCAGTGCGTGGCAACTCGTTAAGAATTTTGATGGCAGTATTGGATAGTGGCACATGGCGACAATGACCATTTTTTGTAATAGGTAGAAAAGCTGTGCGTTTATTAATATCAACATTGCGCCAAAGAAGCGATGTAATTTCGCCACGCCGCATTGCTGTCGCTAAAGCAAATTCGATAATCGCAGGCACCCAAACATTACATTTTTCTTGTCGCGACTTTAGACATTCAAAAATGATTCTTTCTTTTTCTTCATTGCTTAATATTCTTGTTCTGCCGTCAGGCACTGGTGGCTTTTTGATCATTGCGACAGGATTGTCGATATTAAGACCCCACTCACGCTTTGCGTGATTAATAACGCATGAGAAATAAGCAAGTTCACGCAGCATTGTGTTTGGCGCAATGACTTTTAATCGTTGGTCTCTATATTGCGCTAATTTAGAAGGGGTCAGCGATGTCATGCTGAGTTTGCTGATTGAGCGCGTTGTTAGGGCGCGTAAGCGATAAATGTCTGCGGCCGCGCCGCGCATTGAGGGTGAGACTTCGTTGATATAACGCTCTACTAGTTCTTTGAAGGTGATTTTTTGGGCGTATCGAAGATTCTTATATGCGCCTTTGTCAATTTCACTTTCAATGCCTCTAGCCCAGTATTGCGCATCTTTTTTTGATTCAAAAGTTTTACAGAGAGTGTCATAGCCTTTCCGTGTTACACGGGCTTGCCACTTGCCATTACGCTTACGAAATGTCGCCATTTTCCATCCAAAATTAGGACAGATTTAGGACAAATGAGACTTTTTATCTATATTTGAAGTGATTTGAAGATTGGTATGTTGGTAGCTACTTCTCTGCCACCCAATGCCCAGATTTTCCACCTTGTTTCTCTAGCAGCTTAATTTCACCCATCACCATACCGCGGTCAACGGCTTTGCACATATCGTATATAGTAAGTAAAGCCAGGCTAGTCGCTGTGAGCGCTTCCATTTCTACGCCTGTTTTCCCTGTGCATTTTGCGGTGACGGTGCAATGAATGATGTTAGATTTTTCGTCGATTTCAAACTCCACGCCCACTTTGGTGAGGCTGATTGGATGGCATAGCGGGATTAAATCCGAAGTGCGCTTTGATGCTTGAATCGCTGCAATCCGCGCAATTCCCAGCACGTCACCTTTTTTCGCATCCCCTTTGATAACAAGTGCTAAAGTGCTTGCTAACATTCGGATGCAGCCTGTTGCAACGGCTACGCGCTCTGTCTCGGCTTTTCTGCCTACATCGACCATGTGCGCTTGGCCTTGGTTATCAAAATGGGTAAGTTCGCTCATCAATGTTGCCTTTTAATTTAACTTGTTTGCACCATAATTTCATCACGAACCGTGAACTAGGCGCTTAATATCGTTATCATACGCAATGATGAAATTAGTTTATAGCCTTCTGTTGTTTTCCTTTTTTGCGCCGCTTGCGTTGGCGGATGATTTGCCTGATTTAGGTGATGCTTCTGCAACTGTACTTTCGCCCCTCGATGAAAAGAAAATTGCTGACCAAATCATGCGCAGCGTGATGTCGAGCGAGGAAGTGCTTTATGACCCTGAAATTACTGATTACATTCAAAACCTAGGCATGCGTCTTGCCAGCAACGGCCCTGATAAAACCCAGTGGTTTAATTTTTTTGTTGTTAAAGATAACAGTATCAATGCTTTTGCCATGCCTGGCGGCGTGGTAGGCGTACACACAGGCTTAATTGTTGCGGCTAGTAATGAGTCTGAATTAGCGGGGGTGATGGGCCATGAAATCGGCCACGTAGTGCAACATCATATGGCGCGGATGATGGCGCAACAAAAGAATGACTCCCTCATTAGTCTTGCGGGCATGGCGTTGGCAATTTTGTCTGCACGGGCTAATCCGCAACTTGCCAGCGCTGCCATGACGGCTTCATCCGCAGGCTCTGTTCAAAAGCAATTGGACTACACACGTGACCACGAACGGGAAGCTGACCGTGTGGGAATCTCCATTTTAGAAAGCGCAGGTTACGACACCCATGCCATGGCGAGTTTTTTTGAGACTATGCAAAAAGGCACGCGCTATGTAGAAGGTAGTGCACCCACCTTTTTGCGTACTCACCCAATTACCAGTGAGCGTATTGCCGACGTCAGCGCACGCATTGCCAATAGCAAATATCGCATGGTGCCTTACTCACCCGATTTTGATTTGGTGCGGGCCAAAATCTTGGCAATTTCTGGCATCGCTAACCAAGCGGTTTCTTTATTCCAAAGTAATATTCAAGATAGACGCTACACAAGCGAGAGTGCCCAGCACTATGGACTTGCCGTCGCAATGTTACGCTTGGGTAATGTTGATGGTGCAACTAAAGAACTTAGCTGGATTCGTGCTAATGCCCCTAGCCACCCATTTTTTGCAAGCCTTGCGGCCAATATTGAAGTCGCGCGCGACAACCCAACGCAAGCTGCAAAAGCCTATCAAGCGGGCCTCGCGATTTATCCGGGCAGTCGTGCTTTGATTTATGGATATGCAGAACACTTTTTACGCATCCGGCAACCGCAACAAGCCTTGCAATTGCTCAATGAAAAGCAAAGCTTATATCCTACTGATGCTTATATGTATGAGCTAAAATCAAAAGCCTATGCTGCACTAGGTAAAAACCTGCTTAGCCATCAAGCCCAAGGCGAAGCATATTTTAGGCGGTACAATAACCCGAAAGCGCTTGAGCAGATGGATTTAGCGGTCAGGTCTGGCGATGGCGATTTTTATCAGCAGTCGATAGTCGAAGCGAGATTAAAAGAGCTTCGTGCGCTAGTGGATGAACCGAAAAAAAGTGGCTGGTTTAAGTAAGTTCGAATGAACAGGCTAAAAAGGAAATGAGCATGGTGCAACGCAGAAAGTTTATCAAAGCCTTATTCGCGTTAAGCGCCTTGGCGCTCGTGCCAATTAAAGCATTCGCCGCTATGTGGAATACGCTTGCTTTTCAAGCCACCAAGTTACAAGAGGCGATGGCTGCTTTGCAAATTAGCAATGTCACGCTATCCAACGACATTCAAGTTATTGCACCAGACAAAGCAGAAAATGGCGCCGTGGTGCAAATTGAAGTCACCAGTCGTATCCCTAATACCGAATCTATCGCTATATTTGTGGAAAATAATCCAACCGCTTTAATTGCTAATTTTGTGTTTGGCGAGGGCGCCGATGGCTTTGTGGTGACGCGCATCAAAATGGCTGAAACCTCAGATGTGCTGGCGGTCATTAAATCGGGTAATCGCTATTATTCTGCCAAAAAACGGGTAGAAGTTTTAGAGAATGGATGTGGCTAACATGGCTGAAAATATGCGTATGCGCGCCCAGCTCAAGGGCGAGGTCACGGAAGTAAAAGTGCTGATGACCCACCCGATGGAAACGGGGCGCCGTAAGAGTGATTTTGGTGATTTTATTTCTGCAAACTTTATTCAGTTAGTAAGCGCTACCATTAAAGGAAAGCAAGTTCTAGAGGCGCAATGGGGAACAGGTATTTCAAAAAATCCTTATCTTACTTTTCATCTGCGTGGTGCAAAAGTGGGCGATATTGTGCGGGTGAGTTGGACAGATAACCAAGGAAAAACAGGCGAAGGTGAGGTTGCGGTAACGCTAGCTTAATCATTGGTTGTTATGCTCAGTGCCAAAGCCTCAGCAATTCTAATTCCATCCACCGCCGCCGACAAAATTCCCCCTGCATAGCCAGCACCTTCGCCTGTTGGGTAAAGGCCTTTGGTGTTGATGCTTTGTAAGGTTTCGTCGTCGCGTTTAATTCTAATCGGTGAGGATGTTCTGGTTTCAACGCCTGTTAGAACGCCATCAGGCAAATCAAAACCTTTAATCTGTTTGGCGAAGGCGGGGAGTGCTTCGCGAATGGCAGTAATCGCATATTCAGGCAATGCGGTGCTTAAATCAGTGAGGTGAACGCCTGGCGTGTAGGAAGGTTGAACTGCGCCAAACTCGGCAGAAGGTTTACCATTGATAAAGTCGCCAATGAGTTGCCCTGGCGCTTTGTAATTTCTACCGCCAAGCTCAAAAGCGCGTGCTTCCCATTTCCGTTGAAATTCCATGCCAGCAAGCGGGTCACCTGGATAATCTTTCTCAGGGTCAATGCCCACCACAATGCCCGCGTTTGCATTACGTTCGTTACGTGAATATTGGCTCATGCCGTTAGTCACCACGCGACCTTCTTCAGATGCTGCCGCAACTACTGTTCCGCCTGGACACATACAGAAACTGTAAACGCTACGACCATTTTTTGCGTGATGTACGAGCTTATAATCCGCCGCGCCCAAGACGGGGTGCTGGGCATTGGGGCCAAAGCGTGCATGGTCAATGAGTGATTGTGGATGTTCAATACGGAAGCCAATAGAAAAAGGCTTGGCCTCAATGTAGATGCCGCGTTTGTGTATCATCTCAAAGGTGTCGCGGGCACTATGGCCGACTGCCAATACAAGATGGTTGGTGGCGATGCGCTCTCCGTTTTGTAGCACTACGCCTTGCACTTGGCCGTTTTCAATTTCTATATCATCCACACGACTTTGGAAGCGGATTTCGCCACCAAGCTCAATAATGTTTTGACGCATTTCTTCGACCATCCCCACCAAACGGAATGTGCCGATATGCGGATGGCTCACGTATAAAATTTCTTCTGGCGCGCCCGCTTTGACAAATTCATTGAGCACTTTGCGCCCGTAATGTTTAGGGTCTTTAATCTGGCTGTAGAGTTTGCCATCTGAAAAAGTCCCTGCGCCACCTTCACCAAATTGCACGTTAGATTCTGGATTAAGTATGCTTTTGCGCCACAAACCCCATGTGTCTTTGGTGCGTTCACGAACGGCTTTGCCACGCTCTAAAACGATAGGCTTAAAGCCAGATTGTGCCAAAATCAGCGCCGCAAAAATGCCGGATGGGCCAAAGCCCACAATTACAGGACGAGGTTCTTTGCTTGTTTCAGGTGCCTTTGCTACAAAGTGGTAAGAGGTGTCAGGGGCGACTTTCACGTGTGGGTCTTTTTTGAATTTCGCTAAAATTTTAGCTTCGTTTTTAACTTCAACATCGAGTGTATAAACAAACAAAATCGCGTGTGATTTACGGGCATCTACACCTCGCTTAAAAATCGTCATGCTGATTAAATCGCTGGCTGGAATGCCTAGCTTCTTAATCAGTGCGTCTTGAATCACCTCGGGTTCGTGATGAAGCGAGGTGGCGTTGTCTAAAGGCAGTTTGATTTCGGATAAACGTAACATTTTTATTTTTTATTGAGTTCAAATAAGCGGTAGTTGAAGCAGTTTTTTAAGGAGAGGAACGGTCACTGGACGTTTTTCAGTGAGCGACCATTCATCAAGCGCATCTAAAATTGCCATCAAGCTTGGCAAATCTCGGCGTAAGTAACGCAAGCAATAATCCACCACTTCATCAGGCAATTTCATGCCACGTTCTAGAGCGTGGGCTTGCAGAGCTTGGGCTTTTTCTTCATCGGTGAGCGGATGTAATTGGTAGGTTAAACCCCAAGCTAAACGGGTTGCGAGGTCATTACGCAGATTCATTTGGCTAGGCGATGCATTGCCTGCCGCAAAAAGCACGCCATTTGCCGCACGCGTTTGGTTGTAAGTGTCGAATAAAGCGATTTGCGCTTCATCATTGAGTAAATTGACATCATCTGCTGTGACGAGATGAATGTTGGATGCTTTTGCTAATTCTTGCGCCGCTTTGAGCAGATGCGTTTTGCCACTGCCTGCTGCGCCCCAAAAGTAAATAAAACGACTCTCGGCGCCTGTTTGCAACGCCTGATGCAAGCTGTGCAAGGCCTCTGCATTACGACCAACAACGAAGTTGGCAATGCTAGGCAATGCGTCTGGCTGAATATCTAGGAGCAGTTGTTTCATTTATTTAATCTTGCAAAGCAATTAAAGCGGAATAACTCTGCTTTTATCGTTCAGTCTTTTCTCGTTTAGGCGTCATTTAGGTTAAAATTCGGGTATTACAAAAAATACGCGATAAATGTGTATTTTAACCTTTTATTTGTTTTTATCTTGTAGAAAGCGAGAAAGCTTTGAATTCGAACGACCAAACCAATGGCACATCTATTAGCTACCGTGACGCTGGGGTAGATATTGAGGCGGGTGACGCGCTGGTTGAACAGATTAAGCCTTTCGCAAAACGCACCATGCGCCCAGAGGTTTTAGGCGGTATTGGCGGCTTTGGCTCATTGTTTGAGATGCCAAAAAAATTCAAAAATCCAGTGTTGGTGTCTGGCACAGATGGTGTGGGCACTAAATTAAAACTCGCTTTTGAGCTGAGTAAACACGATACCGTGGGTATCGATCTTGTCGCAATGAGTGTGAATGATATTTTGGTACAAGGCGCTGAGCCATTATTTTTCTTAGATTACTTTGCATGCGGCAAGTTGGAAGTGGGTACAGCAGCGCAAGTAATTAAAGGCATTGCCCAAGGCTGTGAACAGTCAGGTTGTGCATTGGTGGGCGGCGAAACTGCTGAAATGCCAGGTATGTATCCAGCGGGTGAATATGACTTGGCTGGTTTTGCAGTGGGCTGTGTAGATAAAGAAAGCATTATTACTGGCAAAACAATCGCTGAAGGCGATGTTGTGTTGGGTTTGGCTTCAAGTGGCGCACATTCAAACGGGTATTCATTGATTCGTAAATTAATCGCAAAATCAGGCATTGATTTCAATGCAGACTTCCACGGCAAGCCATTCAAAGATGTGGTGATGGCACCAACGCGTATTTACGTAAAACCTTTGCTTAAATTGATTTCATCCATGACGGTAAAAGGCATGGCCCATATCACTGGCGGCGGTATTACAGAAAATGTACCACGCGTATTGCCTGAAGGCTTAACGGCTGAAATCAAAAAAGGTAGCTGGGATATGCCACCTTTGTTTACCTGGTTGCAAGCTCAAGGCAATGTTGCTGAAAGCGAAATGCACAAAACATTTAACTGCGGCATTGGCATGGTAGTGATTGTGTCTAAAGACCAAGCAAAAGAAGCAATGGGCTTGCTAAAAGCCGAAGGCGAGCAAGTGTTTGAAATCGGCTTTATCCGCAAGCAACAAGCGGGCGAAGCGCCAACGATAGTGGTTTAACATTAAAGCCTTCGCTAAACTAGCACGGCTTAGTTTTCTGGCCAGCTTTTTGGTCATCACAGACCTTGCGTTTGCCGCACCAAAAAATGTAACGCTGACTTACCAAGCGACTCGAAACGGTAAGCCTTTTGCTAATGTGACAGAAACATTCAAACAAACAGGCGACCAATATTTGATTGAAAGTGTGACCGAAGGTGTGGGTTTAGCGGCGCTGTTTGGAAAACGTATTTTGAAGAGTGAAGGCGTTGTCACTAACGAAGGCTTACAGCCTAAGCACTTTGAGCAACAGCAAGGCGATAATGAGAGAAAAGCTGTGTATGCTGATTTTGATTGGCTTGCTAATCAATTGAGCATGAAAAACAAAGGGAATGTCACCACAGAGCCTTTAGCCAAAGGGACACAGGATGTGGCGAGTTTTCCTTATCAATGGATGCTCTTTCCACCAAAGGCCGATGAAGTTAGTTTGCCCATTACTACAGGCAAAAAACAACGAATCTATAGCTATAAAGTTATAGAGCGTGATGTGAGCTTAACGGTGGATGCGGGTCCATTTAATACCCTGCATTTAAGCAATGCAAGTGAGACCAGCGGCGGTAACGAAAAAGAGTTTTGGTTGGCGGTTGAGCGTTTTTACTTGCCAGTTAAAATCATCATGCGCGAAGAAAATGGCGCGACCATCGAGCAAACGCTGACCAGTATTCATGTAGATTAATGATTTTTAGATTAGTGATTTTTGATTCTAACTAGCAATAAAAAATCAATAAAACATCATTTGAAAAATAGCGGACTCTTAATACTTCAACTGCAAAAAAGTCATGTGCCTCAACGTTGGTTGTGGGCGGTTTTGTTGTCAGTGTTATTACACGTTTTATTGCTGAGCGGTTGGAGTTTTGTGTTGCCGAGTTTCGAGTCGTCATCACATGTAATAGAAGCGAAACTGCTTCCGTCGTCAATAAAGAAGCCATTGCCACCTAAAAAGGCGCATAAGCCAGTAAAGCATAAGCAGGTTCCGCATGAGCTGAGCCGTGAGGCTGTCAGGCCTAACACTGATGCACAAGCTGAAGCGCCGCACGTGACTGATCCATTATGGCGAGAGGAAGATAGGCCGGCGTATGAAGAGATGTTACGCTTGCCACCACCTTCATTTGTGGACATGGATTTTGATGTGAAACGCGTGAATGCTTTTGGCAGTGGTCGCGCGCATTATCGTTATCAGGCTGAGCCGCAAGGCAAATACAGTTTGCATAGTGAGATTGAGGCGGTAGGTTTAGCTTCTATAGCTTTTGCTGGAAAACGCATTGAAACCAGCAACGGTACAGTCACTGAGCAAGGGCTTCAGCCAGATGCTTATCGTGTGGAAGTAACAGGCAAGCCCGACAAGTTGCAAGCGGCCAATTTTGATTGGGCTAAACATCAGTTGACCCTAAAAACAGCCAAGACAGAAACTGTGGAAGAGTTGTTAGAGGGTACGCAGGACTTTTTAAGTTTTATGTATCAGTTTATGTTTGTGCCACCGCTCGATAGGATGGAGTGGCCTTTAACCAACGGGAAAATGGTGCGTGTTTATAACTATCAGTTTATTTCTGAAGAAGTGATTGCAACCAAGTTTGGTCAAATTAATACGTATCACATCGCTAAAAGTAGCGGTGATGCGGAAGAAAAAACTGATGTCTGGTTAGCAGAAGATTATCGATTTATCCCCATTAAAATTTTGAAAATAGCAAAGGACGGTAGCGGGTACGAATTCATCGCAACTCGCATAGATACCGATATCGCAAAATGACAATTAACCCTAATTTATTACGACTCGCTGGTGTGGCGCTTTCAGACGTACTCTCTAACACGGGCCCAGCTGACGTGAAACTCGGTTGGTTCTTCAAGCAAAATCGTGATTTGGGTACTAAAGACCGTGCATTTATTGCTGAGTCTGCTTATGGTGTTTTGCGTCGTAAATCATTTTTGACTTATGTGGCTGATGGAGATGACCCGCGTAAATTATTAGTGGCTTACTTGGTGCGTGTGCTTGGCATGAGTACACGTGATTTAGCAGATACATTAAACGCCCAACAAAAAGAATGGGCTTTAGAAATTAAATCCAAGAAAACGGATGATATTAGCAAAGCCATGCAAGCAGATTTGCCGGAATGGTTTTGGGAGAAATTGGTAGAGCAGTATGGCGAAGAGCAAGCACTAACAATCGCTAGAAGTATGCATATGTCTGCAGCTTTGGATTTGCGTGTGAACTTGGTAAAAGCCACGCGTGAAGATGTGATGGCTAAATTTGCCTCAGAAAAAACTGAAGTAGTGCCAACGCCATATTCCCCAAATGGTTTACGTATGGCGCAAAAAATGACCATCAGTCGCCACGTGTTATTCACAGATGGCAAGATTGAAGTGCAGGATGAAGGTAGTCAATTATTGGCGCAATTGGTCGCACCACGTCGTGGTGAAATGGTGGCAGATTTCTGTGCGGGTGCTGGCGGTAAGAGTTTGGCATTGGGCGCTTTAATGCGTAATTCAGGCCGCATTTACGCATTTGATGTTTCTGAGAAACGCTTGCAAAACTTAGGTACACGTTTAAAACGTTCAGGCTTATCAAACTTACATAGCCAATTAATTAGCAGCGAAGCTGACCCTAAATTAAAACGCCTCAATGGCAAATTCGACCGTGTGCTGGTGGATGCGCCTTGTAGCGGACTAGGGACTTTACGCCGCAACCCAGATTTGAAATGGCGCCAAAAACCACAAGACGTGTTGGAATTAACCGTTAAACAAACCAATATTTTGGGGCGTGCAGCTAAGTTGGTGAAAGCTGGCGGACGTTTAATTTATGCGACATGTAGTTTATTGCAAGATGAAAACGAACAAATCGCAGAGGCTTTCTTAAAAGCAAATCTTGAGTTTGTGTTGGTGCCAGCGAATAGCATTTTGGCGCAACAGCAAATCAATTTGGATACGGGCAACTACCTAAAACTATTGCCACATCTGCACCAAACGGATGGCTTCTTCGCGGCAGTATTTGAGAAAGCCGCAGTAGCTAAACCAGCTCTTGATTCAAAAGCTGAAACGGCAGAAGTGATTACTGAAGCAGATGAGGCTGCAGTCAAAGCTGAGCGTAAAAAAGCGGCAATTTCGAAATCTAAAGCCTTAACCAAAGCTGCGGCTACTAAAGAACCTGTTAAAAAGGCTGCACCCAAAAAAGCCGCGCCTAAAAAGGCTAAAGCGTAAACATGAAGCTGCCTAGCCTTAATCTACAAATCCTAATTGGTGCTAGTCTTGGGCTAGTCTTGGGCTGGTATTTTCATGGGGTAGGCGCTGAAAATGCGGTGGTTAAATTAGGCTTGTATTCAGCAACTTTAGTCGCGACTTTATTTATCGACTTGCTGAAAATGATTTTAATTCCACTGGTGTTTTGCTCAATTGCAGTTGGCATCGCTAACTTGCGTCAGCATCAGCAAATGCACAAAGTTTGGGTCGCAACGCTAGCTTTTTTCGTTGCATCTATGGCTATCGCAATTGCTTTGGGTTTATTCACCAGCAATTATTTCAAACCTGGCGCTGGCTTGCATTTGGCAATGTTTGCCGATGCCATGCAAAACTTTGAGGCTAAGCAATTGCCTTTGCCTGAGTTTTTGGCGCAGTTTTTACACGGAATTTTTATCAATCCTTTTAATGCACTTTCACAAAGCAATGTGCTGGCGGTGGTGGTATTCGCTTTAATTTTGGGCATTGCGCTGGTGATGGGTGGCGAGCGTTACAAAAACATCTTGGCTTTGCTTCAAGAGGCGCTAGAAGTTTGTATGCGTATTGTGAGCTGGATTATGCGTTTAGCGCCTTTAGGCATTTTTGCACTACTGCTCAAGTTAGTTGTTTTGCAAGATGCGACCATGCTAGCTACTTTAGGTAAGTTTATTGCTGTCGTTTTAGGCACAACTTTATTCCATGGTGTTGTTGTGCTCCCGCTGATTTTATTTGTGTTTACTGGGAAGTCGCCGTTGTGGTTTTGGCGAGGAGCACGCGAAGCCTTGGTGACTGCTTTTGCGACTAGCTCTAGCAATGCAACTTTGCCTGTGACGTTGCGTTGCACGACGCAACATTTACACGTGAAGCCTGAAATTGCAGGATTTGTCATTCCGCTTGGCGCAACGATTAATATGGACGGCACGGCACTTTATGAGGCGGCGGCGGCCTTGTTTATTGCAAACCTTGCAGGCATTGATTTAAGTCTTGCCCAGCAGTTTATTGTGTTCTTTACCGCCATGATTGCCGCGATGGGTGCACCTGGTATTCCAAGTGCAGGCATGGTGACTATGGTGATGGTCCTGCAATCTGTTGGCTTGCCAGCAGAGGCGATTGCGATTTTGTTACCGATAGACAGACTGTTAGATACGCTCCGCACCACAGTCAATGTGCAGGGTGATATGGTGGGTAGCTTGGTCGTTCAAAAGCTAGTGCATTCCTCATAAATGCTTAGCTTCCATAAAGCCGAATTAAGTGATGCAGCCACAATTGCTGAGTTAGTGAACACTGCTTATCGGGGTGAAACTAGCCGTGCTGGTTGGACGACGGAGGCTAACTTATTAGATGGTCTCCGTATTACCACCCCAGAGGTTGCAACGTTGATTAAGCGCGACGATGCATTTGTTTTGGTGGGAGTCTTGCGAGACCAAGTGGTCGCAAGCATTGCCTGTGAGCGTCTAGAAAATACCGCTAAATTCGGCTTAATTGCTGTGAAGCCAACCTTGCAGAATAAGGGCTATGGCCGTGAGATGATACAAGCGGCTGAAGCAATCACTTTAAGAGAGTGGCGTGTGGCGGGTTTTTTTATGTCTGTGATTACTTTGCGGACTGAGCTGATTGCGTTTTATGAGCGTTTAGGTTTTGAGCGTTCAGGGCAGTTTGAAGACTTTCCAGAAAATCCAGCACTATGGCAACCTAAAGTCGATGCTTTAGCGCTGGAGTATTTGGTGAAAATGACACGGCGTTAATTTCCAGTCATTACTTTTTTCTAGCTTTCCAATTTTCCAGACCGTTCATCACCAAAGAGTAGGCTGCTGGCACCACCACCAAAGTGAGCAGTGTGGATGAGATCATCCCGCCAATAATCGCGACTGAAAGCGGTTTGTTGGTTTCACTTCCTGCGCCTAAACCCAGTGCTGCAGGTAGAAGCGCCAAGATGATGGTAAGCGATGTCATCACAACAGGTCGCAGACGAATTGGGCAGGCCTCTTTGAGTGCATCGTTGATGCTCGCACCACGTTCACGCAATTGATTGGTTAAGTCTACAAGCAAGATGGAGTTTTTAGCGACCAGGCCGATAAGCAGAACTAGTCCAATCATTGAGTAAATATTGAGTGAATCCCCCGAAAGTAAGAGCGCAATTAAGCCGCCAATAATCGCGAGTGGCTGTGCCAACATAATAATGACAGGTTGTACAAACGAATTGAATTGGCTTGCAAGCACCATATAGAGCAAGATGAATGCAAGAATAAACACGAACTTAATGTTCTTAAATGTTTTGCCAAACTCTTCCGCTTGGCCTGTCATTTTGAGTGTGTAGTTCGTTGGTAATATCTTAGCTGCCGTTTCTTTAACCAAAGTGACAGCATCACCCAAAGGCATGCTTGGGTTGGCGTAAAAATTTGCAGAGTATTGCATATCGTAGCGGCCAATAACGGCTGCACCTAAGGCTGGTGTAAAGCTAGCAACAGCATCTAATCGCACCAACTCACCACTAGCGCTTCTTAGGTAAATTTTGCTTAAATCCGTTGTTTGTTTCATTTCATTCTCGTCAGCTTTTAAGCGAATGTCGTAGCGTTGACCATCACCATTGAAGTCATTATATTTCGCCACGTTTAGACCGCCTGCATACATGCTAACAGCGCCAGCAACATCGTTAGCACTTAGCCCCAATGATGCTGCGCGGGTACGGTCTATGCTCATATCTAGTTGAGGTAAATCGAGTTGCACATCCAAATCCACTTTACCCATATCACTGTTTTTGGTGAGTGCCTGTTGCATTTGTTTAGATAGACTACCAATTTCATCCAGACTTGAGCCTGTGATAATAAATTGAAGCTTCTCTGAACGTTGCCCTTTGGCAATCGATGCGGGCGATGGAATGGCTTTTACGCCAGGGATTTGATCAAACTGTTTTTTGAGTTCTTTCATTAAGTCTTTTTGTGATTTTTCTCGTTCTGTTTTTGGCACCATTCTTACATTTACATTGCCTTGATTGACTTGGCCTTTGGATCCGGCACCAATAGTTGAGAAGTAGCTGGCAATTTCATTTGGATGTATTGCAAGCGCAGTTTCCACTAATTTCATACGAGAGTCGGTGTAATCCAAACTTGAGCCAAGTGGTGACTTAACGCTGATAGTAAAGCTGCCTTCATCGGCCTCAGGCACAAAGTCTTTTTGGACGTTTTTCATGGCATAGCCACCACCCAAAATCACGAATAGCAACGTGATCATAAGCACGCGCCAGCGATTATTCAGGCTGAGGTTGAGCAAATAGTGATAGGTGGAATCGAGCTTTGCTAAGCCTCTTTCAATAGCGCTGTAGAATTTATTTTCTTTATGGCTAACGCTTAAATAGCGTGAGCAAAGCATAGGGGTGAGGGTGAGTGAAACGAATAATGAGGCAAGAACCCCAAAGGTTACAACCACACCAAATGATTTAAAGAACATGCCCACAATGCCGTCCATGAAAATTACAGGTGCAAAGATACAAATGAGGGAAAGTGATGCTGCAATGACCGCAAAAGTCACTTCAGATGAACCATTGATTGCCGCGCTAATTGGGTCTTTATCCACATGTTCACGATGGCGAAAAATGTTTTCTAGCACGACGATTGCATCGTCCACCACCACGCCGATGAGCAAGAGCAAGCCAAGCAATGTCATGGAGTTGAAGGTGTAGCCTGAGAAATACATCACGGCAATCGCGCCTAATAAAGACACTGGAATTGCGGTTGCGATAATTAAGGTTGAGCGCATCGAGCGTAAGAAAATAAATACAATCAACGCCGCAAGTAGGGTGCCTGTAAATAAGTGCTCCTTGAGTGATGCGACCATTTGGTTAATGAAAATTGAATCATTGGTGGAGATTTCAAGTTTTATGCCTGGTGGCAAATTAGGTCGAATTTCTTCATCTAAACGACGCTCAACCTCTTTGATGATTTCAACCGTATTGGCATTCGCGATTTTCACCATGCCCAAGCCAACCGTTGGCATACCGTTATAGCGCGCAACTTGGCGATTATCGGTAATGCTATCGGTAATGGTTGCGATATCTTTTAGGTGAACTGGGGCGCCATCGCGGTGATTGATAATGAGCTCGCCTAAATCTTTGACGTCATGAAATTCCAAATCAAGTTTGACTAACTTTTCTGTTTGGTTGCTGACCAGAAACCCACCGGGTAATTGCACATGTTGGGTATTGAAAGCGTTAATTAAATCGCTTGCAGTTAGTTTGTAAGCTGCCATGCGTTCAGGTGAAAGACTAACGCGAACCACGCGGTCACGTCGGCCACCCAATGTCACCTCGCCTACGCCGTTAATGGTTTCGAATTTCTTTTTGATTACGTTAGTTGCGTATAAATTAAGTTGTTGTATGGTGCGGTCACCAGTGAGCGCCAGCCAAATCACTGCTTGCGCATTGGAATCGACCTTTTGGATAGTTGGTGGGTCAGTATCCTGAGGTAATTTCTTTAGAACTTGGCTGACTTTAGATTGCACTTCGTTGTAGGCAACATCGATATTTTTGTTAAGTGCAAAAGTAATTGTAATAGTTGAAACGCCAGGTGAAGAAGATGACTGAATATGCTCAATCCCGGGGGTGGTGTTGACGGCAGTTTCAATAATGCTGGTGATGCTTGAATCCACTACATCAGGGTTCGCGCCCTTGAGTGTGGTGTTAATCATAATAATCGGGAAGTCGATGGATGGAATGCGATCTATGCCGATACGCTGATATGAAATAATCCCAAACAGTACAATAACGGCAGAAAGCATCCATGCAAACACATGGCGTTTAATGGAAAGTTGAGGCAAGTTCATGCGATTTTCTCTTGGGTTTTTCTATGTTTTGTGTGCTTAGGCTTTAGCTGGTTTTTTAGCTTCGACTTTTACTTTTGCTTTGTCGGTAAGAAAGGCGGCGCCATCTTTAGCAATCACTTCGCCTGCACTCAAGCCCTCAATGATTTCGATTTTGCCTTCTTGCCGCATGCCAGTTTTGACGATGCGCTGAAGCGCTAAGCCTTCTTTAACCACATAAACCACCTCGCCAGCTGGGCGTAACACTACACACTGCTCAGGAATTAAAACTGCGTTGGCATGTGCACCTAAAATAATTTCACCTTTAACGCTTGCGCCTGGCTGCCAGCCTGCTTGGTCGGTGACGTCGGCAATTACATCAACAGCACGGCTTGTTTCAGTAATCAAGGGTTTTAGTTCTCGAATGGTGCTGATGACTTCGTCAGTTGAGGTTGGAGTGCTTAATCGAACCTTAATGCCAGCATGAATTTTGGCGGCGATATTTTCTGGTAAAGGCAAATGTGCACGTAGCTTTTGTTTGCTGATAATTTGCAACAATGGATCGCCGATTTTGACAAAATCACCTGTGGAAACGATTTGTTTTTGTACCACGCCATCAATCGGGGCAACGATGGTGGTTTTTGCACGGGTATGTTCGATGATGGCGATTTGCGCTTTTGCACCTTCGAGTTGTTGTTGAAGCGCGGCGTGTTGTGTGGTGACGTCTTCCAAAGCATTTTGAGAGATAAATTTCTTTTGAACTAAGGCTTGATTACGTTCAACAATGCGGCTTTGGTTGCTAGTAAGTGCTTCTAATCTAGAAACCTCCGCTTGTGCTTGAGTGAGTTGTAAGTTGTAATCTGTGGCATCTAGCAAAACTAAAACTTCACCTTTTTTGACTACCTGTCCAGGGTGCGCGGCAATTTTAACAACGCGTCCAGCTGCCTCTGCAGCAACAGTCGGATCCATTAACCCTTCTAAAGTACCGATAGATTCTTCACGGATTTCTAAAGTACTTGCTTCGGTAGTTGTGGTGCTAATTAGAGCTGACTGTGGTTTATTTTTGGCATCTTGTTCAGCTTCTTTTTTGCTGCAGGATATCAAAGATAGGCCTATTAAAAGCGCTGAAACCAAACTAATTCTTGCTTGGTGATTTGAATAATGTTGCTGAAAAAACATGCGGAAAACTTTCAATAATGATTAGTTAGAGTATAGCGAACTCATTTGTAAAAGTGTGATTAAGTCTTAATTCTTGACCAATTAAAATAAGGACCTGGGTCTGTTTTTCGGCCAGGAGAAATATCGGAATGCCCAGTAATTGCTTCTATTGGATAACGCGTTTTAATTGATGTAATTAAAGATTCGAGTGTTTCGTATTGCATAGGTTCAAATGCTTCAAAATCGCTACCTTCTAGTTCGATGCCAATTGAGAAGTCATTGCATCGTTCACGGCCTTGCCAGTTTGAAGCGCCAGCATGCCAAGCGCGATCATTACAAGATGCAAATTGTATGAGTTCGCCATCACGACGAATAAAAAAATGCGACGAGACTTTTAGAGGTGCAATCTCAGCGTAATAAGGATGTTCATCTGGATTAAGTTGGTTGCTGAATAGATCGATCACCCCGTTTCCCCCATATTGCTTGGGTGGTAGGCTGATGTTGTGAATCACAATTAATGAGATATCCTCTGCATTTGGTCGCGCATCAATATTTGGTGAGGCGATGAACTTTGCTTCGGAACAAATCCCGTCTGAATTGATCTGAATATTCTGCATGCTTAATACTCGCTTATCCGATAAAATTCAGCTATATATTTTTGAGGTGTTGTCATGATTTTTGCCGAATTATTTTTATTTCTTATTGTTATTCTAATTGCTACGGAAGTCTTTACCAATGCACTTGAGCATTTAGGTGAAAAGCTTGGCATTTCTGAAGGTGTCACGGGGTCATTGTTTGCGGCAGTTGGCACGGCCTTGCCAGAAACTTTTGTGCCACTTTTAGCCTTAATGGCGGGCACAAATGATGTACATGTAAATGAAGAAATTGGCGTCGGTGCAATCTTAGGTGCGCCACTTATGCTATCCACGCTTTCCATTTCCTTATTGGCTTTTGCTGTATTAAAAAACAGAAAAGCGCATGGCCATTTCCACCCAGAGAAAACTGGCCTAAAGCGGGATTTGGACTTTTTCATTGTTGCTTTTGGTTTTGCAACGCTTGCACTGTTTGTGCCACATGAAGTTAAAGCTGTGCGATACGCCATCGGTTTTGTGATGGTGATGATTTATTTTATTTACATCATGTTGACCTTGCGCGCCTCGAAAAATCTTGTTGCTGATGGACACGCAACCGAAGCGGAAAGCCCAATGTTCTTATGTCGCTTAGGCTTGCCTAACCTCATGGTTGTTGTTATGGGCCAATTGCTAATTGGCTTGGCTTTATTAATTGGGGGTGCTAAAGGCTTTATTTCAGGCATCCAAGGTGCTTCTGAGTTATTGGGTATTACGCCTTTGTTATTATCTTTATTGGTAATTCCTATTGCGACAGAGTTGCCAGAAAAAGTGAATAGTATTTTATGGGTGCGCAAAGGCAAGGATACTTTGGCTTTCGGTAATATTACTGGCGCCTTGGTGTTTCAGGGTACTTTGTTGCCAGCAATTGGCATTATGCTCACACCATGGGTGCCGCAAAAAGAAGTGTTTGCTGGTGTTGTGATTACATTGCTTGGCGTGCTTTGGTTACGTTGGATGATTTCTCGCGGTCAACTTCGCGTTTGGCATGTTTGGGTGAACGGCTTAATGTATCTTGCTTACTTAGCGTTTGCGCTTAGTTAAGCAAGATACATTAAGACAAATGGCAACTCGACAAGAATTATCGGATTTTCTTACTCAGGTAGAGCGCAGAGCCTTTAAGCAAACTGCTTATGCAGTGCGTGATGAAGATGCTGCGTTGGATATTGTGCAAGACGCGATGATGAAATTGGCTGAGAAGTATGCAATGAGGCCTGCGAATGAATTTCCTATGCTGTTTCAGCGAATTTTGCAAAATACGATGCGCGACTTTTGGCGTCGGCAAAAGGTCAGGAATATTTGGACATCTTTACTTTCGTCTTTTAGCGTTACGGGTGAAGATGGTGAGGACTCTGATCCGCTTGAGGTGCTTACATCGACTGATAACGATGCGAGAGTTGAGCCGGAGGCGCAGTTAGAGCAGCGCCAAACGATGGCATTCATTGAAGATGCTTTAACTAAGCTTCCTGCTCGTCAACGAGAAGCCTTTGTAATGCGTTACTGGGAAGATATGGATGTGGCGGAAACTGCACTTGCGATGGGTTGCTCCCAAGGCAGTGTCAAAACACATTGTTCCCGCGCAGTGCGAGCTTTAGCAGCAACATTAGAAAAACATGGCTTGGTTGAGCAATTATTGGCACGCCCGCTATCATTTGAGAAAGGAGTAGATGATGAAAGTTGAAACTGAGAATCAACAAGCAGAACTTCGCGACCAAGCGCTCGCTGAACGCATTGCATCGCTCCTGGATGAGCAAGCATCAAATATTGATGCACGAATAGCTTCTAAGCTTAATTATGCAAGTCAACAAGCTCTAGCAAATATGGCAAGCCCGTCTTCTGGTATGGTGATTAGCCAAAATGGCGTAATAAAATTATTTGGAAATTATTGGCATCAGCATCGCTTATTGGTCACGCTGATGATGTGTGGTTTAGGTTTGCTTGCATTGTTGGCCATGCAAAATATTGCTAATCAAGAAGATGCTGAAAAAGGCGATGCCTACTTATTGGCTTCCGATTTACCCCCGGAAGTATATTCAAATGAGGGTTTTGGTACATGGCTGTCAGAAAATACGCAGCAATAATTCTTGTTGCTTGCATTTCTTTTTTGTTTTCGCATTTTGCGATAGCAGAAGGTGATTTAGATAAGCCTTGGGCTTCGCTAAATGACGACCAAAAAAAGGTGTTGGCACCGCTTGCGGATGACTGGGACAATCTTCGTCCTTGGCAACGTGAGCGCATGTTGGAAATCGCACATGATTACCCAAAAATGCCGATAGACCGCCAAGAACGTGTTCAGCAACGTTTGACTAGTTGGAGCAGAATGACCCCGTTTGAGAGAGAAAATGCGCGCAAACGCTTTCAGCAATTTAAGTCTCTTGCACCAGAGAAAAAAGAAGAGCTTCGCAAGCAATGGAATGAATATCGTGACGCTTCACCGGAAAAACGGCAAGAGTTGAGGACGCAACGCCCTGAAATTTTTGGCACAGAAGATGTTGGTCGCTAAATGAATTCTATTTCTTTATTCAAACGTATTGCTTGTATGCTTTATGAAAGCATCTTGGTATTTGCTATCTTATTTGTAGCAGGCGTTGTTTATCGGGCCTTAATGGGTGACCCACATTCTGATTTCGAGCAGCACCTTTTTTTTATGTATTCATGGTTAATCATAGGTGTTTATTTTGTCTATTGTTGGGTAAAAAGCGGCCAAACATTAGCTATGCAGACTTGGCGTATTCAGTTGCTTAGGCTTGATGGGAATCCATTGTCGCTAGGGCAAGCGGTTCGACGATATGTGATTGCTAGCTTTAGTTTGATGTTTTTTGGCTTAGGTTTTCTATGGGCGATATTTGACAGAGAAGGCTTATATTTACACGATAGATTTACAGGTAGCCGTTTAGTCGAGCTGCCCAAGAAGTAGTTTTATTGCGTTTCTACCCACACTAGCATCAAAATACCCGTGAGTAAGAATAAAAAGGTTGGCATAACGGCGCTTGAGAATGCAGTCCAGTCATTGAGCAATCCCAAGTGCAGCGATACTTTATTAAGGACTTGATACACAATCCCTAGTAATACTCCTGCAAACAGCTTGGTTGCGACTCCTCCTGAACGTTGGTGCAAAAATCCAAATGGCAGAGCGAGCATAACCATAACTAAACAAGCCATTGGGTAAACTAATTTAGCCCATAAAGCGATCTCGTATCGCGAAGTTTTCTGCTTGTTTTTATTCAGATGTGAAATGTAAGAATATAAATTCCACGCCGACATTTTCTCTGGAACAACCAATAAAATGTTCATTAGCTCTGGTCTAATCAATGATTTCCATTGTGATTTAGCTAAGTGGATAGATTTGACATTGGTTTTACTTAAATTCGTTTTTGTTAAGTCTGTTAAATCCCAAGTTTCGCCATTGAATGTGCCGGTTTTCGCTTGGTTGATTGCCTTCATCTGGAAATTTTCATCAAACTCATAGATGTGAATGTTAACCAGTTGTGCGTCTGGCAGTACTTGTTCGACGTTCACGAAGTTTTTGCCGTCCTTTACCCATAATCCAGAACGAAAATCTTGCGCAATCACGGAATCAATGGCCTTGATGCGCATGCGATGCGCTGTTTTTTCACTAATTGGTGTAATTGCTTCGCCCACAATAAACGTAATTAATGCGAACACTAAGCCTATGCGTAATAGTGTGATGCCGATATTAAGGATCGACATGCCACTCACGCGCATAATGATGAGCTCTGAGTTTCGGGACAATTGGCCAAGTGAGTAAATGGTGCCAATCAGAACAGCAACAGGGACGATTTCATAAATATGACCTGGTGCACTTAATAATACAAAAAGGATAATTTTCCCTATGCCATAAGTGCCTTTGCCAACGCTTTCTAGCTCTTGAAGCAAATCAAAGAAAGCAAACATTGCAAGCAAGGCTGCCATAATGAGCAGAATGCTGTAGCTTGCCTCTTTAATTAGATATCTGTTTACGATCTTCATTTGCGTGGCCAATTTGGAAATAAAGGCAACTGGAAGGCGCGACGGTAATATAAATAAACAGTGATTGATAAAAACACCAGATGTACTGGCCATAGACCAATTATAGGACTTAGTTTTCCTTGCACTAGCCAGGCTTGGCTGATGCTAATCATATTGTTGTAAATGATATAAATCAGAATAGCCACCGCCATGTTGCCAGAGCGACCAGAGCGAGGATCCACAAAGCTTAGTGGAATGGCAAGCAATACTAGAATTAATGCGGAAATAGGAATTGCGATACGTCCTTGAATTTCAGCATTGTGGGCTGGGCTAGGCTCTTTAATTAAGACGCTACTTGGAACCGCTTGCATAACAACAACTGGTGCTTCTTTAGTCTCTTTCGCTTCAATGCGCACAGCATATTTTTCAAACGTCGTTGAAGTGAATTCTGCTGACCCAGGCTTTCCCTCGTAGCGGCGACCTTGCTCCATGATTAAAAAATTATCATGATTAGGCATGGTTTCACGATAGCCTTGTTTGGCTACAATCACCCCGAGTTGTTGATGTTGTACAGACTGAATAAAAACGTTTTTAACCGTTGTACCAAGTTTGTCGAAAGCTTCAACAAAGTAAACGCGATTGGCTTGTTGTGATTCTTTGAATACGCCAGGTGTGATGGTTGCAAGCTCGTCTTGTCTTTTAAGTTGGGTTTTATAATCAGCGCTTTTGTTAGTTGCCCAAGGGGTCACAAATAGACTTAGAAATGAGATGAGCACAATGATCGGTATGGAAAAAGACAATGTGGGCCTTATCCAAGCCGCCAATCCCTGACCAGCACTAAACCAAATGATCATTTCGCTGTCACGATACTGGCGAGTGAGCGTCAGTAGAACAGCCAAAAACAGCGTGAGTGACAATAGCATCGGCAAGAATTTGAGCATACTAAAGCCAAGTAAAGTGTTAATTGCATTGCTTGCGATGCTGCCGTTTGCCGCAATTCCGATGTAATAGGTCACTCGTTGCGCGATGAATATGCCAAAAAGCACGGCAAAAGCGCCAGTGGCCGTTTGGAATAACTCGTGAAGGAGTGATCGTTTGAAGATCATACTTGGCTAGTCTTTTGCTTTAATGTTTAAAAAGTATGGTTAATAATGATTTTGTACAAAATTTTGATTTCAAACCAAAACGCAGGATAATTCAACGATATTAAGCGAAAAGGATGTATTCAATGGAATTTAGCATAAAAAGCGGTAAATCGGAAAAACAACGTAATGATTGCGTGATTGTTGGTGTGTATGAGTCAGGCAAGTTAAGCCATTCTGCGAAGTCAATTGACGATTCGTCTGAGGGCTTCTTAGCCAAAGTATTAAAGCGTGGCGACATGGATGGCAAGCTGGGTTCAACTCTGCTCTTGCAAGCGGTCGTTGGCGCAAATGCTGAACGTGTTTTATTGGTTGGCTTAGGCAAGCAGGGTGAGCTCAGTGAAAAGAGCTATCGCAAAGCGGTGATTGCTTCTGTTAATGCCCTCTCTAAAACAGGTGCAAATGATGTAGCAAGCTTTTTAGCTGAAGTTGATGTGCTCAATGCTGACGATAAAAAACAAGTCGCTGCTTGGAAAGTCGCTCAGATGGTTGAGGCAGTTAATGATGCTTTGTACCGTTTTGATGTGATGAAGGGCAAAAAAGACAAAGCAGATAAAGCTGCGACCCAGGGCATTACTAAGCTAGAGATCCATGTGGCAGAGACTGATGATAATCAATCTGCGAAAGATGCCTTGAAGCAAGGTTTGGCAGTTTCAGCGGGCGTGAGTTTTGCGAAAGATTTGGGCAACTTACCACCTAACGTTTGTACGCCGACCTACTTGGCTGAGCAGGCTTTGGCAATGGTAAAAACACATGGCCTCACTGTTCAAGTATTAGAACGTGAAGAAATGAAAAAGTTAGGAATGGGCTCATTTTTGGGAGTGGCGCAAGGTAGCGCGCAGCCACCTAAGCTAATCGTGCTTCAACATTTACAAGGAAAAAAAGATCAAAAGCCAGTGGTCTTGGTAGGTAAGGGCATTACGTTTGATACAGGAGGCATTTCGCTCAAGCCTGGCGCCGAAATGGATGAGATGAAATATGACATGTGCGGCGCAGCAAGCGTTTTGGGTACATTCAAGGCGATTGCTGAAATGGATTTGCCGCTTAATGTAATTGGTGTGATTCCAGCGTGTGAGAATATGCCTGACGCTGATGCCATTCGCCCAGGGGACGTATTAACCAGCATGTCTGGACAAACAATTGAAGTGTTGAATACTGATGCTGAAGGCCGTTTAATTTTATGTGACGCGCTCACCTATGCTGAAAAATTTGAGCCGTCTGCGGTGATTGATATTGCCACATTGACTGGCGCTTGTGTGATTGCTTTGGGACATCATGCAAGTGGCTTATTTAGCAATCAAGATCGTTTAGCAAAAGAATTGCTCGCTGCGGGTGAAGATGCGTTAGACCGAGCTTGGCACATGCCTTTGTGGGAGGAGTACCAGCCTCAATTAGATAGCAATTTTGCGGATATCGCGAATATTGGGGGACGTGCGGGCGGTAGTATTACAGCAGCTTGTTTCTTATCTCGTTTCACCAAGAAATATCATTGGGCACATTTGGATATTGCAGGCACCGCTTGGAAGTCTGGCAAGGAAAAAGGATCTACAGGCCGTCCAGTGCCATTATTAACTCAGTTTCTAAAGCATCGAGCAGCAAAGGCTTAATAGCAAATGACGCGTGTTGAATTTTTCTTTAATGTAGAAGATAAGTTACAAAAACTAGCAGAACTCAGTGAAAAAGCTATCGCTAAAAATGTTAAGTTGTTGATGTTTACAAAGAACAAAGAGGCAGCTACAGAAATACAGCAGTATTTATGGAGTTTACCTCAGCAGTTTTTGCCTAATTATTTAGCGACTGATGCCTTAGCCTCAGCAGCGCCAATTGTTGTAGATTGGCAAGGTGAGAAACTTTTTCATGATGAAGTGCTGGTTAATTTGCAGCATTCACAGCCCCTTTTCTTTAGTCGTTTTAGACGATTGATAGAAATTGTGGGGGTCGATGAAGCAGATAAAGCAGATGCCCGCGTTCGCTATAAGTTTTATCGCGACCGCGGATATGAAATTAAAAGCTACGACGCTGCTGGCAAAGGTATTTAGTCAGCAAGTTTTGATTAATTGAGAGTCTCATGGCATCTGAACAAGAAAACATTCCCGTAGTGACCCAAGTTTATGCGGCAACAGAACAGCCTGTATTGACGCCGGCATTTTTTGAGTTTGCGATTGAGCAACTGAAGCCACAATTGGAAAAAGCTTTGGCTCAAGCAACGCTATCGCATCAAAATGAAACGATCAAAAAAGAAATCCTTGATGAATTGCGTCCTTTGCTTAGTCAGGAGCTTCAATCTCAGATGGCCAATTCTTTGAAATCGGCACAGCAAGATTTAATTCGTGATACAGGCGACTTCATAGATAAAGCCAAGGCAGATTTGGCGACAGAAGTTCCACAAATGTATCAAGCGTGCGCTAAGATTTTTCAGGTAGATACGCTTGAAAAGTTAGGGAAACTTCAACAGGAATCGATTTTAGCGTTGCGTGACGAGTTTGAGCAGGTTATGCCGCAACTTGAAGGCGCTCTTATTGAAAAAGTGAATGCGCGTTTGCTGGACTTGCAAACATCAACAATAGAAAGAGTTACCGATACATTGCAACAGAAAGTTGCCGAATTTCATGAAGCCACTTTAGAAAAGATGGGTCAAGATTTAGTGCGCGACTTGCCTGAGATATATCAAACTATTATCGTGCAAGCTAAAGAGGCATTAGCAGACCAATTGAGTAGCTTGCAAGAAGATGCGAGCCAAGAGCTCGGTATAAAAATGAATGAAACACTGCCGAGTATTTATGCCTTAGCTTCAATGCAAATTAAAACGGATTTGTTTGCAGAAATGTCTGCTTTTGCTCAAACAACCAAGCAAGATTTTGAGAATGCATTAAGGGGCGAAGTGCCAGAACTTGAGCAATTGATTAAAGATAGAATACATCAAGCTTTTGCTGATGAGTTACCTATTATGCGCCAAGAAATAAGTGCGCAGGTGAATGGTGAAATTGAGTCAATGATTCGCTCTGTTCGCTTGGTGACATCACATCCGCAAGAAGGTGCCAGTTAGCTCGTTTCACCGAGTATGCTCTCATAAGCTTTTGCATCTAGGAGATTTTTACTGTCGTCTGGGTTGTTGGGTTTGAATTTAAAAATCCAAGTTTTATAAGGCGAATCGTTAATTTGCTCAGGATTTACTTGCAGGGTTGTATTGATTTCTGTCACAACGCCATCCAATGGCGCATGTAAATCTGAACCAGTTTTCACTGATTCGACTAAACCGCAAGGTTTTCCAGCAGTGATTGTTGCCCCAATTTCTGGAAACTCTACAAACACGATGTCACCTAATAAGTCTTGCGCATAGTCTGTAATCCCACTTAAATACTCGCCATGTTCGTTGGTATTTATCCAAAGATGCTCGCTTGTGTAGTACAAGTTGCTGTCGATTTTCATGCTGCTTTTGCCAAATTAAATTAGGCTTTTATTTTCGCACAAACCGATTAAAATGAATAAATATTAATTATTCTCACAAGATGGCTTACAAAAATGCGCTATCTTGATGACAAATCAAGGTAATTTGGTTAAGATCAATAACGATTCAACAAATAGGGGTCATCCTATGGCATCAAAAGTAATTGCATTCAGTATTGCCTTAGCAATTTCATTGCCATTCAGCTCTGCTGATGCTGCTCATAAAAAACACCAGGAGCGCGTTCATCGCAAAATTGATATTCAATCAGAAGCAGTTTCTAAACCGCATAAGCCTTTAGCTCTTCATAAGAGCCATATTCAAAAAGCGAGCTTTGAAGTAGACGAACCGCGTGGTAAAAGTATTTCAGGTGAGCCGCAACTTGCATCAGCAAAAGCCTTAGTAATGGACCAGTCGACTGGTGAGATTCTTTTCGCTAAAAATATTAATACTCAAACTCCAATTGCTTCAGTGACAAAATTGATGACTGCGATGGTGATGTTAGATGCGCATCTGCCTATGGATGAAGTATTAGAAGTGACGGATGCGGATGTTGATACCTTCAAAGGCTCTAGCTCTAAATTGCCAGTTGGTTCGCAGTTGACCCGTGCCGAATTGTTACACATGGCAATTATGTCCTCAGAGAATAGAGCAGCTTCAGCCTTGGGTCGAAACTATCCAGGCGGTATTAGTGCATTCGTTAGTGCTATGAATGAAAAAGCGCATGCTTTAGGTATGTCGAGTTCACATTTTGTAGACTCTACAGGTTTGCATAGTGAGAATGTTTCTACTGCAGCAGATCTTTCAAAGATGGTTCGTGCGGCTTATAACTATCCTCAAATTAGACAAGTCAGCACTACAGCATCTCAAGAATTTAACGTGCATGGTTATCGTAATCCGGTAAATTTTTCGAACACTAACTTGCTTGTACGAAATAACAGCCAGAAGTGGGTAATTGGCCTTTCTAAAACAGGATATATTAGTGAGGCCGGTCGTTGTTTAGTGATGCAGGCTGAGATTTCAGGCAAATCTGTTGTGATGGTATTCCTGGATTCAATGGGCAAGTTCTCAAGAATTGGTGATGCTGAGCGTATTCGTAAGTGGATGGAAGCGCGTAACTTTTCACCACGTATGAGTTAGGTTTAAGGTTTAACATAAAAAAAGCGGCTTTGAGCCGCTTTTTTTATACTCGAAAGAAATGTGCTGTTTAAGCAGTCGATTTCTTAGCTGGCTCTTTCCTGGTCGCAGCTTTCTTTGCAGCAGGTTTTTCCGCAAACACTTTTTTAGTCGCTGTCTTTTTAGCGGCGGTTTTTTTCGCTGCTGGTTTTTTAGTACCAGCCTTTTTAGTTGGTGCATCTTTCAGTGCTTTTGCAGCTAATAGCTCCAACGCTTCTTCCATGGTCAATGATTCAGGGTCTTCGCTCTTAGCGATCGTTGCACGTATCTTGCCGTGTTGCACATAAGGGCCATAGCGACCAGAGTAAATCGCAATTTGACCATCTTCTGTGGGATGATTGCCAAGCTCGCGAATCGGTGCAGGGCCAGAGTTAGCTTGCGCTAGCAATTCAACCGCACGGGCTAAATCTATCTCAAAAACGCTATCTGTTTTAGGGATAGATTTGAATTTTGCGTCATGATTAACGTAAGGGCCAAAGCGGCCAATATTTGCAATCACCTTTTTATTGGTGGCTGGATGTAGACCTAAATCTCTTGGAAGCGCGATAAGTTGCAAAGCAACATCTATATCAACGTTTGATAGAGGTATATCTTTTGGAATGCTCACGCGTTTAGGTTTTTTCTTGGCATCTGCCTCTGGCAAACCAAGCTGCAAATAAGGGCCATAAGGGCCGTTGAGTAATAGGATATCTTTGCCAGAGTTAGTGTCTATGCCAATGAGTGTAGGCTCGCTACTAATGGCGCCCTCCCCACCAACATTGCGTTTGTAATCGCATTTAGGTGTGTCGTTATAACCTACGCAACCAATGAAGCTGCCATAACGGCTGAGTTGTTTAGAGAGCTGCTTGCCGCATTTAGGGCATGCTTCATCTAATAACTCTGTGCCAGGACGTTCTACGTCTTTTTTATCATCAATTTGTTTATGCAAGTCATCCCAGAACTCTTTGAGCAATGGAATCCACTCGGAATCGCCATCGGCAACGCTATCTAGCTGGTTTTCGAGGTTTGCTGTGAAGTCGTAATCGACGTACCGCGTAAAGTGGTCGGTTAGGAATTTATTCACTACACGACCCACATCCGTAGGTGTGAAGCGTTTTTTGTCTAGTAAGACATACTCTCTATCTTGTAAGGTAGAGATGATGCTAGCGTAAGTAGAAGGGCGGCCTATTCCGTACTCTTCTAGCACTTTAACTAAGCTCGCTTCACCGTAACGCGGTGGAGGTTCTGTAAAGTGTTGGTCACCAAAAATCTTTTGTACGTCTAATACTTCACCTGTTTCTAATGCTGGCAGTTTGGTTTCACTTTCTTCTTCCGCATCGTCAACACCTTCCATGTAAACGCCAATAAAGCCCGGGAATACTAAGGTTTGACCTGTTGCTCGGAAAAGATTGGCATCGTTACCAATGGCTAAATCAACACTTACTGCATCGAAACGAGCAGGCGCCATTTGGCAAGCCACGGAGCGTTTCCAAATCATTTCATAAAGCTTGAATTGCTCTGGCGTTAAAAATTGCTCAACGTTAGCTGGTGTCCGTGAAATATCTGTTGGTCTAATAGCTTCATGCGCTTCTTGTGCATTTTTAGATTTTGTTTTGTATGCAATTGGTAACTTCGGCAAATATTCAGCTGAGAAGTTATCTTTAATATAGCCTCGAATTTGGGCGATCGCTTCAGCTGCTAGGCTGAAAGAGTCAGTGCGCATGTAAGTGATTAAGCCAACCGCACCTCCGCCAATATCAATACCTTCGTATAACTGTTGAGCAATTCTCATTGCTCGGCTGGTAGTGAATCCTAACTTACGTACCGCCTCTTGTTGCAAAGTTGATGTTGTAAAAGGGGCTGCTGGACTGCGGCTACGTTGTTTTTTCTCAACGCGACTAACAGTCGTTTTGCCAGCGCTTTTGAGTAATAGCTCTCCGACAATTGCTGCTTGTTGGTCTTGGTTAATGACCGTGAATTGCTCAACTTTTTTACCATCCAGCTGAATGAGTTTTGCATCAAAACTATGTTGATGTTTGCGTGATTCTAAATGGATAGACCAATACTCTTGGCTCTTGAAAGCTTCAATTTCAAGCTCGCGCTCAACAATTAAACGTAATGCGGGGCTTTGTACTCGACCTGCTGAAAGGCCCCTGCGGATTTTCTTCCAAAGTAGCGGTGAAAGATTAAAGCCCACTAGATAATCAAGTGCGCGACGCGCTTGCTGGGCATTTACTAGCGGCATCAAAATATCGCGAGGTTCATCAATCGCGTTTTGAACAGCAGTTTTTGTGATTTCGTGGAACACCACGCGCTTCATTAATTTGTTTTTGATGAGATTTTTGCTTTTTAAAATCTCAGCGATATGCCACGAAATGGCTTCCCCTTCGCGGTCCGGATCGGTTGCAAGGTAGATAGCTTCAGCATCTTTTACTGCACGAGTAATCGCATCAACATGCTTGGAATTACGGTCGATAATTTCATATTTCATCGCAAAATCGTTTTCGGTATCTACCGCGCCCGTTTTTGGAATGAGGTCACGCACATGGCCGTAAGAGGCGAGTACTTTGAAATCCTTACCTAAATACTTTTCTAGAGTTTTGGCTTTGGAAGGTGATTCAACAATCAAAAGTTTTGACATGTGTGCTTTATAAGAATGAGGCTAGTTTGGGGCATGATAAGAGTAAAACCTTGTCTAGACAAGGAGACTCAGCAAGTTCTTAAATAATTTTTTGCGAAACGTTAGAAATAAGTATCGTTGAATCATTAAAGATTGCGAATAAATTCGATGCGCGTTCCTTCGCTACTTCCTAAGCTGAGCGCACCTTCTGGCTTCTCTTTTCCTGCAATATCACCGAATAAAGGGTCTTCATCTTCAGTGGATGCTTGGCTGAGATTTTTGAAGTCATATAAATCAGTATCAGCTAGATGGGAAGGTTCGACGTTGCCTATGGCTCGGAAAATATTATTCACGCGTCCTGGCTGCTCCAACTCCCACGCGTGAAGCATTTCTTTAACTTTTTGACGTTGGAGATTTTCTTGTGAGCCACATAAGTCACAAGGAATAATAGGGAAGCCCATTTGGCGAGCATAAGCTGCAACGTCTTTTTCAGCACAATAAGCGAGCGGGCGGATTACAATATTTTGTCTGTCATTGGTGGCAAGTTTTGGGGGCATTGCTTTCATTTTCGCCCCAAAGAATAAATTGAGAAATAAGGTTTCAACGATGTCATCTCGATGATGGCCTAGCGCGATTTTGTTGGCGCCCAATTCTTTTGCAGTACGGTAAATCACCCCACGGCGTAAACGTGAACAAAGAGAGCAAGTCGTTTTTCCTTCGGGAATTTTTTCTTTCACGATAGAGTAAGTGTCTGCTTCAACAATTCGATATTCAACGCCCAGCTTTTCTAAGTAGGCTGGCAATATGTCAGCTGGAAATCCTGGTTGCTTTTGGTCTAAGTTCATTGCAATCAGTTTGAAATCAATAGGCGCGCGCTCTTGCAAGGCAAGCAATAACATTAGCATCGCATGGGAGTCTTTGCCGCCGCTCATGCAGACCAACACGGTATCGCCATCTTCAATCATGTTGTAATCACCAATGGCTTTGCCAGTTGCGCTAATTAGACTATTGCGCAGGCGAATAAAGGTGTTGGAGGCGTTGTCTGGTAAGTGTTTAATCATCTGATGCTACTGTTTTATAGGTTGAGAGAGCGTCCACCATCCACTGCAATAACTTGCCCTGTGATGAATGGTGCGTCTTGAATCAGGAATTTTACCGCTTTTGCGATATCGTTGGGTTCGCCGATACGTTTTAATAAAGTCTGTGAAATCACGCGTTGGCGATAAAGCTCGTCAAACTGTGGGTTGTCCTCAGGCCACATCACCGGGCCAGGGGCAACCGCATTCACGCGGACTTCGGGGGATAACTCATGGGCAAGTGACTTGGTTAAAGTAACCAGCCCCGCCTTGGCCACGCTATAGACGATGTAGCCCTTCTTTGGGCGTTCTACATGCATATCAGTAATGTTGATAATACACCCTTGTTGTTTTCGTAATTCAACTGCTGCGGCCTGAGATAAAAATAGCGGTGCTTTTAAATTGGAGCCCATCAAGTCTTGCCATTGCTCTTCTTGAATATCGCCAATTTCGGTTGGGTAATAGCTTGATGCGTTATTAATCAGCACATCTAATTTACCGAAATGTTTAATCGTTTCATTAATTAAGCTTGGTAATACAGACAAATTGAGCAGGTCACCTTGAATAATGGCAACGGAATTAGGTCGCTGTAAATTGAGCTCTGCTTGTAACGCCCGAGCTTCATTAACAGAGCTTCTGTAATGAATCATTAAGTTTGCGCCGTTTGCATGAAGTAAACGGCAAATAGAAGCTCCTACGCGTTTTGCGCCGCCTGTAATTAAAACAATTTTGTTTTGTAAATTTGCTTCCACGTTTTTTCCTGACTTTTAGTCTGTAGCAATTATAATCTAGTCTTCATGAACACTTCATTCCCGCAACCAGATACTGAAGCAGTCGCACATAGCAACGCATTGCTTTCTTCAATTCAAGCGCTTATTGAAAAAGAGGGCGGCTGGGTTAATTTTGCCCAATTAATGGATGCGGCTTTATATGCTCCAGGCCTAGGTTATTACAGCGGTGGCGCTAAAAAGTTCGGGTTTGAAGGTGATTTTGTGACCGCCTCAGAAATTTCCCCGCTTTTTTCACAAACGATAGCAAGGCAAGTTAAGCAAGTATTAAGCGCACTTAAAGCAAAAAGTAAACAGACAGACATTCTGGAATTGGGTGCCGGCACGGGTTGTTTTGCTAGAGATTTGCTTCTTGAAATGGCCAAGCTCGAGCAGTTGCCAACACGGTACATGATTTTAGAGGTGAGCGCTCATTTACGTGAAGTCCAGCAATCCACCTTAAAAGCCGCTTTGCCAAAGGAATTGTTAAGTCGCGTTGTTTGGTTGGATGCGTTGCCTGAGTATTTCGATGGATTGATATTTGCCAATGAAGTACTGGATGCTTTGCCAGTGCATATTGTTAAAAAGACGGCTGATGGGCTTGCTGAAATAGGTGTAGTTTCAGAGGTTGCAGGTTTGGCATGGCAAGAAAAACCAGCGTTATCATCCGCATTAAAAGGATTCGTTGCGGAAATTGATTTGATGGATGGCTACACAACCGAAGTGTGTCTTGCCGCATCAGGGTTGGTCGCTAGCTTGGCTGGCATTTTGCAAAGCGGCATGCTGCTGATGATTGATTATGGTTTCTCACGGGACGAGTATTATCACCCACAACGCAATCAAGGCACGTTGATGTGCCATTATCGCCATCGCGCTCATGGCGACCCTTTGTTGTATTTGGGTTTACAAGATATTACCGCGCACGTTGATTTTACAAGGGTCGCTGAAGCGGGTGTAGCAAATGGCCTTGAATTAATAGGGTTTGTAACGCAGGCGCAATTTTTAATTAATGCAGGCATAACTGAATTGTTGACATCTATTCCTGCAGAAGATTCAGCAAATTATTTACCATTAGTTGCTTCGGCACAAAAGTTACTTTCCCCAGCTGAAATGGGTGATTTATTTAAAGTGATTGCCTTTGAGAGAAATTTAGACATTCCTTTTATTGGATTTTCGAGCGGTGATAAATCGCATACTTTGTAGCATCACGTATAATGCCCGCCATGAATAAAGATACCCCAAAAATTGAAGCTGAAGAAGACGTAACGCAACGTCGCATCCGCAGTTACGTTTTACGCCAAGGTCGTTTAACTAAAGGCCAAGAAAAGGCGCTAGTTCAACTTTGGCCTGCGTTTGGTATTGAATACAGCCCTCAAGCTTTAGAGTTGCCTAAGACTTTTGGACGTCAAGATAGCCTTAAGATTTTAGAGATTGGTTTTGGCATGGGGGAGACGACAGCGACGATTGCCCAATCTATGCCGGAACGAGATTTTTTGGGTGTGGAGGTGCATACGCCTGGCGTAGGTGGTTTGTTGAAGTTAATTGGTGAAAAGTCACTTAGCAATGTGCGCATTGTTCAGCACGATGTTGTCGATGTGCTTAACCATATGATTGCTGACGCTAGCTTAGATGGCGTCCATATTTTCTTCCCTGACCCTTGGCATAAAAAACGTCACCATAAACGTCGCTTAATTCAAGCTGAGTTTGTGAAGCTGTTATGTTCCAAATTGAAATCAGGTGCTTATTTGCATGTGGCAACTGATTGGCAAGAATATGCCGAATGGGTGTTGGATATTTTGAAAGCCGAGCCTCTTTTGGCTAACTCAGCCAATGACTACGCGCCTAAGCCAGCATATCGTCCGCTGACTAAATTTGAAAACCGCGGTATTAAATTAGGCCACGGTGTCTGGGATTTGATTTTCATCCGAGACTAAAGGGTCATCCTTAAGCCAAGCGCCAATTAAGGTCTCGGCTTCCTCTACACCTTGCTTCTTCAAGCTGGAAAATAGCTGTATCGTGCAATTTCCCCATGTGCTTTGCAGTTCTTTTTTGACTGCCTGCAGGGTTTGGTTAGCGGCGTTACGCGATAACTTATCTGATTTTGTGAGCAACACGTGAATTGGTCTGCCGCTTGGTGCGAACCAGTCCAGCATTTGGCGGTCTAGTGGTGTGAGTGGGTGACGGCAATCCATCACCAATACTAAGCCATACAATGTACTGCGATGGCTGAGGTATTTAGATAGGGTCATTTGCCAATGCGCACGCATAGATGCAGGTACTTTTGCATAGCCGTAGCCTGGCAAGTCGACTAAAAATCGGTCATTACCAAGGCTAAAAAAGTTAATCAGTTGAGTGCGGCCAGGTTGTTTACTTACATAAGCAAGACGATTGTGGTTCGCCAATGTGTTGAGCGCGCTTGATTTGCCAGCATTGGATCGTCCAGCAAAAGCAACCTCTATCCCAGCCGGTGGTGGCAGGTCGCTGAGATGATGTGCGGAAATGTAAAACGTGGCATTTTGGAACAACGGCATAAGATAACCCTTTCAAGGCCGAAAATGCTACCACGATTAGGCGATTTTCGATAAAATGTTTTAATTATTCTAAATGTATCAGTCACGAGTTTTAAGGGAAAATAAGCATGAAAATCGGTAACGTAATAGCAATTATCCTAATGTCTGTTGGCTTGGCTTCAGTGGCGCAAGCCGCGGGCAATGCGGCTGCAGGTGAAAAGATTGTTACTGGCGTCTGTGCGGCGTGTCATGGCATTGATGGTAACAGCGTAATTACCACTAATCCTAAACTTGCTCAGCAACACCCTGAATATATTGCTAAGCAATTGGCAAACTTTAAATCGGGCGAACGTAAAAATGCTGTGATGTCTGGCATGGCGGCGAGTCTTTCTCAAGAGGATATGGCTAACGTGGCTGCTTATTTCGGTTCTCAAAAAGCTAAAGTGGGTAGCGCTAAAACAAATGCTGCTGGTTCACTAGGTGAGAAAATTTACCGTGGCGGTATCGCGAGTGTTGGTGTTCCAGCTTGTGCTTCATGTCATGGCGCAACTGGTGCTGGTATCCCTGTTCAGTTCCCACGTTTGTCTGGTCAGCATGCTGATTACGTTGTGACACAATTAAAAGCTTTTTACTCTGGCGAGCGTGCTAACGACAACGCTAAAGTGATGCGTATGATTGCGGCAAAGATGTCAGATGCTGATATGGCAGCGGTAGCAGACTACATCCAAGGTTTGCATTAATTTGAAACTATTTGGTAGCTAAGTGCTACCAACTGAATGAGGGTGGCGCTGCCACCCTTAATTTTTGGAAATCCAATTTGCTTGAAAGTTTGAATGACGAATTCTAAAAGATTATATGAATTGCTAAGTTCGATGCGCTTTGCTGTAAGCGTGTTGACGGTGTTAGGCATTGCCTCGATTATTGGTACTGTTCTCAAGCAAAATGAGCCTTACGCAAATTACGTGATTCAGTTCGGCCAGTTTTGGTTTGATTTGTTCGAGATACTTGGCCTTTATGATGTTTATCATAGCGCTTGGTTTTTAGTGATTTTAGTTTTCTTGGTAGCATCCACTAGCCTCTGTATCTATCGCAACACCCCTTTAATGCTCAAAGAACTGCGAGCGTATCGAGAACAGGCCACAGAGAAGTCTTTGCGCGCTTTTAGTCATCAACACGAATACAATTCTGCTCAAAGCCTTGAGCAAATCAGGCAGGATGTCAGCCATTTCTTAACTGTTCGTGGTTTCCGTTTTAGAACGGTAAAACAAGCAGACGGTAGCGAACTGATTGCGGCTAAAGCGGGGAGCTACCAACGCTTAGGCTATATATTCACACATGCGGCGATTGTGATTATTTGTATCGGCGGTTTGATGGATGGCAATGTGCCACTTAAAGTACAAGAACTATTGGGCCAAAAGACAGTTGAATCGCGTGACATCCCAGCCAATGAAGTGCCTAAAAAAAGCCGACTTTCTGTTAGCAATTTATCTTTTAGAGCCAATATGACCCTGCCAGAAGGAGCTAGCGCAGATGTGGCTTTCCAGCGTGTTCGCGATGGTTATATGGTTCAGGAGTTGCCGTTTAGCATTGCGCTAACAGACTTTAGAATTGAACATTACCCAACGGGTCAGCCGAAATCATTTGAGAGTGATTTGGTGATTATCGACCCTGATTTAAAAGCGCCGCTCAAGCACACTATTAGCGTGAATCATCCTCTGATTTATAAGGGAATCGCGATTTATCAATCTGATTTCCAAGATGGCGGCTCCAAGCTTAATTTTGATGTTTGGGGCATACTGAGTCCCGAAGCAAAGTCTATTCCTTTAGCAGGGACGATTTTTGGTAAAACGGAATTTGGCGCTGGCGCGAATGCGCTTCAGCTGGAGTTTATTGATTTCCGTAAATTCAACATTTTGAATTTAAGTCCAGATGGCAAAGGCAAGCCGCGTAACGTTGGTCCTAATGTAACTTTTAAAGTCCGTGACACCGCTGGCCAAGCTAAAGAGTACGTAAATTATATGCAGCCTTTGCAATTAGATGGCCGCGCTTATTTTGTTTCTGGTATGCGATCATCTCCGCAAGAAGAGTTTAAATATTTACGTATTCCAGCTGATAGCAATTTTGAAATGCAAGGATTTATGCAGACGCGTGCAGTGTTATTTAATAAAGCGCTACACCAAGAAATCGCCCATCGGTTTGCATTAAAGGCGCTTAAGCCTAGCGATGATGTGGCTGTTAAAACTAAATTCGAGTCTAGTGTTGTTCAGTTGCTAGGCGCGTTTAGCGAAGGCGGGTATGCTGAAATCTCTAGGTTAATTGAAGCTTCCGTGCCGCAAGCTGAACGTGAAGCGGCGGCGCAGACTTACATCAAAATTATCACTGCCGCAGCATTTGAGGCCTATCAGTTTGGCCAAGAGCGCGCAGGCATTAAAAATGTAAAACTCGACGAGAATACGCAAGCATTCTTGCAAGACTCACTCAATGCGATCAGTGATTTGTTCTTTTATGGCGAGCCTATTTATTTGCAAATGACCAAATTCGAACAGCGTGAAGCCAGTGGGTTGCAATTAACACGTTCGCCAGGCAAGAACTTAGTTTATTCAGGTTCGGTCTTACTTGTACTTGGCATTTTCGCGATGATTTATATTCGTGAAAGACGTATTTGGTTATTAATTAAACCGCAACACAAGTCAGTGCTATTTGCGATGTCGGCAAATCGTAAGAACCGAGATTTTGAGATTGAGTTTAATCGCTACCAAAGTCAACTAAACACATTGTTACAGAGTTAAATACTCATCAGTCTTCTCTAGGATAACGCCATGGCGAACAAAAAAAACTTAAACCCAACCAATATTAGTGATGATCCAGTGCCATTTATCAGCCAGCTTGGCTGGAGGGATTGGCTTTATGCAATTGTGCTGATGGCATCGACCGTATTTGCTTATTCAAAATACAGCCAATTTATGGATGTCTACGAAACTACATTCTTATTTGGTGCGGGTGTCGTATTTAGTTTGTTGGGATGGTGTTGGAAGCCAGTCAGATTGTTGTTGGTTGGCATTGCAACATTAAGTTTGTTCTCAATTAATCTTTATCATGGTGATTTAGATAGTGCGAATAGCGTCTTCTTTTTGAAGTTCTTGATTGGCAGTCAAACCGCTGTGATGTGGATGAATGTCTTATTCGTATTGGCGATGCTTACTTATTGGTTCGCACTTTTTGCGCGCTCTGCGTTTACAGGGAAGGTTGCAACAAGCCTTACATGGGCGGCAGTGCTTATGGGCTTTGTGGGCTTAATGGTGCGTTGGTATGAGTCATACTTAATTGCACCAGATGTTGGTCATATCCCACTTAGTAACTTGTACGAAGTCTTCATCCTGTTCTGTCTGATTACTTCTTTGATGTATCTTTATTATGAGCAACGCTATGCAACAAAACAGCTTGGTGGATTTGTGCTGTTGGTTGTGAGTTCTGCAGTTGGCTTTATCCTTTGGTATACGTTTAGTCGTCATGCCAATGGCATTCAGCCGCTTGTGCCAGCATTGCAGTCTTATTGGATGAAAATCCATGTGCCAGCAAATTTTGTTGGTTATGGTGCTTTTTCTTTGGCCGCGATGGTCGCGAGTGCGTACTTGTTGGTGAATAAAGGATACTTAGTTTCTCGTTTGCCATCGGCTGATTTGCTTGATGATCTTATGTATAAAGCGATTTCAGTTGGGTTTGCCTTCTTTACTATTGCCACAATTTTGGGCGCTGTGTGGGCCGCAGAAGCTTGGGGCGGTTATTGGTCATGGGACGCAAAAGAAACATGGGCGCTTATCGTTTGGCTGAACTATGCCGCATGGTTGCATTTACGCTTAGTGAAAGGTCTGCGTGGGCCCATGCTCGCATGGTGGGCGTTGATTGGTTTGCTTGTCACAACATTCGCATTCTTGGGCGTGAATATGTTCCTTTCAGGATTGCATTCCTACGGCACGTTATAGTTCTCAACACGTATTAAGTTGGCGTAATAGAAAAGAAAAAGCCCGCCTTTGCGGGCTTTTTCTTTTCTATTATCAATCGCACTGAATTTGCATTAAAATAGCGCAATACTTTTAATGCAAAAAATTATGTCCGACAACATCGTCGAAATTGATAATCTCTCGTTTGGCTATAAAGGCCGATTGCTACACAAAGGCATCAATATGGTGTTCCCGCGTGGCAAGGTGGTTGCCATTATGGGCGGTAGCGGTAGCGGTAAAACTACCTTGCTTCGTCTCATTGGTGGGCAACTCAAGCCAAATGTGGGTGAGGTGCGTGTTGATGGTGATGTGGTTCACAAGCAAAGCATTGATGGTTTGTATAATTTGCGCCATAAAATGGGTATGTTGTTTCAGTTTGGCGCCTTGTTCACCGATTTATCCGTTTACGAAAACGTTGCTTTCCCAATTCGCGAACATACCGATTTGCCAGAATCCATGGTGCGCGATTTTGTGATGCTTAAACTAAATGCAGTTGGTTTGCGTGGAGCTCACAATTTAATGCCAACCGAGCTCTCAGGGGGCATGGCGCGACGTGTTGCTTTGGCGCGTGCAGTGGCACTTGATCCACAAATTATTATGTATGACGAGCCATTTGCAGGCCTCGATCCGATTTCTATGGGTGTTGTGTGTAATTTAATCCGTAGCTTGAATGATGCACTTGGCGCTACATCTATTGTGGTAACACACGATGTGCATGAAACCTTTAGTTTTGTTGATTATGTCTACTTCGTGTCTGATGGTGTGGTTGTTGCAGAAGGGACGCCTGACCAGTTGCGTAATTCTGATAAGCCGTTTGTGCATCAGTTCGTGCATGGTGAAGCCGACGGTCCTGTGCCATTCCATTATCCAGCGGCAGATTACAAGCGAGAAATGTTAAGAGGTCATGATGTTTAAGGGGCTGCAATGCGTATTCACTGGTTTAGGTCATCGTGTCATTGAGGGTGTTTGGCGTATAGGTGCTGGGGCACGCTTATTCTCATATATTGGTTTTTATTTGTTTGAGAGTTTTAAACGGCCGCGATTGATTGTCCGTGAGATTTTCGCAACAGGTGTCCTTTCGTTATTGATTATTTTAGTTTCAGCCTTTTTTGTTGGTATGGTACTTGGCTTGCAAGGCTACAACACCCTTCAGAAATATGGTTCATCCGAGGCGATTGGTGTATTGGTTGCACTTTCATTGGTGCGGGAATTAGGCCCGGTGGTGACAGCATTATTATTTGCAGGTCGGGCGGGCACTGCGATTACAGCGGAAATTGGTTTGATGAAGGCAACGGAGCAATTGTCAGCTATGGAAATGATGGCAGTTAGCCCCGTGGCACGAGTGATTGCTCCAAGATTCTGGGCGGGCGTGATTTCAATGCCAATTTTGGCGGCTTTGTTTTCTATGGTTGGTGTATTGGGTGGCTATTTCGTGGCTGTGCCGATTATTGGTGTTGACTCTGGTGCTTTCTGGTCCCAAATGCAGGCGAGTGTAGATTTTCGTGATGACATTGTGAATGGTGTCATCAAGAGTGTGGTGTTTGGTGTTGTATGTACCATGATTGCTCTATTTGAAGGATATGATGCACCCCCGACTGCTGAGGGCGTTAGTCGTGCTACAACAAGAACAGTAGTGAATTCATCATTGGCAGTGTTGGGATTAGACTTTATTTTGACAGCCTTCATGATAGGCGCTTAATTAAAAATTATTTGTAACGGTATTAAATTGGAGGTGGCATGGAACGCACAACAATAGATTTATGGGTCGGAGTGTTTGTTGCTTTAGGACTAGCTGCAATATTTGGCTTGGCGCTTAAAGTTGGCAATCTGACATCAAGTAATATTGGAGAAACATACACTGTAACTGCAGCATTTGAAAACATTGGAGGCCTAAAACCGCATGCCCCAGTGAAAAGCGCAGGTGTTGTAATTGGTCGTGTTGACGGGATTGTGTTTGATAGCAAAGACTATGAAGCAAAGGTGACAATTAAATTAGACAAACGCTATGAGTTTCCTAAAGATACTTTTGCGAATATTTACACTGCTGGTTTGCTAGGTGAGCAATATATTGGCCTTGAAGCAGGCGGTGAAGAGACAGTCCTCAAAAATGGCGACAAAATATCACATACGCAAGATGCAGTCGTGCTTGAAAAAATGATCAGTCAGTTCCTATATAACAAAGCTTCAGATACTAAGTCTTCTGAAACAACAAAGGCAGCGGAATAAAATGAAAAATGTAAGTATTCTTTTTTTAGGTCTAATGATGTTTGCTTGTTCGGCATTGGCTCAAGCAACTGTTCCTGCAGATGTCTTTGTAAAATCAGTGGCTGATGATGTGCTTGCTATTGTTAAAAAAGACAAAGCCATTCAAAGCGGCGATCAAGAAAAGATTTTTGCATTAGCTGAAGAGAAAATTGTTCCTAACTTTAATTTCGACCATGTTTGTAAATTGGTGTTGGGTAAAAACTTCAGTAAGGCTACCAAAGATCAACAGGATGCGTTTGAACGCGAGTTCCGTAGCTTGCTGATTAGAACTTATGCTTCTGCACTTTCAAAATATCGCAATCAAACGATTGAGTACAAGCCTTTGCGTGATTCTGCAGACGACAAAGACGTTGTCGTGAAAACACAAATTTTGCAACCAGGTGGTCAGCCGTTAGCGGTGGATTACAGCCTTGAGCAGGTTGGCGATGTATGGAAGGTTTATGACATCACGATTGAGGGGGTAAGCTTGGTGACTAATTATCGCGGTCAGTTTAGTAATGAAGTACGTCAAGGCGGCATGGATGGCTTGATTCAAAAACTTGCTGATAAGAACAAAAGTAACGCTGCAGGTAAGAAATAATTCAACTTCAGCATATTGATTGAGAAATTAATTGGCGCAAATCAACATATCAAATAATTGCTGGCAAATTGATGGTGATATTACTATTGCCCACGCACACACGCTTCTAGCTGAAAGCAATAATTTGCTGATGGCTGGTGCATTGGTGATTGATTTGGAAAAAGTAACGCATGTGGATACAGCAAGCATTAGTTTGATGTTTGAATGGTTGCGTTTGGCAAAAGTCAAAAAATGCGACTTAAGATTCGCTAATTTCCCAAAAAATTTATTAAGTTTGATTGCGCTGTATGGTGTGGTGGACTTAATTCCGCAAGTCACGCATTAAATAACGATTGGGCAAATTTCTAGCCCGAGGAACCTATGACTCCCGCAATTAAAATAGACCAAGTACACAAGCAATTTGGTGCTTTACATGCATTGAATGGTGTGAATTTGACGATAGAGCAGGGGGAGTTTTTTGCACTACTTGGCCCTAACGGTGCTGGAAAGTCTACGCTGATTAATTTGTTGGCTGGGTTGTCTCGTCCGACAAGTGGAAAGTTGTCTGTGATGGGTTATGACGTTATGTCGCAATATCGGCAGGCGCGTCATGCTTTGGGTGTCGTGCCACAAGAGCTAGTTTTTGATCCATTTTTTAATGTGCGTGAAATGTTGCGTTTCCAAGCGGGTTATTTTGGGAAGGGCGCTGAGAATGACGCTTGGATAGATGAAGTTATTGAATCCTTAGGATTGACAGATAAAGCTGGCACTAACATGCGTCGTTTGTCTGGAGGTATGAAACGTCGCGCTTTGATTGCTCAGGCTCTGGTTCATAAGCCGCCTGTTATTGTGCTTGATGAGCCAACTGCAGGGGTGGATGTGGAGTTACGCCATATGTTATGGGAGTTTATTAAGCGATTAAATCGCGAAGGACACACCATCATTTTGACGACGCACTATTTGGAAGAAGCCGAAACTTTATGTTCGCGTGTTGCATTGCTTAAACAGGGCGAAGTGATAGCACTTGACAGCACAAAGAACTTATTGGCGAGCATGCCAGGTAAGAAATTGCGTCTCAAGTTATCAGCTGCGCTACCTGCGACCTTAAAAGATATAGTACGCAACCAAGAGCAGCAAGATTACACACTTTCGCTTAATGCAATTCATCAAGTTGAGTATGTATTGGCTGAGCTTCGAAATGCAAATGTCACTGTGGAAGATATGCAATTAATCGAGCCAGATTTGGAAGATGTGTTTGTTGATTTGATGGGGCGCACATGAGTTTAATTAATGAGCGTTTACGTGGCCCATGGACTTTATTTAAAAAAGAAATTCTACGTTTTTGGCGCGTGAGCTTCCAAACAGTCGCTGCGCCAGTGATGACGGCCCTTTTGTACCTTTTGATTTTTTCTCATGTGCTTGGCGGTAGGGTGGAAGTCTACCCAGGTGTGCCTTATACAGTATTTTTAATTCCAGGTTTGATTATGATGTCTGTCTTGCAAAATGCTTTTGCAAACAGTTCATCAAGCTTGATTCAATCAAAAGTGATGGGCAATATCATTTTTGTATTGCTTACCCCTTTAAGCTATTTGGAATTTTTCTTGGCTTTCTTGGCGGCTTCTATTATTAGGGGCTTGGTGGTTGGTTTTAGTATTTATTTAGTAGCAATTTGTTTTATTGATTTGCCGCTTACGCATCCGCTATTTATTTTGGCTTTCGCGATTGCGGGGAGTGGCATGTTAGGTGCATTTGGCATTATGGCTGGTCTTTGGGCCGAAAAGTTTGATCAAATGGCGGCGTTCCAAAACTTTGTCATCATGCCATTGTCATTCTTGTCAGGGGTGTTCTATTCCATACATTCTTTGCCACCTTTTTGGCAGAAGGTTTCTCACCTAAATCCTTTTTTCTACATGATTGATGGCTTTAGGTATGGTTTTTTTGGACAAGGTGACATCTCAGCATGGTTTAGTTTAAGTGTTGTCGTGGGTAGCTTTATTGCCCTATCATTCATCACTATTGGGATGTTAAAAGCTGGATATAAATTACGGGGCTAAGATGTTAAGTGCGAACGAATTAAAAACGTATATCACCAATGGATTAGCTTGCGAGCATATCGAAGTGCTGGGCGATGATGGTCAGCACTTTGAAGCTTTGATTGTAAGCCCTGCTTTTGTGGGTAAGAATATGGTGCAGCAGCATCAACTTGTTTATCAGGCGCTGGGCGATAGAATGCGCTCAGAAATACATGCGCTTTCAATGCGCACATTCACGCCAGAAGCCTGGCAAGCCAATGGCAAGCGCGTATAAAGAATTTTTATTAGGAGTTGAGTATGGATATTCAAGCAGCAATTAAGAGTCAAGTAACCAGTAACCCAGTTGTGCTTTATATGAAGGGTAGCCCTAAGTTTCCACAATGTGGTTTTTCTGGATTGGCGATTCAAATTTTACAGGCTTGTGGTGTGCAAAATCTAGTTGCAGTTGATGTGCTGGCTGACCCAGCCATTCGTGATGGCATCAAAGTTTACGCAAATTGGCCAACGATTCCACAACTTTATATCAATGGTGAATTTATAGGCGGTTCAGACATCATGCGTAGCATGTATGAGCAAGGTGAATTGCAGAAATTATTAGCGGAAGTGGCTGCTTAATTGGACAAACTCCTTATTCAAGGCGGTGCTCGCCTTCATGGTGAAGTAACTGTTTCAGGTGCTAAAAACGCCGCTTTGCCAATTTTATGTGCTGCGTTGCTCGCTGAAGATACGTTGAAGCTATCGAGCGTTCCCAAGCTTAAGGACGTGGGAACTACTATTAGCTTGCTTCAGCACATGGGGGTGAAAGTAAATCGCCAAGCTGACAAAGTGGACTTGGATGCCCAAGACATTCAAGTGTTTGAAGCCCCTTATGAAATGGTAAAAACCATGCGTGCTTCTATATTGGTGCTAGGCCCTTTATTGGCCCGTTTTGGTAAAGCCCGTGTTTCGTTGCCAGGTGGTTGTGCTATTGGCTCGCGACCTGTTGATTTGCATATAAAAGGCCTGCAAGCCATGGGTGCAGAGATTCGTATTGAGCATGGCTATATTGAAGCAACAACAGAACATTTGCCAAATAAACGTCTTCAAGGCGCACGTTACTATATGGATTTGGTGACGGTGACTGGCACTGAAAACTTGATGATGGCTGCGGCCTTGGCTAATGGTACGACAGTATTGGAGAACGCTGCTAAAGAACCAGAAGTCGTCGACATGGCGGAATGCTTGATTAAAATGGGTGCCAAAATTAAAGGCGCTGGTACTGATGTGATTACGATTGAAGGTGTTGATAAGTTGCATGGCGCGACGCATCAAGTGGTATGCGATAGAATCGAAGCGGGTACTTACATGGTCGCAGCGGCAATGACAGGTGGGGAAATAAAACTTCTTAATGTCAAAGAAAACTTGCTTGATGCGGTGATTGAAAAATTGCGTGAGGCTGGAGCTGAAGTGATTTGCAACCAAAATACCATTACAGTGAAGAGTAATGGCAAGCTAAAAGCAGTGAATATTCGTACCGCACCGCATCCCGCTTTTCCAACGGATATGCAAGCTCAGTTTATGGCCCTTAATACGGTTGCTGAAGGCGTTTCCAAAGTCACAGAAACAATTTTTGAGAATCGCTTTATGCATGTTCAAGAAATGCAGCGATTAGGTGCAAATATTGATATTGATGGTAATACTGCGTTAGTCAAAGGCGTTGCCCAGTTAGAAGGTGCGACCGTAATGGCGACAGATTTGCGTGCCTCAGCAAGCTTGGTATTGGCTGGCTTAGTTGCACAAGGGCAAACCGTGATTGAACGTATTTATCATCTAGATCGTGGATACGAAAATCTCGAAGAGAAGTTTAATGCACTTGGCGCAAATGTGAAGCGCGTTTCTTAATAACGAAAATTGATAACAACATGATTACCATCGCTCTATCAAAAGGCAGGATATTCCAAGAAACCACACCATTGTTGGCGGCGGCAGGAATCCATGCGCTTGAAGATCCTGAAGCATCACGCAAATTAATTTTGCCAACTAATCGCGATGATGTGCGTCTGATTATTGTGCGCGCTTCCGATGTGCCAACTTATGTGCAATATGGAGCGGCAGATTTAGGTATTGCAGGTAAAGATGTGCTTGATGAGCATGGTGGTGAGGGCTTATATCAGCCAATAGATTTGCAAATCGCCAAATGTAAAATGATGGTCGCGGTGCGTGAAGACTTTGATTACTTTGCTTCAATCAGAAGCGGTGCGCGCCTTAAAGTGGTAACTAAATACGTGAAAACAGCCCGTGAACACTTTGCTGCAAAAGGTATGCACGTTGATTTGATTAAGCTTTACGGCTCAATGGAGCTAGGTCCGTTGGTTGGCTTAGCTGATGTAATTGTTGACTTAGTCAGCACGGGCAGCACTTTACGAGCAAATAACCTCAAGGCAGTTGAAGAGGTGGGTGAAGTGAGCTCCCGCTTGGTGGTGAATCAAGCATCTTACAAACTCAATCGCGCTAAATTGCAGCCAATGATGGATGCCTTTATTGGCGCGATTGGTAAATAGATTTAAAAATAAGTTTGAAAATAGGTTCAATATACAATGAGTACTGAAATTATATTAAGACGTTTTTCTAGTACAGATGCTGATTTTGATAGCAAATTAAAAGCGTTGCTCGCATTTGAAACTGCACAAGACGATAACATTGACGAAGTCGTTGCAGGCATTCTTAAAGACGTAAAAAAACGAGGCGATGCGGCGGTCATGGAATATACCAACCGCTTTGATAAAACCAATGCTAATTCAATCGCTGAATTGGAAATCCCGCAGTCTGAGCTTGTGGCTGCTTTGAATGGTTTGCCAACTGAACAGCGTGAAGCTTTAAAAGCCGCGGCTGACCGTGTGCGAAGTTACCATGAAAAACAATTAATGGCTTCGTGGCAGTACACGGAAGCGGATGGCACAATTTTAGGTCAGCAAGTCACCTCTTTAGATCGTGTAGGTCTTTACGTGCCGGGAGGCAAAGCAGCTTATCCTTCATCCGTGTTGATGAATGCGATTCCAGCTAAAGTTGCGGGTGTTAAAGAGTTAATCATGGTGGTACCAACGCCTAATGGTGAGAAAAACCAATTGGTCCTAGCTGCCGCAGCGATTGCTGGTGTTGACCGTGTGTTCTGTATTGGCGGTGCGCAAGGCGTTGGCGCAATGGCTTATGGCACTGAAACGGTGCCACAAGTCGATAAAATCGTAGGCCCAGGTAATGCTTATGTTGCAGCAGCAAAACGTCGTGTATTTGGTGTAGTTGGCATTGATATGGTCGCTGGCCCATCAGAAATTTTAGTGATTTGTGATGGCAAAACCAATCCTGATTGGGTGGCGATGGATTTGTTCAGCCAAGCTGAGCATGATGAATTGGCGCAAGCAATTTTGTTGAGTCCGGATGCAGCGTTCTTGGATCAAGTGCATGCAAGTATTCAAAAACTTGTGACTACAATGCCACGACAAGACATCATCAAAACTTCGTTGACGGATCGCGGCGCCCTAATTCATGTGCGCGACTTGGATGAAGCTGCTGAGATTAGCAATTACATTGCGCCTGAGCATTTGGAATTGTCGATGGATGATCCGCTGGCATTCAGCAAAAAGATTAAACACGCAGGCGCTATCTTTATGGGGCGTGATACTTGTGAGGCACTTGGCGACTACTGTGCTGGCCCTAACCACGTATTGCCAACTTCACGTACTGCACGCTTTTCATCACCGCTTGGTGTTTATGATTTCCAAAAACGCTCAAGCTTAATTTTTGTGTCATCTGAAGGTGCGCAAACTTTGGGTAAAGTTGCCGCGACTTTGGCTTACGGCGAAGGGCTGCAAGCACATGCTCAATCTGCGGAATTCAGACTAAAAAAATGAGTCAATACTGGAGCAAGCTTGTTCACTCGCTGACACCGTACGTGCCAGGCGAACAGCCTAAAATTAACAATCTCATTAAGCTTAATACCAATGAGAATCCTTATGGGCCAAGTCCAAAGGTGATTGCTGCATTGCAGAAAGAAGCTGCTGATAGCTTGCGTCTTTATCCAGACCCTAATTCTGATGGCCTTAAACAAGCGATTGCCGAATATCATGGCTTAAATGCCAATCAGGTTTTTGTGGGCAATGGCTCTGACGAAGTGCTAGCCCATGTGTTTAATGCCTTGCTCAAGCATGACAAACCCATTTTATTTCCAGATGTCACTTATAGCTTTTATCCAGTCTATTGTGGGTTGTACGAAATTGAATTTGAAACAGTGCCGCTGAATGATGCGTTCGAAATTAAAGTAGAGGATTACTTTAAGGCAAACGGCGGGATCATTTTCCCTAACCCTAATGCGCCGACGGGTCGTTTATTGGCACTGCCTGAGATTGAGCGGTTGCTCAAGAATAATACAGAGTCAGTTGTCGTGATTGATGAAGCGTATGTAGATTTTGGCGGAGAGTCTGCTGTTGCGTTGGTGAATCGTTACCCACAGTTGTTAGTCACACACACTCTATCAAAAGCACGTTCATTAGCTGGTTTACGTGTTGGCTATGCGGTTGGCCATCCTGATTTAATCGATGCTTTGCATCGCGTAAAAGACAGCTTTAATTCTTACCCGCTAGATCGATTTGCTCAAGCTGGCGCAATTGCTGCTATGCAAGACAAGTCTTACTTCGAAGAAATGCGCCAACGGGTTATTGAAACCCGAGAAAAACTGGTTAACGATCTGGAGAGCTTGGATTTCGAAGTCTTGCCATCAGGTGCCAATTTTATTTTTGCAAGGCATCCTCAGTATGATGCAGAAGCCTTAGCAGCCTCATTGCGAGACCAGAAAGTGATTATTCGTCATTTTAAAAAGCCTAGCAGAATTGCCCAGTTTTTAAGAATCACAATCGGGACAGATGAGGAATGTCAGGCGTTAGTGAAAGCGCTAAAAAACACCCTCAAGATATAAAGAGTTTTGACCAAAAAGAAAAATCGTTATATAAAGCTACTTTTGGTAAAACCTTATCTATTTACCATTAATATCATAAAAAAATGTATCATAACGCGTGTAGTTAAATCGTAAACTTGCAATTAAGCGGAGGAAGTAACATGGCATTAACACAGATGGCTTTAGATTCATTGGATTTTGACGCAACAGTAGCATTGGCTACAAAAGTTGCTCCACATGTTGATATCCTTGAAATTGGTACACCATGCATTAAGCATAACGGTATCAAATTGGTTGAAACACTACGTGCTAAATTCCCAAACAACAAGATTTTAGTTGACTTGAAAACAGCTGATGCTGGTTTCTACGAAGCTGAGCCATTCTTCAAAGCTGGTGCAGACATTACAACAGTTTTGGGTACATCGGATATCGGCACTATCAAAGGTGTTATTGATGTTGCTAACAAGTACGGCAAAAAAGCACAAGTTGACTTGATCAACGTTGCTGACAAAAAAGCACGTACACAAGAAGTGGCTAAGCTAGGTGCACACATTATTGGCGTTCACACTGGTCTTGACCAACAAGCTGCTGGCCAAACACCATTTGCTGACTTGGCATTGGTTGCTAGCTTGAATCTTGGCGTTGAAATCTCTGTTGCTGGTGGCGTTAAAGCTTCTACAACAGCGCAAGTTCGTGACGCTGGTGCATCTATCATTGTAGCTGGCGCTGCTATCTACGGTGCTGCTGATCCTGCTGCTTCTGCTGCAGAAATCACTGCAATTGCACACGCTGGCAAATCAGGTGGTTTGTTCGGTTGGTTGAAAGGCTTGTTTAGCTAATATTAAGTTGGCTAAATAAAAGGTACTAATCGACCATAAGAGACCGCTGCAAAACAAGGTAATACGTTTTGCGGCGGTTTTTATTTGTAAATTAAGAAAGAAAACATACTCTCATGCGTAAAGCTGAAGTTAGCCGTAATACTCTAGAAACCCAAATTGTTGCGTCGATTAATCTTGACGGAACTGGGGCCTCTCAATTGGCGAGTGGGCTAGGTTTTCTTGACCATATGATTGATCAGATTGCCAGACACGGCATGATGGATATCACGATTGAAGCAAAGGGTGATTTGCACATTGATGCACATCACACTGTAGAAGATGTTGGCATAACCTTGGGTCAGGCTTTTGCAAAGGCAGTGGGCGATAAAAAAGGATTGCGTCGCTATGGGCATTCGTATGTGCCTTTAGATGAGGCTTTGTCACGCGTTACGCTGGACTTATCTGGGCGACCAGGCTTGGAGTTCGGCGTTGAATTCAAACGTGCTCGCATTGGTGATTTTGATGTGGATCTCATTCATGAATTTTTTCAAGGTTTTGTTAACCACGCGCTGGTGACATTGCACATTGATAATTTGCGTGGCGACAATGCACACCATCAAGCAGAAACAATATTTAAAGCATTTGGCCGTGCGCTTCGTATGGCCTCCGAATTAGATCCTCGTATGGCAGGTATTATGCCTTCTACTAAGGGAACTTTATAAGTCTGAGTGTTAATTACTCAAAACTTTCGTTGTCCAGCTTGTTAAGAATGGATGACGAAATTTTCAGAAAAGTATCATGATTGATATAGCAGTAGTAGATTATGGCATGGGCAATTTGCGCTCAGTTTCAAAAGCCTTGGAGCATGTTGCCCCCAATAAAAACGTCGTCGTGACAAGTAGTGCTAAAGACATTCTTGATGCCGAGCGTGTTGTGTTCCCAGGGCAAGGTGCGATGCCAGATTGCATGCGTGAACTTGAGTCTAGAGGTTTGCATGATGCAATTGTGCAAAGTGCTGCGACCAAACCATTCCTTGGTATTTGTATTGGCTTACAGCTTTTGTTTCAGCACTCTGAAGAGGGTGATGCTAACGGATTGGGTATTTTGGCTGGTCAGGTAAAACGCTTTGCTCCAGATGCGATGCATGACGCAGATGGCAATAAGCTAAAAGTGCCGCACATGGGCTGGAATCAAATTTATCAAAAGCAAGCCCACCCAATGTGGCAAGCTATTCCTGATGGTGAGCGTTTCTATTACGTGCACAGTTATTATGTGCAGCCAGATGATACAAGTTTAGTTGCAGGCGTGACTGAATATCCTGGGACTTTTACAGGAGCTATTTCACATAACAACATTTTTGCAGTTCAGTTCCACCCAGAAAAAAGTCAGCATGCTGGATTACAGTTGTTATCCAACTTTGTTCAGTGGAATGGTAAGTCTTAATTTATTAATCTCATTTAATTTGTAAGACAGCCTTTATATTATGTTAATTATTCCTGCTATCGATTTAAAAGACGGTCACTGTGTACGTTTGAAACAAGGATTGATGGAAGATGCTACGGTATTTTCTGAAGATCCAGGTGCCATGGCGCGCCATTGGGTAGATCAAGGCGGTAAGCGTTTGCACCTTGTGGATTTAAATGGTGCTTTTGCTGGTAAGCCAGTGAATGAAGGTGCGATTAAAGCAATAGTTGAAGCCTGTCGTGGTGAGATCCCAATTCAATTGGGCGGTGGTATCCGCGACTTAGAAACGATTGAGCGTTATCTTGATAGTGGAATTGATTATGTCATCATCGGCACTGCAGCCGTGAAAACGCCAGGTTTCTTGCATGAAGCCTGTTATGCATTCCCAGGTCAAATTATGGTGGGTTTGGACGCTAAAGATGGCAAAGTGGCAGTTGATGGCTGGTCTAGATTAACAGGTCATGATGTGATTGATTTGGCCAAGAAGTTTGAAGACTATGGTGTTGAAGCTGTAGTTTATACAGACATCGGTCGTGACGGTATGTTAAGTGGCGTGAATATCGAAGCAACAGTGGCCTTGGCACAAGCACTCACTATTCCAGTGATTGCGAGCGGCGGCATTACCGATTTGGATGATGTGCGTAAGCTTTGTGCTGTTGAAAGCGAAGGCATTATGGGCGCGATTACAGGCCGTGCAATTTATGAAGGCACCTTGAATTTTGAGGCGGCCCAAGCATTAGCAAATGAGTTAAACGGTTAATGTTAGCCAAACGCATCATTCCTTGCTTAGACGTGACTGATGGTCGTGTCGTAAAAGGCGTTAACTTTCTTGAATTGCGTGACGCAGGTGATCCTGTTGAAATCGCGCGCCGTTACGACGAACAAGGGGCTGACGAATTAACCTTTTTGGACATTACTGCAAGTTCTGATAATCGCGGATTAATTCTGCATATTATTGAAGAAGTCGCTTCGCAGGTATTCATTCCGTTAACGGTAGGTGGTGGCGTTCGTGAAGTAGAAGATGTGCGTCGCTTACTTAATGCAGGGGCTGATAAAGTCAGTATTAATACTTCGGCAGTAGTGAATCCGCAATTGGTTGCTGATGCAGCTGACCGCTATGGATCACAGTGTATCGTTGTTGCGATTGATGCTAAGCAAGTTGGCGTTGATCCTTTAGGCCAGCCTAGATGGGAGGTATTTACCCATGGTGGTCGCAAAGAAACAGGGTTGGATGCTGTTGAATGGGCGCGCAAAATGGTAAGTTTAGGCGCAGGTGAGTTGCTGGTGACGAGTATGGACCGGGACGGCACCAAAATAGGTTTTAATCTCGGCTTAAATAAAGCGATTAGCGATGCAGTTGATGTGCCGATTATTGCCTCTGGTGGTGTGGGTAATTTGCAGCATTTAGTTGATGGTGTGAAATTAGGCGGCGCGGATGCCGTGCTTGCAGCCAGTATTTTTCACTATGGCGAATACACTGTACGCCAAGCTAAAGAATATATGCGTGACCACGGCATAGAGGTTAGGCTGTGAACTGGCTAGATAAAGTAAGCTGGACTAATGGCTTGGTGCCAGTGATTGCCCAAGAGCTTGGCACTAATCAGGTGTTGATGTTTGCTTTTATGAACCGAGAGGCTTTGCAGCTCACTGTTGAAACAGGCCATGCTGTTTATTGGTCACGCTCACGTGGCAAACTTTGGCATAAAGGTGAAGAGTCAGGCCATATGCAAAAAGTGCATGAACTTCGTTTGGATTGTGATGAGGACGTTATTTTAATGACGGTTGAACAGATAGGTGGGATTGCCTGTCATACTGGACGTCATGACTGCTTTTTCCAAAAGCTTGAAAATGGTGAGTGGAAAACAGATAAACCTGTGATTAAAAATCCAGAGGAAATTTATAAACATGAATGACATCATTCAACGGTTGACTGAGTTGCTAGAAAGCAGAAAAGACGCGGACCCACAAACTTCCTATGTTGCCAGGTTGTACAGCAAAGGGATGAATAGCATCCTTAAAAAAGTTGGTGAAGAAGCGGCTGAAACTATTATTGCTGCGAAAGATGGCAGTAAAGAAGACTTGATTTATGAAACTGCTGATTTGTGGTTTCACACCATGGTGATGCTTTCTCAAGCTGGATTGAGTGCGCAGGATGTTTTGGATGAATTGGCACGTCGTGAAGGCTTGTCTGGTATTGCTGAAAAAGCCTCACGTCCTAAAGACTAGATTCGACAAGGTTAGAAAAGATGAGCGCAGATTGTATTTTTTGCAAAATCACGAAAGGTGAAATTCCTTCAAAAAAGATTTTTGAAGATGACGATGTCATCGTTTTTCATGACATCCATCCAATCGCGCCTATCCACTTTTTAATTGTCCCAAAATTACATATTGAAAGTCTCGCATCAGTAGAGCCGTCTTATCAGGCTTTGCTTGGTAATATGCTGCTGTTGGCACCTAAGCTAGCTGCAGAGCAAGGCTTGAAGGGCTTTCGCACTATGATTAATACTGGCCGTGAGGGTGGACAAGAGGTGTTTCACATTCATATCCATGTGTTTGGCGGCGGCTCGAACTTACCCAAGACTTAATTAGGAGTTATCTCATGTTTAAAGAATTAATTGTTATCTTGGTGATTGCACTTATCGTATTTGGTACAAAAAGACTGCGTAATATTGGTGGTGATTTAGGTGGTGCTATCAAAAACTTCAAAGACGCGATGAAGGATGAAGTGAAGCCTGAAGAGGGTCGCAACGTTGAAACAATCGATGCTGAAGTGATTGATAAAACGAAACACTGATTTATGTTTGATGTAGGATTTTCAGAGCTGGTGCTCATAGCCGTTGTTGCAATGATTGTTATCGGCCCTGAAAGACTTCCTAAAGTAGCGCGCACAGCAGGCGCATTGTTAGGGCGAATGCAGCGCTATGTTAACAGTGTGAAGTCTGAAGTTGAGCGCGAAATGCAATTTGAAGACCTCAAAAAATTGCAGCAAGAAATTCAGGCGCAATCTAAGCAAGTAGAAAACAGCATTCTCGCGCCAAGCGCAACCCCTCAAGCTCAAACTGAGCTCCAATTAGAAGATCCAAAGCCGGCAACAAACGCAGCCTCAAAGCCTAAAACCATCAGAAAATCCAAGTCCAAATGAGCGTGACAGAGACTTTCATTTCGCATTTACTTGAATTGCGAAACCGCTTACTTAAGATTGTCTTGGGTTTGGTTGTTTGCGCCATTGCTTTTCTACCATTTTCAAACGAGCTTTATACTTGGCTGGCGCAGCCGCTGTTAAGCCATATGCCAGCAGGTACCCAGATGATAGCCACTGCGGTCACCACGCCTTTTTTAGTCCCAATGAAAGTTTCTACTTTAGTCGCAATTGTTGTCTCGTTACCTTACACGCTTTACCAAGCTTGGGCGTTTGTAGCGCCGGGGCTTTATGCGCATGAGCGTCGTTTTATAGGCCCGTTGATTGTCGCCAGCACTTTGCTTTTCCTTGCTGGAATGGCTTTCGCTTACTTTGCTGTCTTTCCTGTGTTGTTTGGATTTATCACCGCATCAGCCCCTGAGGGAGTTGCAGTGATGACAGATATCGGTAGCTATTTGGATTTTGTAACAACAATGTTTGTTTCATTTGGATTGGCTTTTGAAGTGCCAATTGCTGTGGTGGTTTTGGTGAAGTTTAATATCGTTAAAGTCGAGATATTAAAAGAAGCTAGGCCTTACGTGATTGTCGGCGCGTTTATTGTCGGCGCAATTTTGACGCCGCCGGATGTGATTTCACAAATTATGTTGGCTGTGCCTTTGTGGTTCTTGTACGAGGCTGGGATTTTTGTCGCAAGGTTTTTAGCACCGCGCACGAGTGACTAATTCGCTTCAAGTTTAGGTCTGCGACCTATAATCACCGGCACATTAATCTCTTTTTGGTTTCTGGCGATTTTCAATATCGCTTGTTTGTTGGGTTTTAATTCAAAAATAAGCCCAAGCATATTGCTACTGTCAATCACCTGAAGTCCGTTTATTTCTAATAGGACATCACCTGCTTTAAGTCCTGCGCGCTCAGCGGGGCTGTTTTTAATAATCCCTGCAATTAAAGAGCCTTGGGCATTTTTAAGTTTGAATGACTCGGCGAGTTCGGCGGTCATGTCTTGAGCTTCAATTCCTATCCAACCTCGTGTCACGCTACCTTGGCGAATGATTTGCTCCATTACTTGTTTGGCAATGCTAACAGGGATGGCAAAGCCAATACCCATAGAACCACCATTGCGAGAGTAAATCGCGCTGTTAACTCCCACTAAGTTTCCATCTGCATCAATCAGTGCGCCACCTGAATTTCCAGGATTGATGGAAGCATCCGTTTGAATGAAGTTTTCAAAAGTGCTTATGCCTAAATGGTTGCGGCCAAGGGCGCTAATAATGCCTTGCGTCACGGTTTGGCCAACTCCAAAGGGATTGCCAATGGCGAGCACCACATCGCCAACTTTGTTTTTCTCGGCATCAGCAAAAGTAATGGCAGGAAGATTTTTAACATCAATTTTAAGAACTGCAAGGTCAGTATCTGGGTCTGAACCAACAACATGCGCTTTAACTGTTCGCCCATCTTCCAATGCAACTTGAATCTCATCGGCCGATTCAATCACATGCTGGTTGGTGAGAATGAGGCCATTTTCATTGACGATCACACCAGATCCAAGGCTGGTTTCATGTTGCGATTGCTCGTCTGACTGGTCCCCAAAGAAGTGTTTTAATAGCGGGTCATCTAGGAATTGTTGATGCGGGTTGTTTGAGTTTTTCTTGCTTGTAAAAATATTCACCACTGATGGCATGGCTTTTTGGGCGGCGTCGCTATATGAGCCCGCGCTATTTTTTTGCTCTGGGGTTTTTGTTAGGTGGTCTTCAATGTATTGGATATTGGCGTGGATGAGTTTTGGGTAAAAAATTTGCGCAATAAAAACAACAGCAAGGCTGACAGTGACTGTTTGTGCGAAAATGAGCCAAAGTTTCTTCATATGGTTTACCAGCTAAAAATAACTAACGTAACAATTTCGGAAAAAATATGGAATTAAAACAATTAGTAAATTATACCCGACAAATTTTACAGGTGGAGCGATTCACCGACTATTGCCCAAATGGCTTGCAAGTTGAGGGTAAGTCACAAATAAAAAAAATTGTGACTGGTGTTAGTGCAAGCATGGATTTTTTGGAGGCTGCGAAAGTGGCAGGGGCTGATGCTGTGCTGGTGCATCACGGTTATTTCTGGAAAAACGAAGACGCTTGCGTAGTTGGCTTGAAGCGCAATCGCATTAAATTTCTACTGGATAATCAAATGAGCTTGTTGGCTTATCACTTGCCACTAGATGCGCATCAAGAATTTGGAAATAATGCCCAGTTGGGAAAAGTGTTGGGTTTGAATGTGCAAGATTACTCTGGCAGCCAATGCTTAATTGCTCAAGGTAGCTTGGGTGAGTTGCAAACATTGAGCCAGTTTTCTGAGCATATTGGCAATCAGCTCGGTAGGGTGCCTTTAGTGATTGGTGATTTAAATCGTTCAATTAAAAATGTAGCTTGGTGTACTGGCGGAGCACAGGGCTATATGAATGATGCGATTGAGTTGGGCGTGGATGTTTTTATTAGCGGTGAGGTTTCAGAGCAGACAGTCCATTTGGCACGTGAGTCAGGGGTGGCTTACATTGCTGCGGGGCATCATGCCACTGAACGTTATGGTGTCAAAGCATTGGGTGAACATTTATCTAATCAGTTCGGATTGGCACATGACTTTATTGATATCGATAACCCAGTTTGATTGATGGATTTTTGCTGCCGCATGAATTTGTTGAATGAGGCATAAATTAAAGGCTCCAAGGGTTTAAGTTTTTAGTTGAAACCTGTAAAATGAGAGGTTAAATTTTAATATAGCGTCAATGTAGTTTAGAAATTAAGGACATGTGATGGCGAATCATGAAGTAGATCAAAGTAAGCGCAAGTTTCTAATTGCGGCAACTTCAGTTGCGGGTGGGGTGGCGGCAGCAGCTGTCGCAGTTCCTTTCGTAACAAGTATGATGCCGAGTGAGCGCGCTAAAGCTGCAGGTGCTCCAGTTGAAGCTGACATCAGCAAAATTGAGCCGGGCTCAATGATTACCGTTGAATGGCGCGGCAAGCCTGTTTGGATTGTTAATCGTAGCCAAGCGATGCTTGATGCATTGGCAAGTCATGACGACAAATTGTCTGATCCAAAATTGGAAGTGACAAGCCAGCAACCTGACTACTGTGTGAATCCAGCGCGTGCGATTAAATCCAATATCATGGTGTTGGTTGGTATTTGCACGCACTTGGGCTGTTCACCATCACCAAAACTACAAACGGGCGCTGACATGGGTGCTGACTGGCCGGGTGGCTTCTTCTGTCCTTGTCATGGTTCTAAATTTGATTTGGCTGGCCGTGTATTTAAAGGCTCTCCAGCGCCAATTAACTTGGTTGTTCCGCCGCACAAATACATTAGCGATTCAGTTTTGCTGATTGGTGCAGACGATAAGGGAGTTGCATAATGGCTAATAATAAACTTCAGCAAGCTGCAACTAATTTGTTGGGTTGGGTGGATGAGCGTTTCCCGCTGACATCTAACGTAAAAGCACATTTGACTGAATACTACGCACCAAAAAACTTTAACTTTTGGTACTTCTTTGGTTCGTTGGCTTTGTTGGTCTTGGTTCTTCAAATCTTGACTGGTATTTTCTTAACGATGAATTACAAGCCGGACGCCTCATTGGCTTTCGCTTCTGTTGAATACATTATGCGAGATGTTTCATGGGGTCGCTTGATTCGTTACATGCATTCAACAGGCGCTTCCATGTTTTTCGTGGTTGTTTATCTTCATATGTTCCGTGGCTTGATTTATGGTTCATACAGAACGCCGCGTGAATTAATTTGGTTGTTCGGCGTTGGCATTTTCTTAGTGTTAATGGGCGAAGCGTTCTTTGGCTATCTATTGCCTTGGGGTCAAATGTCATACTGGGGCGCACAAGTGATTATTAACTTGTTCACATCTATCCCATTTATCGGTCCGGATATTTCATTGTGGTTGCGTGGTGACTACACTGTTTCTGATGCAACGCTTAATCGCTTCTTTGCATTCCACGTCATTGCATTGCCACTTGTGTTGTTGGGCTTGGTAGTTGCTCATCTGATTGCATTGCATGAAGCGGGCTCAAACAATCCTGATGGCGTTGAAATTAAGAAACATAAAGATCCAAAAACAAAAATCCCATTGGATGGCATTCCATTCCATCCTTACTACACAGTAAAGGATTTGGTGGGTGTTTCTGTGTTCTTGATTGTGTTCTCAGCCATTATTTTCTTTGCGCCAGAGATGGGCGGTTATTTCCTTGAAGCGAATAACTTTATCCCGGCTGATCCATTGAAAACGCCACCGCATATTGCGCCAGTTTGGTATTTCACACCTTACTACTCAATCTTGCGCGCAGTGCCGCCAATTTTGAATTCACAATTCCCAGGTGTGGCTGCAATGGGCTTGTCTGTTGTGAGCTTTGCTTTCTTACCTTGGCTGGACCGCAGTCCAGTGAAATCGATTCGCTATCGTGGTACTTTGTACAAAAAGTGGCTAGCGGCTTTCGTTGTGAGCTTCTTGATTTTGGGTTATTTAGGCACTGAGCCATCAAACGTATGGGGTCAGTTCTCACCTGAGACATGGATTGTTGGCGGTGCAGATCGTGCAACAGTTGTCGCGAGAGTCTTTAGTTTGGTTTACTTCTCATTCTTTGCTTTGATGCCTTGGTACACCAAGAAAGATAAGACTAAGCCAGTGCCAGAAAGGGTAACAGCATAATGAAAACTAAAATTTTATTGGTTTTAGCTTTGCTACTGCCATTGATGGCAATTGCAAATGAGGGTGTTGAGTTAGATCACGCACCTATTGATCCTAGCAATCAAGCGTCGCTTCAACGCGGTGCTAAAGTGTTCGTGAATTATTGCTTAAACTGCCATAGCGCAGCTTATATGCGATATAACCGTTTACAAGATATTGGTTTGACGGATGCTCAAATTAAATCAAACTTGATGTTCGCTGGTGAAAAAGTTGGCGATACCATGACGGTTACGATTCAAAAAGCTGATGCAAAAGCATGGTTCGGTGCAACCCCTCCTGACTTGTCGGTTGAAGCTCGTGCCCGTGGCGCAGATTGGCTTTATAGCTATTTGCGTGGTTTTTACCGTGATGATACAAGACCAACTGGTTGGAACAACGTGGTTTATGACAAAGTTGCAATGCCACACGTTCTTTGGAGCTTGCAAGGTGAGCAGGTATTAAAAATTGACGAGAAAACTGAATCTCATCAATTGGTGTTAGCGAAACAAGGCAGCATGACGCCAGCAGAGTATGATGAGACCATTGCAGACTTAGTTAATTACTTAGTCTTCATGGCTGAACCATTCAAAGAGCGCGACAAGAATTTAGGTTTGTTGGTGCTGGCCTTTTTAGGGCTGTTATTTGTGCTGACATACTATTTGAAAAAAGAGTTCTGGAAAGATATACACTAAAATAACAACTTAGCGGGAGGTCAGCTATTCGGCTGGCTTCCCGTTTTGCTTTTGTAAGCGAGGAACCAAAATTATGATGACACTTTATTCAGGCACTACCGATCCATATAGCCATCGTTGCCGTATTGTATTATTCGAAAAGGGCATGGACTTTCAAGTCATTGACGTTGACTTGGCTAATAAACCAGAAGATTTAGCCGTGATTAATCCACACAATACTGTGCCAGTCTTAGTTGAGCGTGATTTGGTGTTGGAGCAAGCAAACATTATCAATGAATACATTGATGAACGTTTCCCTCATCCTCAATTGATGCCAGCTGATCCAGTAATGCGTGCTCGTGCTCGTTTGTTCTTACACAACTTTGAAGAGCAACTGTTTAGCCACATTAAAGACCTTGAGTCTGACAATCAGAAAGCGGCAGATAAAGCACGTGCAACGATTCGTGATAATTTAACGCAAATCGTGCCTTTGTTTAGCAAGCAAGAATACATTCTTGGTGATGACTTCTCTATGTTAGATGTGGCGATTGCTCCTTTGCTATGGCGTCTAGGACATTATGGTATCGAGTTGCCTAAACAAGCAGCACCTTTGTTGAAATACGCTGAGCGTATTTTCTCACGTCCAGCTTATATTGAAGCGATGACGCCATCTGAAAAGGCAATGCGTAAATAAGTATGAGTGAATTGACTTCAACCAAGCCCTATATGATTAGGGCGATTCATGAGTGGTGCGTTGATAATCAATTAACGCCCCATCTCTTGGTTGAAGTGAACGCGCAAACAAAAGTGCCGATGGCGTACGTGAAAGATGGTGAAATCGTCTTGAATCTGAATTTTTCAGCAACCAAAGATTTGCATTTTACCAACGAGGCGGTGACATTTTCAGCACGTTTTTCAGGTGTTTCAAACAATTTGTATGTTCCAATTAGTGCAGTAAAAGGCATTTTTGCACGAGAAAATGGACAGGGTATGTTCTTTGAGGTATTGCCAGAGGACGAAAATCAAAATAAAAACAATGAGATAGATTTTTCAGAAAAAAATATTTCATCGGAAGTGAAAAAACCCACCCTAAAGTTGGTAAAATAGCGTCCGTTGTAAATGTAGTTGATTAATTAGTACTTGCCGAATTAGCTCAGTTGGTAGAGCAGCGCACTTGTAATGCGAAGGTCGTCAGTTCGATTCCGACATTCGGCACCACCCCCTTAATCACCCGAAGCTAAATCTATTGTCCTCAATCGCGATTTTAATTTGGGTTATCAATGTAACACTCGATACCGTAGGTCATGTCGCGCTTAAGTTTGCCGCGGTTTCTGACTCTAAAGAATCTACCGAATTAGCACGTTGGAAGTTCATGCTGGGCTCTTTCCCGCTTTGGGTTGGCATTGTTTGTTTTTGTCTCGAATTCGTCGTTTGGCTAGCATTCCTTTCAGTGCTTTCTTTGTCACAAGGCGTATTGCTTGGTGCGATTAATATGGTCTCAATTGTCATTGCTGGTCGATTGGTCTTCAAGGAAAAATTGGATCGTATGCGTCTTCTGGGTATGGCATTGATTACTGTCGGTGTAATCTTTGTGGGCATTTACGCATGAAGAAGCTGCAGTTTTATATTCTTGGTTTTTCAGCATTGATGTTATGCGATACGCTTACTCAAATTTCTTTTAAGCTTGCATCAAATCACGGCGGTGAGTTCGCCATGCAGTTGGAGTGGTTCCTATCAATTTTTTCTCAGCCTTGGATTTATGGTGCGGTTCTTGGTTATTTAGGCTCATTTATCGCTTGGATGACATTACTTAAACATGCGCCAGTTGGACCGGCATTTGCAGCTTCACACTTGGAAGTGGTTTTGGTGTTAATTGTTTCAGCAGTTTATTTTGGAGATAGATTAGCTCCCATGCAGATAGTTGGAGCATTGCTCATTGTGCTTGGTATTGTTTGTTTGAGCTTTAGTGAGGCTGAGCATGAAAATGATGAAGTTCACTGAAGCCGCTCCTACAGCTGGTTTAGCGCTTTCTTGGCGCGATTTTATTCCATCCCTATTCTCCCAAAAATCTAGAATTTCGCTTGAAGAAAAATTAGCATCATTTATAGGTGTTGATGAGGTTCAAATTGAATGTTCGGGTACTGCTGCATTAGTTGTCGCGCTTGAGGCGCTTAAGATGCTATGTGATAGAGAGTATGTGGTTATTAGTGCTTACACATGTCCTTGGGTTGCGTTGGCCGTGATCAAAGCCAAACTTATTCCTGTGCTTGTGGATTCTCAGTCTGAGCACTTTGGATATTGTGAAAAATCTCTTAAGTCCGTTCTTAATCATCAGACATTGGCGGTAGTTCATACGCATCTTGCTGGGCGAGTTTCCGATGTTGAAAAAACAATCACTATTGCTAAAAGTGTTGGTGCGTATGTGATTGAGGATGCTGCTCAATCCTTGGGGGCTAAGTTACACCATAAATCGCTTGGTACGTTTGGCGATATTGGATTTTATAGTTTGGGTGTTGGAAAAGGGCTCACTATATTTTCTGGTGGGGTGGTCGTGAGTGGGAACGAACAAATTCGAGATGCTTTACGTCGAGTCAGTAATAATTTACCTCGTCATTATTTGTTGGAATTACGTCGAGCCATTGAGTTGGTTGCGTACTATTTACTCTATCGGCCAGTAGGGATGGGATTGGCGTTTGGGCGCCATTTGCGTAATAAGTTGAAGCGCGGTAATTTAATTCAGGCGGTAGGGGATGACTGTTCTTTTGATTTTCCCTTACACAAAGTTGGTGCTTGGCGAAAGATGGTAGGCGCTAGCGCTGCAGACAGGCTGCCAGATTTTATTGCGAAAACCAAAAAAATAGCTGAAAAGCGTTTAGCGCAATTAACTATGATTCCAAGCATTAGCGTTGTTCTTGATGCAGAGGGCGGAGAGGGGGTTTGGCCATTTTTTATTGTTCAAATGCCATCTGAATCGATGCGGGATAAAGTGCTTGAGCGATTATGGGATAAAGGCTTGGGTGTTGGGCGGTTGTTTATTCATGCCCTAAAAGATTATGATTATTTAGCACCTTATTTTGAAAATTGCAAAATTCCCAATGCGCAGATATTTGCCTCACACACTTTTATTATCACTAATTGCATTTGGTTGAGCGAAAGAGATTTCGCTAGAATATGCGACGTTATATCGGAGCAAGTAGCACATGTATAAAATCCATTGGCATCAATCCGTAGAAGATATTCCTGATGCTTTGTGGCAGGAATGCTTTGCTGCGCCTTATGAAGGTAAGTGGTGGTACGCAGCGCTTGAGCGAGCAGGGTTGGATGCGCAATTTAAATTCATGTATGGCTTGGTTTCATATAACGATAAGGCTGTGGCAATTGCGCCAGCATTTCTAATGGATGTGCCGATTACTTTGGTAATCCCGCCGGCATTAGTTCCAATTTTTAATATCTTGGGCAAGGCTTTTCCTGCGCTGCTTTATCAGCGTACATTTTTTATTGGGTCGCCCTGTAGTGATGAGGGGCGTGTTGGTCTTGTAGAGGGTGCTAATTCCCCAGAGATTTTTGCAAGCATTAATAAATCTATGCGGATTAAGGCTAATGAGCTGGGCGCCTCCATGCGCGTCTGGAAAGATTTTGCGAAAGAGCAGCAAGCTTCGTTAGTTCCTTTGTTAATAAATGATGGCTTGTTTCATCTGGTGAGTTTCCCGGGCACAAGCTTGCATTTAGATGGTAAAAATAAGAATGACTATATTGCATCGCTTAAGGCGTCGCGTCGCAACAAGATAAAAAAGAAAATGAAGCAAGCCAATGAGGCGCCTGTTCAAGTTGAGATTGTTTCGCAACCCAGTGAAGCTGTAATGGAAGAGATTTTTAGCTTGTTTTGGCAGACTTATGAAAAAGGTAATACAAAGTTTGAGCAACTGAATAGAGCGTTCTTTGATCAAATATCACAATATGAAAATTCACATTATGTGATTTTGCGTAAAAATGAATCTAAAGAAATGCTGTCTTTTATGCTGTGCTTCAAGCTAGGCGAGCATGTGGTGAATAAGTTTATTGGGATTGATTATAGTCAGCCCAAAGAATGGTTCTTGTATTTTAGACTTTGGGATGCGGCTGTTGAGTGGTCTTATAGCGTAGGGGCCACATCAATCCAAAGTGGTCAAACTGGCTATGCACCAAAAATCGAGCTGGGTAATGAAATGGTGCCTTTAAGTAACTATTGCCAGCACGAAAATCCAATCGTTAATTTCATCTATCAGATGGTAGCTAAAACTATTAATTGGGATACTTTGGATCCTGATTTGGCGATTTATGTTAAAGCCTATCCAGAGCTTAAGCCTACAAACCTTAAATGACGTAGATTGCACGTTTTTGAAAGTCTAGTTAATAGTCAATTTTAGGATTGACAGCGCCCAAGAATATCTGCATAATCTTGGGTTCGGTTTGGAGGGGTGGCCGAGTGGTTAAAGGCGACGGACTGTAAATCCGTTCTCTCAGAGTACGAAGGTTCGAATCCTTCCCCCTCCACCAATGTATTTTAAACCAAGAATTTAAATTGTTTGATTTGAAGTAATTGGAGCCAAGTGAAGGCTTTTATTGCCGAGCTAGCCTCGATTGCGGGGTTCGTATAATGGTAATACCCTAGCCTTCCAAGCTAGAGCCGCGGGTTCGATTCCCGTACCCCGCTCCACTCAAGTCAATCTTTTAAAGAATATTAGCGCCCATGTGGCTCAGTGGTAGAGCACTCCCTTGGTAAGGGAGAGGTCGCGGGTCCGATTCCCGCCATGGGCACCACGTACGGTGCTGGTATTACGGTGGTGCGTTATGAATTTGCGTACTCATGTGCACCTAAACTTAACTTGATAAAGTCAGTTAAAGGAAGAAAAAAATGGCAAAAGGCAAATTTGAACGTACCAAGCCACACGTTAACGTAGGCACAATTGGACACGTTGACCATGGTAAGACAACATTAACAGCAGCGATTACGACTGTATTGACAAAGAAATTTGGCGG
>CAIULB010000009.1 GCA_903899965.1 uncultured Methylophilaceae bacterium | reverse complement strand
TTTTAATAATTTAGGCTTAGCAGAACCTATTCTCCGCGCCATTAGCGACGCGGGTTATACCACCCCAACCCCAATTCAAATGCAAGCGATTCCACAAGTCCTCACGGGCGGTGATTTACTCGCTGGCGCACAAACAGGCACAGGCAAAACCGCTGGTTTTACTTTGCCTATTTTGCATATCTTGAGCCAAAAGCCTGTTGCCGATTTAGGCAAAGGTCGCCCACGTTGCTTGATGCTAACCCCAACACGCGAGCTTGCCGCGCAGATTGAAGAGTCCGTTAAAACGTACGGTAAGTATTTATCGCTCACTTCAACAGTCATTTTTGGTGGGGTGAACATCAACCCACAAATGTCGCGCTTAAGAAAACCACTCGATATCTTGGTGGCAACGCCAGGTCGCTTACTCGACCTCGCTAACCAAAAAGCAGTGGACTTATCAGGCGTTGAAATTTTAGTGCTAGATGAAGCGGACCGCATGCTCGACATGGGCTTTATCCGCGACATCAAAAAAATCTTGGCTTTACTGCCAAAGGCACGCCAAAACTTACTCTTCTCAGCTACGTTCTCTGATGAAATCAAAGCGCTGGCAGATGGCCTACTTAACAATCCTGGCTTCGTAGAGGTCGCACGTCGCAATACGGCTTCAGAACTCGTTGAGCAAACAGTTCACATGATTAGCCAAAGCTTTAAACGCGAGCTTGTGAGCCATTTAGTTAAGCATAACGACTGGCAACAAGTGCTTGTTTTTACCCGCACCAAGCACGGCGCCAATCGCCTTGCTGAGAAACTCGTCAAAGACGGCATTGAGGCGGCAGCGATTCACGGCAACAAAAGCCAAGGGGCTCGGACTAAAGCCCTGGCCCAATTTAAAGACGGTACCGTGCGCGTGTTGGTGGCAACCGACATCGCGGCGCGTGGTTTAGACATCGATCAATTGCCACAAGTGATTAACTTTGAGTTACCTAACGTACCTGAAGACTATGTGCACCGCATCGGCAGAACTGGCCGCGCAGGCAGCAGTGGCGCTGCTGTTTCATTAGTGGATCGTGAGGAATTAAAACTACTCAAAGACATTGAGAAGCTCATTAAACGTGAGATTCCAAAAGTGCCTGCTGATGGCTGGGTTCAACCAGAAAAGGCTGAACCAGAAGCGCCGCGCGCGCCTAGACCACAACAACGTCGTCCGCAAAATGGCGGTAAGCCAGCGCAAGGTAAACCACAGCACAGCCGCAACAAACCACAAGGCCAACGCACGGATAAAGCACCTACTGATGGCAATAGAGCTGCACCGCAAAACCAATCCTCAAAAAATATGTCAGAAGCGGCAAGACACCAAGCCATGCCACAACCTGCTTTATTTGCGCCTAAACCACAAAACAGAGGCCCTAACCCAAATGCGGGACGCAACGCCAACCGTAACAATGGTGGCAGTCGCGGCGGACACACTGGCGGCGGCGGACGCGGTCGTTAATTAAAGGGGAAAGTCATGATGAAAAAACTTTACTTGTTACTTTGCTTGGTGCTGCTTGCCTGCACTGGCGACGATGCTAAATACAAGGCGATTACAGGCTTTGAGGCAGATAAATACCTAGGCACTTGGTATGAAATCGCCCGCCTAGACCATAGCTTTGAACGTGGATTGGATAAGGTGTATGCGGAATATAGTTTCCGCGAAGATGGCGGCTTAAAAGTAGTGAATCATGGCTTTGATACCAAAAAGCAAAAGTGGAATGAAGCCATCGGCAAAGCCTATTTTGTAGAAATGCCCGATGTTGGGCGCTTAAAGGTATCGTTCTTTGGCCCATTTTATGGGGCTTACACCATTGTCGAGCTTGATAAACCAGGCTATCAATATGCGCTAGTGACTGGCGGAAAAGATTACCTGTGGATACTCTCTCGTACGCCGCAAATGTCTTACATTGTGAAACAGCAATTAACTGCTAAAGCCAAAGAACTTGGCTTTGAAACGGATAAATTAATTTATCCAAATCAATCAAACTAGTCATCAGCAATAAAAAAGCGCACTGGAAACTCCACTGCGCTTTTTTTATTAAATGTATGTTGGCTTTATTTGACCGCTGTCACCGTAAACCCAGCACCGCGTAATCGACCCAATATACCGCCCTCACCCGCCAAGTGCGATGCACCCACTGCAGCGAATACAGCCTTATCCTTTGCCTCTGATACCAAGCCCTCAGCCATGCCTGCATTGCGTTCATCAATAAGCTTAACGCGCATATTTTCCCAAACCACTTTGGGCAACATGCCGCCTGTGATTTTGTCGTCTAAATCGATGATTTTCTTTAAATCGCCTGACTGATAGGCCTTGAGTAGCTTTTCATAATCACGCTCTTTATCTGTTTGGCTTCGCTTGAGCACGGCACGCAGCATGACCATTTGGTCGTCCATACTCACGGCATCTAATACTGAAAAATGCTCGCTGGTTTTTTCTAAGCCAATAATTTTCTTATCCTGCTCCTCCGCTTTTGCCATCAACAGCTCATCCATGGAATAAAGCGCTTTGGGTTTAGGCAAATCAAAAATGACTGCGAGTAACCAAGGCTTCATGTGCATGGCGGCTTCGATATGCATGGAATGAAAATCTGCCAACTCACGCACTTGGTCAAACTCTTTTTCCGTGAGGAGCTCAGCCACCGTGCCTTGCTTCATCATAAAAATCGAAGGATTGCGCGGTGGTAAGGTTTCCATCATAAAGGCTTCCGTTTTATTAAAAGCCTCCGTGATTTTTGGTGAAAACTCGGTCACGCGCTGGTCGTCTGTGTGCATGGTGCCGAGCAAGTAACTGACTTTACCGCTAGGCGCCTCTAACTTCCAAAGCAGACCGTTATCAGCCGCAAGTGCGATTTGAGAGGCGGTGAAAAGAATCACCGCGAATGAGACTTTAGAGAGGAATGAACGCACAGCTGAGTCCTTAATCATGAATGAGTCACTATGTGACCAATGCCACGCGCCCTGGTTCAATTTTGCGGATTACCGAGAGCGGCGGAAAGGCTTACCTATTTCGAGCTTTTTACCTTTGACTGCAGCAGGCGTTGGCGCTGAACGTTTTTTGCTCGCCACCTGCACAGGGCGTGGCGGTGTTTTATCCAGCGGCTGCCATGCAGGAATCAAGCAGTGTTTACCGTTACCGATTAAATCGGCACGCCCCATGTTTTTAAGCGCTTCACGAAGTAAGGGCCAGTTTTTTGGATCATGGTAGCGAATAAATGCTTTGTGCAAACGGCGCACGCCACCGGCTTTAGGGATAGGCACTTCTTCACTGTCATCCGTGACTTTACGCAGTGGGTTTTTACCTGAATGATACATGGCCGTTGCCATCGCCATTGGCGTTGGTGTAAAGGTTTGAACTTGATCTAGCCTAAAGTCATATTTCTTGAGCCAGAGCGCAAGATTGAGCATATCTTCATCTGTCGTCCCAGGGTGAGCCGCAATGAAATACGGAATTAAGTACTGCTGTTTGCCGGCCTCTTTTGAGAAGCGCTCAAACATCTCTTTAAACTTATCGTAAGCGCCCATGCCTGGCTTCATCATTTTAGAGAGCACATTCTCTTCAGAATGCTCAGGGGCAATTTTTAAGTAGCCGCCCACATGGTTTTGCACCAGCTCTTTGACATACTCAGGCGAAGTCACCGCCAAGTCATAACGCAGACCAGAGCCCACAAGAATCTTTTTAATGCCCTTGAGGTTACGCGCTTTGCGATAAAGCTGGATCAAAGCCGAATGGTCGGTGTTGAGGTTTTCACAGATACCAGGATAAACACATGAAAGCTTACGGCATGACTTTTCAATCTCTTGAGACTTGCAAGCCATGCGGTACATATTGGCAGTTGGACCACCCAGGTCTGAAATCACGCCGGTGAAACCATCGACCTTGTCGCGAATCTCTTCCACTTCTTTCAAAATACTTTCTTCGGAGCGGCTCTGAATAATACGGCCCTCATGCTCAGTAATCGAGCAGAAGGTACAACCACCAAAGCAGCCACGCATAATATTGACCGAGAATCGAATCATCTCCCACGCAGGGATTTTGGCATCGCCATAAACGGGATGCGGCTTACGTGCATAAGGCAAGTCGTAAACGTAATCCATCTCTTTGGTGGTGAGCGGGATGGGCGGCGCATTGAGCCACACTTCGCGATCCCCATGCTTTTGAATAAGCGCACGGGCATTGCCAGGGTTTGCCTCCAAGTGCAGCACACGAGAAGCATGCGCATATAGCACAGGGTCTTTTGCTACTTCCTCAAAGCTAGGCAAACGTACCACTTGAAAAGCACGATCCGCTTTAGGTTTACGAACAATTTGCACCGCTTGTGTGCCTTCTGGTAAGGCAACTTCGTCTTTTTTAGCCTCAGTCTCACAGCTAGTACCAGCGCCCATTTTCATTTCATAGGGGTCAATCGGCGCTTCCACTTTACCAGGACGATCTAAGTTGGTAGATGCAACTTCTTGCCAACCTTCTGGGATTTTTTTACGTAAAAATGCAGTGCCACGGATGTCGGTAATATCAGCGATATTTTCGCCTTTACCCAAGCGGTGGCTGAGCTCAATTAATGCACGTTCAGCATTGCCGTAGAGCAAAATATCAGCTTTAGAGTCCACCAAGACCGAGCGCCTTACCTTGTCAGACCAATAATCATAATGGGCGATACGGCGCAAACTCGCTTCGATACTACCGATGACCAAAGGCACGTCAGAGAACGCTTCACGGCAACGCTGCGAATAGACCAGTACGGCACGATCAGGGCGCTTACCTGCTACTGCATCTGGCGTATAAGCATCGTCAGAACGTATCTTACGGTCAGCGGTATAGCGGTTCACCATACTGTCCATATTGCCCGCCGTAATCCCAAAGTAAAGATTAGGCTTACCCAAGACTTTGAAGGCTTCAGCATCTGACCAATCAGGCTGGGCAATAATCCCCACACGGAAACCTTGGTATTCAAGTAAACGTCCAACTAGCGCCATGCCAAAGCTAGGATGGTCGATGTACGCATCACCGGTCACTAAAATAATGTCGCAACTATCCCAACCCAAATCATCCATTTCCTCACGACTCATCGGTAACATTTTGGACGTGCCAAAACGCTTAGCCCAATAAGGACGGTACTGAGTGATTGGTTTAACGGCGGGGATGGTGTTGATTTGCATAAGTTGAGTATTTTACTCTGGAATGCCTGATTTATAAAATCTAATGCACTTTAGCGCTGGATGTGCGAACAACGTTCGCCAAATCATCCCAATTGCCATCGGGCTTTGGCGCGTATTGGCTAACATCAGCACGCGCAGCTGCAAACTGGCCTTCATACCATAAGGGCACATAAGGCAACTGTTGGTGAATAATTTTCGTGGCAGCTTTCCAGTCCTGCTTGGCTAACAAATCATCTAGCTGGGGGTCGCTAAAACGACCACGATTAAATCCTTTCGGCGGGGCATTATCAGAGCCAAATGCTTTGCCATAAATATCCGGGGTATTGATGCCCACCCAAGTGAGCCCAAACAATTGAAAATGACCTTGCTTCACATCCTCAAAAAAAGTACCCCAATCTAAACTCTTAATCTCAAGCGCAATGCCCGCCTCAGCCATTTGCGCTTGCATTATTGTGGCAAGACGAACACGCTGGGCATCGGTAGAGGTTTTGTAAACAAGATGGAGCGGCAATTGCACACCCGCCTCCTTGAGTAGCTCTCTTGAAAGCCCTGGGTTATATGCGTAAGACGCAAGGCTTGCGTTCCCCGCCCAATGCTCTGGCGGCAAGATAGCACCCGCCGCGCGCGTGCCACCAATCAAGGCTTGCTGGATAATCACATCGCGATTAATCGCATGCGCAACTGCTAGTCTCACTTTAAGATTGGCCAGCGTTTTATCTTGGAGATTAAATCCTAGGTAAGAAAAGTTGGCGCCGTTGCTTTCAGTCACCTTAATATCTGGCTTCCCTTTTAAATAACGCACTAATTCTGGGGGCAAATCTCCTTGCAGAATATCAATCTCGCCGCGCATTAATTTAAGGATGCGAACCGTTGGGTCTTTTACTTCTAACAAGGTAATCACTTGGCTATCTGCCACACGTTTTAGCTGAAGAGTGTTTGTCCAGCTGACAAACGCGAGCGGCCCAGTGCCTAATGGATGATGGCTAAAATCAAGCCCTTGCGAGATTTGACGCGCTGGCAAAATACCAATAATGAGCTTGGCTGGAAAAGCGTTATCAGCTTCTTTTAAGTAAAAATCGACAGTATTGTCATCCAGTATTTGGATGCGACTGATATTGGCAAACTCAGCTGAAAGCGGCGAGTCTTTAAGCACCAACAAAGATGCGTAAGTGGCCTGAACATCTTGAGCTGTTAATAGGCTACCGTCATGAAAAATACGCCCTTCCCTGCCTAACTTAAAGCGATATTGCCTTGGACCAACCGCCTGCCAACTAGCTAAATCCGCGATGGGTTTCGAGCTAGTATCAAATCCCACCAGGGAGCGATAAAGCAAACGATTGACGCGCGCAGAAGCGGCATCCGTGGCATAGCGAGGGTCTAGATTGATCGGTGCTTGTGCGACTGCAAAACGAATATCTTGTCGTTGATCGGCTGCTTGCTGATGACAGGCGGTTAAGCTGTAAATCAAGCAAAACAAAAAACCGACTTTTTTAAACATAGATGCTTTTAGCGCTCGAACAGGGCAATGGATTCCACATGCGAGGTATGTGGAAACATATTAATCACGCCCGCCGCGACCATGCGATAGCCTTTTTCATTGACCAAAATACCAGCGTCGCGCGCCAATGTCGCTGGATTACAAGACACATACACCATACGCTCTGGCCCGAAACTTCCATCATTGGGCAAGGCGCTCACCAAGGCCATTGCGCCATCACGTGGCGGATCAATGAGCCATTTATCAAAGTGACCCAGTCCTTGTAATAACTCAGGCGTCATATCGAATAAGTCCGCCTCAGTAAATTCCACTTGGTCAGCTAAGTCATTCAATTCAGCACTTTCACGGGCACGACTCACTAGCGTTTCCAAACCTTCCATCCCCAACACAGTGGCGCCAGAGCGAGCAATCGGTAAAGTGAAATTACCCAACCCACAGAAGAAGTCCGCAATCTTTTCGCCCGCTTGCGGCGATAGCAACTGCATCGCACGGCGCAGCATCACTTGATTGATATGTGGATTCACCTGGGTAAACTCAGTAGGGTTAAATGGATACATGAGATCAAACTCAGGCAGTGAGTAGCTGAGCTTTGCGCCATCCAATGGATAAAAAGGCTGAACAGTGTCTAAGCCTTTAGTCTGGGTCCAAACCTGCACATCGTATTTATCCGCAAATGCTTTAAATAAAGCTTCATCTTTGGCGTTTGGTGTTTCCATCACACGGAAGACCAACACTATCGCATGCTCACCTACCGCCAATTCAATTTGCGGAATGGCATCGCGAATACTCATTTGAATAATCATGTCTTGGAGCGGTGCAATCAAAGCCGAAATGCGTGGTGGCAGAACTTCACAGCTATTCATATCCGCCACAAATGGCGTAGCTTTTTCATTAAACCCAACTAATACACGGTCTTTTTTATCTACATATTTCACGCGCAAACGCGCTTTGTGACGGTAACCCCAAGCCGGGCCATAAATTGGGGGTAGCATGCTTTCTGGTTTTACTTTGCCAATATGGCGCAAATCATTTTCAAGCAAGCGTTGTTTAGCTGCCACTTGTGCCGAGAAATCCAAATGTTGCAGTGCGCAGCCCCCACACATTCCAAAGTGCGGGCATTTTGGTGTGACACGCAAATTGGAGGCTTTTAACACTGATTTAACTTCAGCGAACTCATAACTGGATTTAATACGTGTCGACTGATACGTCACGACTTCATTGGGTAAAGCGCCGCGGATAAATATCGCTTTACCCTCGACATGCGCAACGCCGCGACCCTCTTGGTCTAGGGATTCAATACGGGCAGTGCCAATAGGATTTTCAGATTTGAATTTTTTACGAGAACGCATGCCAGATAAACTTCACTACTTAAAAGATGAATAAAAAATACTTAAGGCTTCCAAGCGCCCATAAACTCTTGCCAGTGAGGCTCAGGGTCTGCATTTAAGGTGTCGCGCACCAAGGCAATCTCACGCTCATAAGCCGCTTGGTTGAGCTGACCACGCATCAATTGAAAACGCAAATACACCAGATAGGTATTCACCACATCCGTTTCGCAGTAGTTCCTAATCGCTTCAATTTCGCCATTTTGATAGGCATCCCACACCTTACTACCATCCATACCTAGCTTGCCAGGAAAGCCACATAACTGCGCCATGTCATCCAAAGGCGCATTGGCTCTACCTTGATACATCGCGAGCAAATCCATTAAATCGGTATGGCGTGAATGGTAACGGCTGATGTAGTTATTCCACTTAAACTCTTTATCATCCTCACCCATGTCCCAGTAACGAGGAGCTTGCACGCCATGAATCAAGCCGCGGTAGTGCAACACTGGAAAATCAAAACCACCGCCATTCCAAGAAACCACATTGGGGGTGTATTTTTCAATCCCATCAAAAAAGCGTTGGATCAGCTGACCTTCTGGCTCATTTGCCGCTCCCAATGACCAGACTTTAAAAGTGTCGCCTTCGCGCAGAACGCAAGAAATCGCCACCACGCGGTGCTGATGCAAAGGCAAAAACTCACTGCCGTTATGCTGGCGACGCTGATGAAAAGCAATCTTTGCTACATCATCAGCAGACGTTTCAGCAGGCAAGCCAAGCAGGCCTTTTAAGCCATCCGTATCGGGGATGGTTTCAATGTCGAAGACTAGGGTGGGAATCATGACGGGAATACGCCAGTGGATAAATAACGGTCGCCACGGTCGCACACAATAGAAACAATGACTGCGTTTTCAACTTGTTTAGACAACTGTAAAGCCGCGTATAAACCACCGCCAGATGAAATGCCTGCAAAGATGCCTTCTTCAGCCGCTAAACGCCTTGTGGTTTTTTCAGCATTGGCTTGGCTCACATAAATCAACTCATCAACATTGTTGGCGTTGTAAATCGTTGGCAAGTATTCTTCAGGCCATTTACGTATACCTGGAATTTGCGCACCCTCTTCAGGCTGAACGCCGATAATTTTGATATTCGGATTTTGTTCTTTTAAGAAGCGAGACGTGCCCATAATCGTACCTGTAGTTCCCATGCTGGCAACAAAATGTGTGACCTTGCCTTCGGTATCTCGCCAAATCTCAGGACCGGTACCTTCATAATGGGCTAATGGGTTATCTGGATTACCGAATTGGTCGAGCACAATACCCTCGCCTTCCGCTTGTAGCTTCATCGCCACATCACGCGCCAATTCCATACTGCCATCTTTAGGCGTCAGCAATAATTCAGCGCCAAAAGCCTTCATGGTTTGACGACGTTCTATGCTTTGATTTTCAGGCATTACCAACAACATTTTGTAGCCCTTCATCGCCGCTGCCATGGCCAAAGCAATTCCTGTGTTACCAGAAGTTGCTTCGATCAGCGTATCACCTGGCTTAATATCGCCACGCGCTTCAGCACGCGTAATCATAGAAAGCGCTGGACGGTCTTTAACAGAGCCAGCAGGATTATTACCCTCTAGCTTTACCAAAATCGTATTGCTGGTATTGCCTGGCATACGCTTTAATTTCACTAAAGGTGTATTACCAACAAAATCTTCTAAATATTTATACATAAATCTCTTCTAAATTCGTTTTTTAGCTAATAAAACAGCGTAGGCTGCGATACTCACAAAAGCGATTAAGGCTAGTTGCGGAATACTTAATCCTAAAAATGTCCAATCAATTGACGCACAATCACCAGTGCCACGGAATACTAAAGTCAGCGCTTTTTTTAGCGGAAAGTTATCGAACATATAATCAAAGCCCACACCACAATCCACTAACATTTCATCTTTATGCACCTGCAAATACCAATGGCGAATTGCCACGCCAGCACCACCAAGTGCAGTAAGCGTCTGCAACAAGGCATGTAAGTTTACCCAAGCCCGATTTTGTGGATTGTGAATCGCTGCAATTAAAAACAATATGCCTAAGCCCATAAACACAATGCGCTGAGAAATACAGAGCGGGCAGGGCTCTAATTTGTATTGGGTTTGAATCACCAAAGCCAAAGCTACCAAGCCAAAGCTCGCCAAAAAACCTAATAAATAAGCGGTGCGACTGTTAAGTATTTTATTCAACATATTTAAATCCAATCAGTGCGAATAGCAGCCTGCTCATCCTTTATAATAACGAGCAACCAGTTAGCCTAGATTGTAACGGATAAAAGCCAATGTTAGACACAGAACAAGCGAGTATTGCTACGCCAAAAGTGCTCACTGTCAGCGAACTTAATCGCTTGGCAAAAGAAGTGCTGGAGCAAAGCTTTCCGCTGTTTTGGGTTTCGGGCGAAATCTCCAACCTCACCCGCGCTGCTTCTGGTCACTGGTATTTCTCACTCAAAGATGCCGGCGCACAAGTCAGCTGCGTGATGTTTCGTGGTCGCAATAGTTATTTGGACTGGGTGCCAAAAGAAGGTGACAAAGTCGAAGCGCGTGCATTAGTGACCCTCTACGAAGCGCGCGGTAGCTTTCAACTAACGATTGAATTTTTGCAACGCGCTGGCGCTGGAGCATTATTTGAAGCCTTTGAAAAGCTCAAAGCCAAGCTACAACAAGAAGGCTTATTCGACCCTACTTTCAAGCAATCCATTCCAACACACCCCAAACAAATCGGCATTGTGACATCGCCAGATGCGGCTGCATTACATGACGTGCTCACAACGCTTAGACGCCGCATGCCCAGCATTCCTGTGATCATTTATCCAACGCCCGTTCAAGGTAAAGGTGCTGCAACACAAATCGCCCATGCGATTAATAGCGCGCATGCGCGAAACGAATGTGATGTGCTGATTATTTGCCGCGGCGGTGGCAGCATGGAAGACTTATGGCAATTCAATGAGGAGGTGGTTGCACGCGCGATCGCTAACTGCCGCATTCCAACCATTAGCGGTGTGGGGCACGAAACCGACTTTACCATTTGTGATTTTGTCGCTGATACGCGCGCAGCAACACCGACTGCTGCTGCTGAGATTGCATCACCATCACGCGAATCGTTATTCAATAAACTTAAACAGCTAGGCTTGCAACTCAACAGAAATAGCTTAGATGGCATCATGCAGCGGGCGCAAATGTTAGATTATTTGGGGCGCCGCCTAGTGTCTCCATCACAACAAATCACTCAACAACAAAAACAATTAGCGCAACTTGGTCACAGATTCAATTTAAGCATCAAACAACAGTTACAACGCCAACAAAAGAACCTTAGCCAAATTGAGCAAAACTTACATCACCTCAACCCTCAAGCTGTTTTGACAAGGGGCTATGCTTTTGCACAAACAAAAGATGGGCAGATCATTAACAACAGCGCTCAAATCGAGACCGGCGATGCGATTAACCTCACTTTTGGTGTGGGCGAAGCAGAAGCTGTTATCTCAAAAACAACATAATCGCCATTATCTTAAGTGACGATTATCATTCTGCTATTGGTTTAGGGCCAAACTTGATTGATAATACTATTTTGTGTCTTAAAGCTAATTGTTAATGTCATCCCCCTCTGGCAATAAAACTAAACTTTCCACATTAACCCTAGCCGCACTTGGCGTTGTGTTCGGCGATATTGGAACAAGTCCGCTTTACACCATTCACGAAATTTTCTCTGCAGGCAAACACCCTGTTAGTCTCAATGAAGCCAATATTCTAGGCATACTTTCTTTAATTGCCTGGTCGTTAATTATGGTTGTTTCACTCAAGTATGTTGCCTTTATTATGCGTGCTGACAACCGCGGTGAAGGTGGCATCATGGCGCTTTTAGCGCTTGCAATTAGAAAAACCGGCAACAATCTAAAAGAACAACACGGCATTATGCTACTTGGTATTTTAGGTGCTTGTATGTTCTACGCTGATGGCATTATCACGCCAGCCATTTCTGTACTTTCTGCAGTAGAGGGTATGGAAATCGCCACTCCGGCACTTCATCCCCTCATCATTCCTTTTACCCTGATAGTTCTTTTCGGTTTGTTCTGGGCGCAAAGCAAAGGTACAGCCATCGTTGGTGCTTTTTTTGGCCCAATCATGCTTGTTTGGTTTGGCGTGCTTGGAACCCTTGGCTTTAATAGCATTATTCAAAACCCTTCTGTGCTTTATGCACTCAATCCGATCTACGGCATTCACTTTTTCCAACTCGACCCTTGGCTTGGTTTTGTAGCCTTAGGCTCCGTTGTTTTGTGTGTGACTGGCGCCGAGGCGCTGTATGCAGACATGGGCCATTTTGGGCGTGCGCCAGTAAGACTTGGCTGGACCTTGCTTGTATTACCTGCTTTGATTTTAAATTACTTTGGACAAGGCGCCCTTTTACTCAGTGACCATGAAGCAATCAAAAATCCATTCTATTTACTCGCACCTGAATGGATGCTCTTCCCTATGATTATTTTAGCAACCGTTGCGACGGTAATTGCATCACAGGCCGTCATTACTGGCGCTTATTCAATTTCACGACAAGCATTACAACTTGGCTACCTTCCACGTATGCACGTTGAACACACATCTGAAAGTCAAGAAGGCCAAATTTACATGCCTCGTATCAATTGGGGCCTAATGTTAGCTGTCATGGCATTGGTCGTCGGGTTTAAATCATCAGGTAATTTAGCTGCAGCTTACGGTATCGCAGTAACCGGGAACATGGTCATTACATCCCTACTTGCAGGCTTTGTTTTCTACAAAATTTGGGGTTGGGGCAAATACCGTACTGGCTTATTAATTCTTATTTTCCTATCAGTCGACATTGCATTTTTTGGTGCAACCTTACTCAAAATCCCAGATGGCGGATGGGTTCCATTAATCATTGGCATTTTAATTTACACCTTAATGATTACTTGGAAAACAGGTCGCTCATTGCTTTATAAACATCTAAAAAATGAAGCGATGGAGCTAAACCCTTTTATTGAAGCAATAGGCCAACATCCGCCAGCACGCGTGCCGGGCACTGCCTTATTCATGACGCCCAACCCCGATGGCGTTCCACATGCTATGTTGCACAACCTCAAGCACAACAAGGTCTTGCATGAAAAAGTAGTGATACTGACAGTGAAATTCTCGGATTTCCCTCACGCACCTAAAGAAGAGTTGGTCCTGGTAGAGAAACTTCCTCATGAGTTCTATCGTGTCACCGTCAATTACGGCTTTAAAGATGAACCTAATTTACCGCGCGATTTGGAATTATGTGCTGCTCAAGGTCTAGAGCTAGATCCAATGGATACATCATTCTTCGTAGGTAAAGAGATTCTGATTGCTTGCGAAAGTCCAGAGATGGCTTTCTGGCGTAAGAAGATCTTTATCGGTCTATTTAGATCTGCGGAAACCATTACTAACCAATTTAAACTACCTCCTAACCGAGTTGTTGAACTTGGTTCACAGGTAAGTTTCTAACAACTAAAGACTAATAAACTACAAAATGAAACGCTTAAGCAATAAATTTATATTTTTTTACTCGCTGCTTTTATCACCAGCCAATTAGTAGGTTGTGCAACAACCACTAACAAAGGTGCAGTAGGTGTAGAACGCAGTCAATTTATGATGCTTTCTAGCAAGCAAGTGGAGAGCATGTCTTTGGCGAGCTACTCTCAAACACTCAAAACGGCTAACGACAAAAAAACGCTTAACACTGACCCTGTTGTGTTGGCGCGTGTTCGCGCAATTTCAGACCGCCTCATCAAACAAACACCAGTCTACCGTGCTGATGCAGCCAATTGGAAATGGGAAGTCAACGTTGAAAAGAACGACCAGGTAAACGCCTATTGCATGCCTGGCGGTAAAATCATGGTATTTACTGGGCTCATTGATAAGCTAAAAGCCACCGATGATGAATTGGCGGCAGTGATTGGCCACGAAATTGCCCATGCGCTTCGTGAACATGGTCGCGAGCGCATGTCACTCGCTTATGCCCAGCAAGGAGGCTTAGCCTTGCTAGCAGCGGTGATTGGCTCCAAGAAAAATGCAGCAACAGGCTTAGCTTTAGGCGGTGCAGCGATGGGCACACAACTCTTTTTTGCGCTCCCAAACTCACGCACACAAGAAACAGAAGCTGACCGCATGGGACTGGAGTTAGCCGCCCGTGCTGGTTACAATCCCAATGCAGCAATTAGCCTTTGGACTAAAATGGCGCAATCTGGCGGCAAAAAGCCTGCTGAGTTTTTAAGCGACCACCCTTCTGACAAAACACGTATTGATGACTTATCTAAACTCATCCCAACCGTGATGCCACTTTACGAACAAGCAAAAATGAGCAAATAAGCGCATTACCTCCATCATTCAGGTAAAATGCCGCACTTAATTTATTTTCACTATTTTTTAAACTATCGGAATTATTCATGAGCCAATTGCAAACCATCATTGAAGACGCTTTTGAGCGTCGCGCTGACATCAATCCAAGCAATGCAACAGCAGAGCTTAAAGAAGCGATTGCTAACGTATTAGCTGATTTAGACGCAGGTAAATTACGCGTTGCTTCACGCAAGGGTGACAGCCAAGAATGGGAAACACACCAATGGCTCAAAAAAGCGGTATTACTTTCATTCCGCTTACAAGACAACGTATTAATGGATGGCGGTTGCACACAATATTTCGATAAAGTACCACCAAAATTTGCTGATTACACAGAAGAAGACTTCAAGGCTGGCGGTTTCCGCGTGGTGCCAAACGCTATCGTTCGTCGCGGTTCATTCATTGGCAAAAATGCAGTGTTAATGCCTTCATACGTTAACATCGGTGCTTACGTTGGCGAAGGTACAATGGTGGATACATGGGCAACGGTTGGTTCATGCGCACAAATCGGTAAAAACGTTCACTTGTCAGGTGGTGTAGGTATTGGCGGCGTATTAGAGCCAGTTCAAGCTGGTCCAACAATCATTGGCGACAACTGCTTTATTGGTGCACGTTCTGAAGTGGTTGAAGGTGTTGTAGTTGAAGATAACTGCGTAATCTCAATGGGCGTTTACATCGGCCAATCTACAAAAATTTACGACCGCGAAACAGGCTCAGTGACTTACGGCCGCGTGCCAAAAGGCTCAGTCGTTGTTTCTGGCAACTTACCTTCTAAAGACGGCAGCTATAGCCTTTACTGCGCTGTTATCGTTAAAAAGGTAGATGAAAAGACGTTAGGCAAAGTTGGCATTAACGAATTATTGCGCGGCATTTAATTCATTTTCGCCGAATAATCAAACAGCCCCTTAGTGGGCTGTTTTGCTTTATAGCCTTGCTTTTACTGTTAAAATATCCCACATGAAACTTTACGGCATTCCAAATTGCAATACCGTTAAAAAAGCCCGCACTTGGCTTGATGAGAACGGTATCGCTTATGAATTTCATGATTTCAAAAAACTGGGTATCAGCGAAGCCACGATTAAACAATGGCTGGCGCAAAGCTCTTGGGATAAATTAGTGAACCGTGCAGGTATGACTTGGCGCAACTTAAGCGACGCAGAAAAAGCTGCTATCACAGATAACGAAAGCGCGACGCAATTGATGATGACTAAGACCTCCGTGATTAAGCGGCCTTTATTAGTCAAAGATGACACCCTGCTGGCTTTAGGCTTTGATGAATCCAAATACCAACAACTCTTAACACCTTAAAAGTTATTTATATGAGCAAAACGCTAGAATTAGCTAAAGACTTAATTTCACGACAATCAAACACTCCGCTAGATGCAGGGTGCCAAGCGTTGATGATTAGCCGTTTGGAACCGTTAGGTTTCAAAATTGAGCGTATGCGCTTTGGTGATGTTGATAACTTTTACGCACGTCGCGGTACTGCTGGCCCACTGCTTGTATTTGCAGGCCACACTGACGTTGTGCCTACTGGTCCTGTAGATAAATGGCATACGCCGCCTTTTGAGCCAACGATTAAAGACGGCATGCTCTATGGCCGTGGCGCTGCAGATATGAAAACGTCATGTGCGGCGTTTATTACCGCGATTGAAGATTTTGTTGCAGCACACCCAGATCATCAAGGCTCTATTGGCTTACTCATTACCTCTGATGAGGAAGGTGTAGCTATTGATGGTACAGTAAAAGTGGTTGAAGCCCTCAAAGCAAGGAATGAACATTTTGATTACTGCATTGTGGGCGAGCCAACATCTAACAAAGTTGTGGGCGATATGATTAAAAATGGTCGTCGCGGCTCACTTTCAGGTAAGTTGGTGGTAAAAGGTGTGCAAGGCCATATCGCCTATCCACACTTGGTAAAAAACCCCATCCACATGGTCGCACCAGCGATTAAAGATATGGTGGATACCGTGTGGGATAATGGTAACGAATACTTCCCGCCGACCTCATGGCAAATCTCCAACATGAACGGCGGCACCGGTGCAACCAACGTGGTGCCGGGCGAAGTGGAAATTTTGTTTAACTTCCGCTTTTCAACCGCTAGCACTGAGCAAAATCTAAAAGAGCGCGTTTACGCCATTTTGGACAAACACGAACTTAATTACGACTTGGACTGGGAGTACTCCCCGCCTTACATCACGCCTCGAGGTAATTTGGTGGAAGCGATTGCTGAAGCCATTCAAGAATGCTATGGCGTCAGTCCTGAGCTATCAACGACTGGTGGCACATCAGATGGTCGTTTTATCGCCGACATTTGCAAACAGGTAATTGAGTTTGGGCCGCTTAACGCGACTATTCACAAACTCAACGAGTGCGTTGCTGTGGCTGATATTGAGCCGCTCAAAGATACTTATCGCATCACGCTTGAGAAGTTACTTTTAGCTTAATAGAGCATGGAACTGATTATCGTACTCATCGTTGCGGGCGGCCTGATATGGCTTCTCTCAAGTGCGAAAAAACCAAACAAAAAATCGAAAGACCAACATGACACCTAATCACATCACAGAAGCATTATTCACTATTCGCGATTGGGTGCGTTTTAGCATGAGCCGCTTAGAAGAGGCGGAAGTGTTTTTTGGTCACGGCACCGACAATGCTTATGATGAAAGCGTTTGGCTTGTGATGAGTGCGCTGCATTTGCCTTTAGATACCCTAGATAATTTCTTAGATGCGCGTGTGACGAGAGATGAAGCCAAGCATCTGGCGCATCTGATTGAGCGCCGCGTCACAGACCGCATACCAACCGCTTACTTGTTACGTGAAGCTTGGTTAAGAGGCTTTAAGTTTTACGTGGATGAACGCGTGATTGTGCCACGTTCATTTATTGCCGAATTACTTGAAAACGGCTTACACCCCTGGATTGAATACCAAGAAATGGTGGAAAGTGCCGCAGATATCTGCACGGGTAGCGGTTGTTTAGGCGTATTGCTCGCGCACGCGTTCCCAAATGCTGCTGTGGATGTGGTGGATATCTCACCTGATGCGATTGCTGTATCTAACATCAACATCAAAAACTACGGCTTAGAAGAACAAATCACCGCGATTCAATCTGATATGTTCACAGCACTTGCCGGCAAAACTTACGATTTAATTATTAGCAATCCACCCTACGTAGATGCCCCATCGATGGCATTGCTGCCAAAAGAATATCGCAATGAGCCACAAATCGCGTTGGGGAGCGGAACGGATGGTTTAGATCACACCCATACTTTACTCAATGAAGCTGGGAAATATCTGAATGATGGTGGCTTATTGATTGTAGAAATCGGTCATAACCGCGATGCACTTCTTGAAGCTTACCCTGACGTGCCATTCACATGGCTAGAAGTGGAATCGGGTAATCAGTTCGTTTTCTTACTCACAAAAGAACAATTACCCGCTTAAGTCTTAGCAACCTAAGATTTTTGACGCTTAGGTGGCTTCTCACCAGCTTTAACCACATCGGTACCTTGTCGAATACGACGATTGGCTGGCTTCTTAGATGCTGAAGATTTACCGCGTGTGTTGCGCTTATCTCGCGCAAAATCAGCTCTATCCAACTTCTCTTTATCTGTTGCCGCACGCTCTGAAGCTTTTTTATCGACGGAATTAGTACCGCGACTCTTACGTTGCGTACCTGTCAAAGTCTCAGCCAAGCTTGGTGGTGCGTTACGCTCATAATAACTTTGACGTTCACTCTTATTGCGCTCACCAGCGGCAATACGCTCACGCGCCTCACGTTTAGGTTTAGGGGTAAACGCCGTGCCAAGTTTATCCTTTTCACGCGCCGTCATCTGACGCATCGGGCCACTAGGTGTTGGCAAACCAGCCCATTCCAACAAGCCTACAACTTCTTTAGGTGATAACTCTAACATCATGCCGCGCTTTAAGCGTGGTGGTAAATTGACTGGGCCAAAACGCACGCGCATCAAACGGCTCACTGGGGCTAAAAATGCCTCAAATAGACGACGCACTTCGCGATTACGGCCCTCAGTCAATACCACTTGATACCAGTGGTTAGAACCTTCGCCGCCTTGCGGATTGATGATGTCAAAATTTGCAGGGCCATCATCAAGCTCAATACCAACACGCAATTGCGCTAATTGCTCATCCGTTAGTTCGCCAAAAATACGCACAGCGTATTCACGCTCAACACCATAGCGTGGATGCATAAAGTGGTTCGCTAGCTCACCCGATGTCGTAAAAATCAAGAGGCCAGAAGTATTAATATCCAAGCGACCAATCGCAATCCATTTAGCCCCGCGCACTTTAGGAAGCTTATCAAACACACTAGCACGACCTTCCGGGTCATCCTGACTCACAATTTCGCCTTCTGGTTTGTGGTAAATCAGCACCTTAGGTAATTCAGGTTCAAACGACAATCTTACTGGGCGACTATCTACGCGGACAATGTCATTCTCCGTCACACCAGCACCTTGTGTGGCCACTTGTCCATTAACCGTCACTCGACCACTGGCAATCAAAGCCTCCATATCACGGCGTGAACCCAAGCCAGCCAATGCTAACAACTTGTGTAATCGCTGCGTTGGCAATGCTGGCGCATCAGGGTCTTGTGCGATAGGCGTGAAATTAGTCGTTGGCCGTTTGATGGTGCGCTGAGGGTCACGCTGTTGTTTAAAAGGACGGGCCATGTTGGATATTTCTATAATTGAATAGTGCTAATTTTACCGCAGATTGCCCAGCTAAATATTTTAATTGGCCGGAGAGTCGCCGCTATCAAGAAAATCAACTTGCACTCTTGTTTCTTGGGTAGCCTCAACAATCGCTTCTTCTTCGGCAAAAGGTTGCTCAATGAAGGTTTCCATTGCTGGCAAGTCAGCTAAAGATTTCAGATTGAGGTCATCTAAAAAGGTTTTAGTGGTTGCGTACAAAGAAGGACGGCCAGGCACATCCCGCTGCCCCACCACATCAATCCAATCGCGCTCTTGCAATTGACGGATGGTGTTAGGGTTCACAGCCACGCCACGAAGCTCTTCAATGTCACCGCGCGTAACAGGCTGCCGATAAGCAATAATAGCTAATGTTTCCATAGCAGCACGCGAATAGCGTTGCGGACGATCTGGATTCAGGCGGGACAAATATGGCGCCAATTCAGGTAGCGCTTGGAACCGCCAACCGCTGGCTACCTGCACTAACTCCATGCTGTTAGGATTACGCGACTGCCAATCTTGCTTAAGTTCATCAAGCAACATACGCAAGGTTGCTCGCTCAATTCGCTCAGAAAATAAGCGCAACATATCGTCTAAGGATAAGGGGCTGGGGCTCGTTAGCAGAGCAGCCTCTAATATCACTTTCATCTGAGATACATTGTTTAATTCCATCATTAGCTTTGATTGATTTTTAAGTAAATAGGCGTAAAAGCCGCTTGCTGGGTAATCTTCACCAAGCCCTCACGCGCCAATTCCAATATTGCTAAGAAGCATACGACTAACTTAGGAGTCCCATCAGTTTCAATTTCAAAAAGCGCTGAGAATTCCATCATATTTTGCTCTTTTAATTTACGCAAAATCTGGCTCATATGTTCGCGCACGGAAAGCTCTGACTTTCCCACTTTATGATGCGCAAAATGACTAGCGCGCTTGAGTACATTTTGCCAAGCCGCCATTAAGTCTTCCATAGAGACTTGCGCAGCTTGCACCTCAACAATTTTTTCAAAATAGGCATTAGCCACCATCAAATCGAGGCCTACTTGCGGCAACTCATCGAGCTTTTGCGCAGCCAACTTAATGGCTTCATATTCCATTAATCGACGTACCAATTCAGCACGTGGGTCATCTTCAGACTCCACTTCTGTGGGCTTAGGTAACAACATACGAGACTTAATCTCAATCAACATCGCTGACATCAACAAATAATCAGCTGCCAATTCCAATTTAATCGCCTGCATTTTCTCAACATAACCCATGTATTGGCGCGTTAATTCCGCCATTGGGATATCGAGAATATCGAGGTTGTGTTTACGAATGAGATAGAGCAGTAAGTCTAGCGGCCCTTCAAAAGCCTCTAGATAAACTTCTAATGCATCGGGGGGGATATACAAATCATGAGGAAGCGACGTAATCGCCTCCCCATGTAAACGTGGTTCTGTCTGTGCTTTCAGCTCTGTAGCTAAGATTGTCACGCGCTTATGAGTAACTTAAACCCATTACTTCGCGGACTTCACGCATAGTTTCACGCGCCATTTTACGGGCACGCTCACAGCCTTCGGCCACAACGTTTTTAATCAACATCGGGTCTTCGGCATATTGTGCGGCCCGTTCTTGAATAGGCTTCAACTCTTCTAAAACGCTTTCAATCACTGGGCCTTTACATGCGATACATCCGATACCAGCTGTACGGCAACCTTGTTGCACCCAAGCCTTAGTTTCATCGCTTGAATAGACTTCATGCAATTGCCATACAGGACATTTATCTGGGTCGCCAACATCGGTCAAACGAATACGCGCTGGGTCAGTCGGCATAGTCTTAATTTTCTTCGCCACCATGCCTGGTGATTCACGCATTGAAATCGTGTTGTTATAAGACTTAGACATCTTTTGACCATCTAAGCCTGGCATTTTCGAAGCTGGCGTAAGTTTATACTCTGGCTCGACCAAAATCATTTTACCGCCACCCTCTAGGTAGCCAAGCAAGCGCTCACGGTCACCTAAACTTAAGCCTTGTTGCTCTTCAATCATTGCGCGCGCCGACTCTAGCGCCTCGTCATCACCACTCTCCTGATAACGTGTTCGTAGTTCTTCGTACAAGCCACCACGTTTGCTACCAAGCTTTTTAATCGCAGCTTCTGCTTTTTCTTCAAAGCCTTTTTCACGGCCGTAAATATGATTAAAACGACGTGCGATTTCACGTGTAAACTCAATATGAGGAATTTGATCTTCACCCACAGGCACTTGGGTTGCCTTGTAAATTAAGATATCCGCACTTTGTAGCAATGGATATCCTAAAAAGCCGTAAGTAGATAAATCTTTTTGTGCGAGTTTTTCTTGTTGGTCCTTATAAGTTGGTACACGTTCCAACCAACCAAGCGGCGTAATCATAGAAAGCAAAGTATGCAATTCGGCATGCTCAGGCACTTTTGATTGAATAAAAATGGTAGCTTTCGCAGGATCTACACCCGCGGCAATCCAATCAATCACCATTTCCCAAACGCTTTCTTCGATAATCTCTGGGGTATCGTAATGCGTAGTCAGTGCATGCCAATCAGCCGCGAAGAATAAGCATTCATGCTCATGCTGAAGCCTCACCCAGTTTTTTAATACGCCGTGATAATGCCCAAGATGCAAGCTTCCTGTAGGACGCATGCCCGATAAAACGCGCTCAACTGCCATAGTGATGAATAACCATAAATAAAGATGAATCTATTATACGAAAAGGCGCACAATCACGCCCGAAAAATTAAAAAATGAACTGAATAATCTGAATAACTGCATCAATAAACGGCTCCATAATGCGTCCTAAAATACCTGTCGCAAGCAACACAATCAGAATAATGAAGCCATAGCGTTCAATTTGCGCGTATTTGTATGCCAAATGATTAGGTAACAAACTCACCGCAATACGGCCGCCGTCTAATGGTGGTAATGGCAGCAAATTGAGCACCATCAACACCACATTAATCATCACACCCGCTTGCCCCATCAGCGCCATAGGCTCTGAATAAACACTTGGATATGCCACTGACAACTTGATAATAAGCGCCCAAAACAAAGCCATCACAAAATTAGAAGCCGGGCCAGCCGCAGCAACCCACAGCATATCGCGTTTGGGGTTACGTAAACGCGAGAAATTTACTGGCACAGGCTTCGCCCAACCAAACAAAATACCTCCAACCAGTAAGGTCAGTGCTGGCAATAAAATGGTGCCAATAGGGTCAATATGCTTGAGCGGGTTCAAAGTAATTCGCCCCTCTCGCTCTGCCGTCATGTCGCCAAAATAGCGAGCCGCAAAACCATGTGCTGCCTCATGAACAGTAATCGCAAAAATGACAGGTAGCGCATAAATCGCTATCTTCTGTACGTAAGTTAATTCCATGTTCTACCCTTTAATCAATTCTAATCAATCGTCTAAACCAAATGGCGCTAGAGCACCTGCACCTCGCCTAATTAATTGCGGTTCATCTTTAGTGAGATCTATCACCGTGGTCGGCAATGCTGAGCAGGCCCCTGCATCAATGACCAAATCAAGCTGATGCTCTAAACGGTCACGAATTTCCCAAGCCTCATTGAGTGGCTCAACCTCATCCTTTAAAGACAAGGTCATGCTCAACAATGGCTGATTTAATTCAGTCAACAAAGCCTGCGTCACCGCATGTTCTGGCACTCTTAAACCCAATGTACTACGTTTAGGATGCTGTAAGCGTCTTGGCACTTCGCGCGTAGCTTTTAGCACAAAAGTATATTGGCCCGGTGTATTGGCTTTTAATAAACGGAATTGCATATTATCGACTTGCGCGTAAGTGGCAAGTTCAGCCAAGTTGCGACACACCAAAGTGAAATGATGGTTTTCATCCACACCACGAATCGCACGGATTTTAGTTTGCGCGTCCTTGTCGCCAATGATGCATCCCAGCGCATAACTAGAGTCAGTCGGATAGGCGATCACGCCGCCATTATTCAAAATTTCAACCGCTTGATGAATCAATCTCGCTTGTGGGTTGTCTGCATGAATAGAAAAGTATTGTGCCATTTAATGCGTCTCTAATTCCACATTCTGTACTTCTGACCATTTACGCCAAACAGGCACGCAATTACTTGGTAAGCTAGGTAAGCGACCCATCTCAATATAAGTTTGGCCTTTGCCATGATAATCAGAGCCCATCGATGATGCCAAGTCAAAGGCTTTAGCCATTTTTGCGAATTCTTGATATTGGTCAACGGTATGGCTGCCAGTCACCACTTCAATCGCTGATCCACCTAAGGCGCGGAACTCATGCATCAACTCCAACATAGTGACACGACCTAAATCATAGCGGCCAGGATGGGCAATCACCGCCACACCGCCACTGCCGATAATCCAAGACATAGCATCTTCCAAACTAGCCCACTGATGCTCAAAATAGCCCGGCTTCCCTTTGACCAAATAATGCTTAAACACCGCTTTAGTATCTTTGGCATAGCCATGCTCAATCAAAAAGCGTGCGAAATGCGTGCGGCTAATAATGCCGCCTTTGCTGTGCTCATAAGCACCTTCAAGCGATCCATGAATGCCGATTTTTTCCAAAGCCTGCGCCATCCCAGCAGCTCGCGTGTGGCGCCCGGAACGAATATTGGCGAGGCCTTCAACTAATGGAGGGTATTCAGGATTGATTTTCAAGCCAACGATATGCAATGTACGGCGACGCCATGTGACTGAAATCTCTACGCCATTGATAAACTGCATACCATGTGACTCAGCTACAGAACGTGCCGTTGCCAAACCAGCGACATCATCATGGTCAGTCAAAGCCAATACATTGATGCCTTTTTCAGCAGCATGATTCACAATTTCAGAAGGCGTAAGCACACCATCTGAAACGGTAGAGTGGCAATGAAGATCAATCAAGGAACGCATTTTTAATGATGGTTGGAGTGGTGCTTGGTAAAATTTAAAAAAGTTGCCTTGTCAGGCTTCACACATCATAGCAAAATACAGGTCTAACCGACACTTAAAGCGGCTTTTCGCCAGCTAACCTTTTACCGAAAGTAGTGCATGAAGTTCTTATTCGATTTATTCCCTGTCATCTTATTTTTTATTACGCTTAAAGTGGCAGAAAAAGCGGCTTCAGCTAATCTAATTTTAGCCAAAATACTTACTACCCTGGGCATTGCCGCTTCGGTCAAACCAAGCCTAGTGCCTATCATGCTCGCCACAATCGCAGTGATTATCGGCAGCATCATTCAAATTATATGGGCAAAGCTGCATTACAAAAAAGTGGATAACACTTTGTGGCTAAGTGCATTATTAGTCACAGTACTTGGCGGCTTAACGCTTTACTTCCAAAACGACGCATTTATTAAATGGAAACCAACTCTGCTTTATTGGACTTTTGCTGCGGTATTAATTGGTGCCGATTTATTCACACAAAAAAACATTATCAAAAGCATGATGGGCAAAGAAATTAGCTTGCCAGAAGCGATTTGGAACAAACTCAATATCGCTTGGGCCATCTTCTTTGCTGGCTTAGGCGCGCTTAATTTATACGTCGCTTTTCATTACTCAATCGACACTTGGGCGAGTTTTAAACTTTTTGGCACAATGGGACTCATGTTCGTTTTTATCATCGGGCAAAGCTTCGCTATCAACAAATACATCATCAATGAGGACAAAGCATAATGTGGTACGCCATCGTCACCGAAGACACGCCAAACAGCCTAGAAAAGCGTTTAGCAAACCGCCCTGCGCACCTAGCAAGACTCACCGCCTTGCAAGAAGCTGGTCGATTATTACTGGCAGGCCCTTTCCCAGCGATTGACAGCATCGATCCTGGTCCGGCAGGCTTTACTGGCAGTCTAATTGTTGCTGAGTTTAATACACTTGCCGAAGCGGAAGCTTGGGCAAATGCAGACCCCTTTGTCAGCGCAGGTGTTTACGCCAGCGTGAGCGTTAAACCTTTCCGCAAAACCTTGCCAGCATAATATGAACTTAATAGAAGAAATCAAAAGTAGACTACAGCCGCTTGCGCCAAGCCAGCTGGAGATTCAAGACGATAGCGCTTTACATGCAGGACACAAAGGTAACGGCGGAGGCGGGCATTTCACCCTAAAGATAGTCAGCGCTTCATTTAACGGAAAGTCGCACGTAGCGCGGCACCGAATCATTTATCAATTGATGAGCGACTTAATCCCCCTGAAAATTCACGCTCTCAGCATCCAAGCTATCGCCAGCGAAGAATAAACCCTATAATACTGTCAAATCAAATACTTCTTATACTAACAAACCATTACTAAGGACCTTGAATGAAAATATCTAGAATCGCCCTTTTGTTACTTGCTACATTAAGTTTTAACGCATCAGCTTTTGCTGGCGATGCAGTAGCAACGGTGAATGGTAAGCCTATCAAACAATCACTTTTCGACTTCATCGTTAAAGATGCGACAGATCACGGTCAAAAAGTAGATGACAATGTACGTGACGTCATTATGTCTAAATTGATTAGCAGTGAATTAGTACTTCAAGAAGCGCAAAAATCTGGCATGGACAAAAAGCCTGATTATCTTGCAAAGGAAGAGTTAACACGCCGTGAATTACTGGTGAATGTTTATATTCAAGATTACATGAAGAGTCATCCTGTGAGTGAGTCAGATACAAAAGCTGCTTACGAGAAATTCAAAACAGAATTAGGCGACAAAGAATATAACGCACGCCACATTTTGGTTGCTTCAGAAGCCGAAGCAAAAGACGTAATTGCACAACTTAACAAAGGTGGCGACTTTTCAAAAATCGCTAAAGAAAAATCAATCGATCCAGGTTCTAAAGAAAAAGGCGGGGATCTAGGCTGGTTCGCCTTAGGTGGCATGGTGAAACCATTTAGCGAAGCTGTATCTAAGCTTCAAAAAGGCAAATTGAGTACTGATCCAGTACAAACACAATTCGGTTGGCACGTGATTAAGCTTGATGATATACGCGAATTGAAAGCGCCTCCTTACGATAAAGTAAAAGACAACTTGCAAAAGCAACTTGGTCAACGCCAATTGGAAAAAATGCTGACAGACCTACGTGCGAAAGCAACGATTGTTGATAACACTAAATCAGCATCTAAAAAGTAATTAATAAATACTAGCTAATGATAAAAACGGTCTGCTTGCAGGCCGTTTTTATTGGGTTTAGCACTATCGCTTCATATTAAACCTGTGCGATAATAAGAACCATTATCATTTAGGATTTTTCATTTTATTAATGAATCCTGCCACAACACAAAACCTATCCAGCTTAAAACCAGGTGAAACCGCACTCATCAGCAATATCGACGCTGACAATTCATTGTTTCATCGTTTAGCTGCGCTTGGCTTTCGTAACGGAAAAAAAGTAGAGTTAGTCCGCTGCGCCAGCTTTAATGGGCCATTGCATGTTCGCATTGGTAGCACTGACATCATCTTACGTCGCACTGAAGCAAGCCGCATTCAAATCAAAACCGCATGAAACGTATCGCTTTATTGGGGATGCCCAACACAGGAAAATCCACTCTCTTCAATCGATTGAGTGGTTCTTCTGCGCGCGTTGGCAACTGGCCTGGCATTACCGTTGACCTAATGAGCGCCAAGATTTTAATGGGCGGGCATATTGCCGAGCTGATTGACTTACCAGGCTTATACGACCTACACGGCTATTCAGACGACGAACAAGTGGTGCGCCATTTTCTATGCAACAACACGGTTGATTTGGTGATGATAGTCGCGAATAGCGCGCAGATAGATAGGCAGCTGTCGCTAGCAATACAAATCCGCGCCTTGGGCTTGCCATGCATGCTGTTGCTTAATATGAGCGATGAAGCAAAGCGCGCTGGCATTAAGATTGACACAGAAGCCATGTCAGCCAAACTGAATATGCCAGTTGTGCAAATTAGCGCAAAATACGGCGACCGTTGCCCTGATGCGCTCAAGGCGGCATCAGCAGTATTATCAAAACCTAAACAACATGTAGATGCTGAAAAAATCAGCAAGCAACTTCAGCAAGACTCCAACATTGAAGCTGAAATGGAAGCAATTGTTGACGCAACTGTGCAAATGCCGATGCAGCTGGGCGACGACCTCACCAATCGCATCGATAAAGTGCTATTGCATCCATGGCTGGGCTTACCAATATTTTTTGCCGCAATGTATGTACTGTTTCAGTTCATCTTTAACGCAGGCAAACCACTTCAAGATGGCATTGCATGGTTACTCGCCATCTTTCGTACTAATGCGCTAGAGCCGCTTTTATTAAGTGCTCCAACTTGGCTGAGTGGTTTATTACTAGATGGCGTTTATAACGGTCTTGGCACAGTCGCCGCATTTATACCTATCATTGTTTTATTCTTCCTAATTATGACTATGGTGGAAGACAGCGGCTACTTATCTCGCGCCGCATTCTTAGTTGATGCCTTGATGGCAAAGATGGGCTTAGATGGCAGAGGCTTTGTGATGGTGCTCATGGGCTTCGGTTGTAACGTACCAGCCTTGATGGGGACACGCGTGATGCGCTCAAAAAATATGCGTCTACTCACCATGCTGGTGATTCCGCTATCACTTTGTTCAGCGCGTCTGCAGGTATTCTTATTTATGACAGCCACCCTATTCACAGCCAGTCAAGCGCCGCTGGTCTTGTTCGCACTTTATTTGGTGAGCTTTATCACCATATTTATCACTGCGGTATTATTTAAGAATCAATATAAAAATAGCGAACCGTTCATTCTGGAGCTACCGCCATACCGCTTCCCAACGTGTCGTCAAATCTGGTTAAGAGGCTGGCAAGAGGTGAAATACTTTTTAATCCGTGCCAGCAAATTCATCACCATAGGTGTGATTTTGGTATGGGCCTTAACGCACTACCCATTGGATGCAGCGCCTGCAAGCAGCGCTACTTTGGCTGGGAAAATTGGGGATTGGTTTTCAATCGTCTTAAATCCAATTGGCATTGATAGCCAACTCGCGATTACGTTGATTTTTGGCTTTGTCGCCAAAGAGATTGTAATCGGTTCACTCGCAGTAATTTACGGGCTTCAGGGTGATGCACTGATGCATCTGATGGCACAAAAACTAGATTGGGTACAGGGCATGAGCTTTATGTTATTTACCCTCATTTATACGCCTTGCTTATCAACGATTATTACACTTAAAAACGAAGCAAAAAGCTGGGCTTTTGCCCTACTTTCTATCGTTTGGTCTTTAATGCTGGCTTGGATTGTAAGCTTCGCGTTTTATCAATCCGCCAGATGGCTGGGCTTTTAGAAGCCCAGCACTTCATTCACAATCAATTAAACTGCTGATTCGCCTGTTTCACCAGTACGAATACGCAAGACTTGCTCAACATTCGTCACGAAAATCTTACCATCGCCGATTTTGCCTGTGTGCGCTGCCTTGATAATTGCATCCATCGCTGGCTCAACCATATCATCAGCTACCACCAATTCAATTTTAATCTTAGGCAAGAAATCAACAACGTATTCAGCACCGCGATAAAGCTCTGTGTGGCCTTTTTGACGACCAAAGCCTTTAACCTCAGTCACTGTTAGACCATTTACACCAATTTCAGATAAAGACTCACGCACTTCATCCAACTTAAACGGCTTAATCACTGCTTCGATTTTTTTCATTTACATCCCCTCAGGTGAAAATCTAATAGTTGTTTTACGCTTTTGGCAAAAATTTAGAAGTAATCGGATAACGTCTATCTTTACCAAACCCGCGCTGGGTAATCCTTACGCCTATCGGCGACTGACGGCGTTTATATTCGTTTCTATCAATAAGCGATGTTACACGATTCACATCTTGCGCTCTATATCCCATCGCCAAGATATCTGCATGACTGGCATCGTGCTCAACATAAGCTTCCATAATTGCATCTAAAATCTCATAAGCTGGCAGGCTATCTTGGTCTTTTTGTTCGTGACGTAACTCTGCTGATGGCGGACGCGTAATAATGCGCTCGGGAATCACTGTTGATATTGAATTGCGATAGTTTGATAACGCATAAACCAGCGTTTTTGGCACATCTTTAAGCAAAGCAAATCCACCTGCCATGTCCCCATAAAGCGTTGAATAGCCAACCGCCATCTCGCTCTTATTGCCTGTCGTGAGCACGATACTGCCAAACTTATTCGATAAGGCCATGAGCAACATGCCACGAATACGTGCTTGTAGATTTTCTTCGGTGGTGTCAAAAGGCAAGCCAGCAAACTCATCCGCCAGTGTTTCTCTAAACAGATTAAACAAGGGACTAATTGGCAATTCGCTATAACGTACACCCAATGTATCGGCCATCAAATGCGCATCACTCACGCTCATATCAGCAGTAAATTCCGAGGGCATCATCACGACACGCACTTGGTCTGCACCTAGTGCATCAACCGCTACTGCGAGCGTTAAAGCTGAATCAATCCCGCCCGAAAGACCAAGCACCACCCCTTTAAATTTGTTTTTAGTGACATAGTCCTTCAAGCCCAAAGTGATGGCTTGGTATACCGAAGCCTCGATAGCAAGTGCTGGCGTAACTTGAGCTTGATTGGGATTGGCCTTATTGTCAGCGGAGCAATCAATTTCAACTAATGACAAAGCCTCTTCAAAAGCTGGCAACTGCTGAACAACTGCACCCGATCTATCCAAGACGAAAGAAGCACCATCAAAAACTAGCTCATCTTGGCCGCCAATAAGATTGGTATAAACCAAGGCTAATCCTGTTTCTAATACACGCTGACTTGCAACTTCATGGCGACTATCTTGCTTCTCCATGTGGTAAGGAGATGCATTCAACGTCAATAGAATTTCAGCGCCCGCCTGCTTAGCTAGTTTGGCGGGGTTTGCTTCCCAAATATCCGCACAAATCAACACACCACATTTCACACCTTGATGTTCAAAAACCAATGGAGTTGTGCCCGCCTTAAAATAGCGCAGCTCGTCAAATACGGTGTGATTAGGCAATGCTTGTTTATGATATGTGGCAATGATTTTGCCATCTTGCAAAACAGAAGCAGCGTTATAGCATGCGCCTTCAAAAACGCGGGGATGTCCGACTAGCAAGGTAATTCCTTGCGTCTTTTTAGCAAGCTCAATCAAAGCTGTTTCACTTGCTTGATTGAAATCTTCTCTGAGTAATAAGTCTTCTGGGGGATAGCCAGTTAAGGCCAACTCAGGGGTGATAAGAAGTGAGGCACCTTGTACTTTAGCATGCGATACTGCTGCGACAATCTTACCGCTGTTACCTGCAATATCGCCGACCGTGCAGTTGATTTGGGCGATTGCTAAGTGCATGGACTGACTAATAGTTGCCACCTGCATCTTTAATCATCTTAACGATTTCAGGGCTTTTGCCTTTTAGGGCGTAAACCAAAGCGCTCAATCCATATTGGTCTTTAGCTTTTACATTGGCACCGCTTTTAATCAGCAAAGCCACCATAAGGGCATCGCCGTTTAATACCGCATTTTGTAATGGTGGCGTCCCTTCGCTATCTTTATGATTTACATCTGCACCTTTTGCAATCAGCGTTTGGACAACATCAACTTTTTTCTTTCTCACAGCCCAACTCAGCGCCGTCCATTTATTTTGGTCGTAATCGTCAACCTTAGCACCAGCATCAATCAAGGCCTCAACAGCCGCTACATTCCCTTCACGTGCACCATACATCAAAGCATTCACCTTCAAACGATCTCGGTCTGCAATCAATGCGCCATGCGCCAACAAGACTTTAACAGTTGGCACATCACCGCTTTTAGCGGCATACATCAATACGCTTTTACCATCATCGCTCTTGGTATTGACGTCCATGCCGTGCTCAATTAGCAAGCCCACCATCTCAGAATAACCAGATGTGGCGGCCATGCCCATCGCGCTCCAACCAGACACATCACGCAGAGCTGGGTCTGCGCCTTTATTCAGCAAAGCCTCTGCTGTTTTAAGATAGTTTTTGCGTGCGGCCAGCATCAATGCCGTCCAGCCACTATTATCTTTAGCATTCGGGTCTGCACCCCTTTCTAACAGCGCTTTAACGATTTCTGATTTGTCTTTGCGTGCGGCATACATCAAGGCAGTTACGTTGTCGATATCGCGCACATTAGGATTAGTGCCGCTCTCTAGCAATGCACGCACTGTTGCAATATCGCCTTTCGCTGAAACAGTTAAGAGATAAGGCACATCCTCTTCAGCCATAGCAAAATCAATAAAGACTAAGCTCAAGGCAATAAAAATGAAGTAGCGCGCTAGCTTTTTCAGTGGGTGAGGTTTCATCAATTAGCTTGCTTCGCTTTAATGGCCGCCATCACTGCTTCACCCAAACCAGCTGGGGAGCTTGCAACAATTACGCCGGCTTTTTCTAAAGCAAGAATCTTATCTTCCGCTTTACCGCTTCCGCCTGAAATAATCGCGCCAGCATGACCCATGCGTTTACCTTTCGGCGCTGTTTGACCTGCTATATAACCAGCCACAGGCTTGGTCACATGATGCTTAATGTAATCAGCCGCAGCCTCTTCATCGGCACCGCCGATTTCGCCCACCATAATAATGGCTTCAGTTTCAGGGTCAGCTTGGAACATTTCCAAACAATCAATAAAATTCAAACCGCGAATTGGGTCACCACCGATACCAACACAAGTCGATTGACCTAAGCTTAATGCGGTTGTTTGGTTAACGGCTTCGTAAGTCAACGTACCAGAGCGTGACACAATGCCTATCTTGCCGCGCAAATGAATGCTCCCCGGCATAATGCCGATTTTGCATTCGTTTGGCGTAATCACACCAGGGCAATTTGGACCAACCAACTTCACATTATTCGCTTTAAGTGCTGCTTTTACGTTCAGCATATCCAACACTGGAATGCCTTCTGTAATACACACAATCAAATCAATGCCCGCATCGCACGCCTCTAAAATAGAGTCAGCGGCAAATGGTGGCGGCACATAAATGACAGAAGCGTTGGCGCCTGTCTCACGCACTGCATCACGCATGGTATTAAAGACTGGCAAACCCAAGTGACTTTGACCACCCTTGCCAGGCGTTACACCACCGACCATTTTGGTGCCGTAAGCCAACGCTTGTTCTGAATGGAATGTGCCTTGTTTGCCAGTAAAACCTTGGCATAACACTTTGGTATTTTCATTAACTAATATACTCATGCTCTAACCTTATGCGCTCACTGCAGCAACTGCTTGTTTAGCCGCATCGGTCAACCCAGCAGCAGAAATAATTGAAAGGCCGCTCTCACTCAACATCTTGCGACCTAATTCGACATTTGTTCCTTCCAAACGCACCACCACAGGAATCTTAATCCCGACCTCTTTCACGGCAGTGATAATGCCCTCAGCAATAATGTCGCAGCGCATAATGCCGCCAAAAATATTCACTAAAATGGCTTTTACGTTGCTATCCGCCAAAATAATCTTAAAGGCTTTGGCCACAGTTTCAGCCGTTGCGCCGCCGCCCACATCCAAGAAGTTAGCCGGCGCACCGCCATGAAGTTTAATCAAGTCCATCGTCGCCATCGCCAGGCCAGCACCGTTGACCATACAGCCAATGTTGCCGTTAAGCGCGATGTAATTAAGCCCTGCATGATGCGCCTCTGCTTCTTTCGCATCGTCTTGGCTCCAGTCACGTTGCTCAGCCAATGATTTTTGGCGATACAGCGCATTGTCATCCACGCTCATTTTGCAATCCAGGGCAAACAACTTACCGTCGGTAGTCACAATGAGAGGATTAATTTCAAGCAAAGCCAAATCATTCTCTTTGAATAATTTATACAAGCCTTTTGCTAGTTTGGTGAATGCGGCAATTTGGTCGCCCACTAAATCCAAAGCAAATGCCAAATTACGCGCTTGATAATCCACCAAACCGTTTAATGGATCGCAAACTTCTTGCAGAATTTTTTCAGGCGTCGTTGCGGCAATTTCTTCAATGTCCATACCGCCGGCACTCGAAGCCACCATCACCACACGCTCAAGTGTGCGATCTACCAAAATAGATAAATAAAGTTCACGTGCAATTGGCAAAGTTTGCTCAACCAATAATTGATGCACAGGCTGACCATCTGGCGCATTTTGGTAAGTCACCAAATGTTTGCCCAACAAGCCGTGTGCAACTGATTGCGCCTCACTCGCTGATTTCACAATCTTCACGCCACCTGCTTTGCCACGACCACCTGCGTGCACTTGCGCTTTTACGACCCAAGCATCGCCAGCAATTTCTTTAGTTGCCGCTGCGGCAGCTTCTGCTGATTGAACGACTTGTCCGATGGGTACCGCTAGGCCATAGCGCTGAAGTAATTGTTTAGCCTGAAATTCATGCAAATTCATGGTGATATTGTGTGATTGTGCTTAAAGTGACATTCTCGCGCAAAACGTCGCTAGACGCCAGCATGCCGATGATAAAAGGCGACAATAATGCATGATAAATACACCGCTTTGACCATGTATAATATCTTCACTTTTTTCATTTTCTACAAAACTCACTATGCGCTTAGTTGTTCAAGGTTCATCCATACAATTGCCCCACTTGATGCACATCCATCAACTTAGCAACGCCAAGCAAGGCGCACAGTTCATGCAGATTGCTGAGCACGCTTATTACTTGCCGCATCAAGAAACCGCTTCTGAGACAGTAAAAGCATTTTGTGCCCCTGAGAAAATTGATTGCGCCTATGTACCAGAAACGCAAACACTTAAAAATATTAAACTCGCGGTGATGGATATGGACTCAACGCTCATCAATATCGAATGCATTGATGAAATTGCTGACATGATGAACATCAAGCCGCAAGTGGCTGAGATTACCGAAAGCGCGATGCGTGGCGAGATTGAGTTTAAAGAAAGCCTCACGCGCCGCGTTGCCTTGCTCAATGGCTTAGATGAGTCAGCGCTTCAACGCGTAATTGATGAAAGACTTAAACTCAACCCCGGCGCCCAAGTTTGGATAGATGCCTGTAAAGCGAATGGCGTTAAAACCCTGCTCGTTTCTGGCGGCTTCGAGTTTTTTGCGAACCACGTCAAAGCCAAGCTAGGCTTGGACTATGCCGAATCCAATACACTTGAAATTATTGATGGCAAGCTTACAGGCAAAGTGCTTGGTGAGATTGTTGATGGGCAAGCTAAAGCAGATTATCTAGTACAAAAACGAGATGAATTAGGCTTAACACCAGACCAAGTGATTGCTATTGGTGATGGCGCCAATGATTTAACCATGATGCGCGTGGCGGTAGCGGGCATTGCTTACCATGCCAAGCCTATCGTACAAGCTCAAGCTAGCTATGCGCTTAACCATGTTGGGCTGGACGGCATTGCTAATTTATTTTCTACGATTTAACTTAGCTCTTTTATTAAAACTACATACTCATCAAAGGATTAAACATGTCATTGAAAAAACTACTACTTTCATGCGCTTTAGTTTCATTACTCGCTACAAGCATCAGCGCATTTGCTCAGCCTACTGTTGAAATCAAAACCAACAAAGGCGTGATTGTGGTTGAACTCAATCAAGAAAAAGCGCCAAACACCGTAGCTAACTTTGTAAAATATGCCAACGACAGCTTTTACACAGGCACGATTTTTCATCGCGTGATTTCAGGCTTTATGATTCAAGGCGGTGGCATGGATAAAAACTTAAATGAAAAAACCACCCGCGCACCAATTAAAAACGAAGCAGATAATGGTTTAGCAAACACCATCGGCACCATTGCCATGGCACGCACCAACGACCCCCATTCAGCTTCATCACAGTTCTTTATTAATGTAGCGAATAACGCATTCTTAAACCACACCGAAAAATCAGAACGTGGCTGGGGCTATACCGTGTTCGGTAAAGTAGTTAAAGGCATGGACGTGGTTGAACGCATTGCGAAAATGCCAACCGATGGCGGTGATGTGCCGATGCAAACGATTTTGATTGAGTCAGTAACGGTTGTTACACCTACAAAGTAATATTTTGTTTCTTAATAAAAAAGGCCTTCAAATGAAGGCCTTTTTTAATGAACAACCTTGATTTAATGTACCGGCAAATACACCAACTCACCAGCCTTCATGTCGGGCACCAACAAGAACTTACCATCTAAGCTAGGCGCAATATCTGCCGCTGCGGCAAAGCCTTCTTTAATTAGCTCGCCGTTCGCTACAGCGCCTTTTTCTAACTTCACGCTAAATACTTTGCCGTTTTTCCAATCGCTAACAAAGAACTGGCCTTTCTTACCTTTTACGATGCCATCGCCACCGCCAAAGCCTTTGTGGCGACTTCAATCAAAGTATTTTTCTTCATATCCAAGCGGTATAACACGCCAGACACAAAATCGACCACCATGATGCAGTTTGGTGTTTTGCCCATGAGCAAGCCATTAGGTGCTAATACGCGTGCATCTTGTTTGCCATTGATAATGGTCGTCACTTTACCTTGTGGGTTGATTTTATAAACTGCACCACCCACGCCTTTTAAGTCGCCACTATCGCTGACATAAATATTACCTGCCGCATCGGACTCTAAATCATTCAAAAATTGTGGGGCATCAGGGAAAGCTTCTGCAGCGGCAAACACTGAAGTTTTGCCATCGGGCGTGATTTTAATCACACGGTGGTTGTCAGCCACATACAAATCTTTATCTACAATCGCTAGGCCTTTCGGGTCATACAAGCCTTGTGCAAATACTTTAGCTTCGCCGTTTTTATCAATCACGGTAATTTGGCCGTCACCGTCTTTACCAAATTCGCCGATTTCAGAAACAAACACACGGCCATCTTTTGCGGCAATGGCTGATTCAGGCATTTTTAGGCCTGTAATTTTTTTGGTTTCGTGGGCTTGGGCAGTGATAGAAATAAGCGCTACCAAGGCCAATAATAATTTAGAAATACGCATAAAACTCCCTATTGAAATGACATGAATTGAATTTTTGGCTCAGGCGACACGCTAACGGTTGCACATGGCGATGAGAATGATGGGGCATTAAGCGCGGCTTGGAACTTTCCATCTGCTTTCATTTTGGCTGAAACCGCTTGCATGGACGCGTGATAGACATCACTTAAAGTAAGCTCGGTTTTTACATCAAAGAAAGCGCGCTTAGTCGCTTCGCCCACATAATTAGCTAATGGCTTGCCATCGGCGGTATAAGTCACGGCGATGACTTTGCCATAAAAGGTTTGCATTTGCGGGTTGTAAAACATGCGTGGACGCAGCCAAACCACTACTTTGGCATCCGCTGGCTGTGCGTCACACATATCCACACCAGTAAAATCCGCACCCAATACATCATGCGCCGCAGTCTCTAACATTGGGCCTTGGCGATACCAATAATCCTGAGAGTAGTTTCTCAGCATAATTTGGTGATTGTACTCTTGGGCCTGAATATAAACGGCAATGCTAGTTGGCGCGATTTCATGTGCTGAAACTACACCACTCAATATAAAAAAGATTACTGAAGATAGCGCTTTTTTGAAGTTCAACATGATGATTTCCAACAACACTTTCCAATATATAACGCTTTAAGTCAGCACATCTGACCAGATATTTTTGGCCCAAGCCTGTGCGTAGTTACCTTCAAGCTCGGATGGTTTATCTGACACCCCACCACCTTCGGCAGACACCATGATTTTCTTAGTAGCGTCATAGCGATAGACATTGGCAACGTGCATCGCCATTTTGTCAGAAACAAAGCTATAACAAGTATTGGCAAATACGGGAGATGCGTCTGGCATTTGCTGGCCCATGATTGCAACAATGGCATTGGCACAAACACGGGCTTGAGAAGTTGCCATGTGCGCTGATTTTGGCAATGCAGCAGAAACAGAGTCACCAATAATATGAACGTTAGAAATAATTTTAGATTCGTAAGTGAGAAAATCCACTTCGCACCAACGCTTATCCACATTTGCCGCGCCAACAATTTGAGCGATTTTGCCAGCGCGTTGTGGCGGAATCACATTTAGCACATTGGCTTGCACAGACTCAAATTCTGTTTTGACCGTTTTAGTAGCGACATCCACATCTACTACACTGCTATTAGGACGGTAATCAATCATACCGGCATACATCTCAGCCCACACTTTGGTGAATAGGCCTTTTTTAGAAATGATTTCTGCGTTGGCATCGAGCACAATAACTTTAGAGTTAGGCTTGTGATTTTTTAAGTAAAAAGCGACTTGGCAAACACGCTCATAAGGCCCAGGCGGGCAACGGTAAGGTGCTTTAGGAATGCTCATGACAAACACCCCGCCGTCTTTCATGCTTTCTAGCTGTTTGCGCAAGTTCACCGTTTGCTTGCCCGCTTTCCAAGCGTGCGGCACCACTTCTTGAGATTGAGGGCTTTGCAACATCGGCAGTTGCTCGTACATAAAATCAATACCAGGAGCAATCACCAGCCTATCGTAAGCGAGCTCACCCTGCTTCATTTTAACTACACGTGATGCGGCATCAATACTAACGACTTCATCTGCAACCCATTGAATACCATGATTGCTTTTTAGCAGGTCATACCCAAAAGTGAGGTCGTTAATATTTTTATTACCCCCCAGCACTAAATTACTCAAAGGGCATGAAACGAATTGGCTGCGTGGCTCAACCACGATAACATCCAAGCCGCCATTGCTCCAATCACGTAAGTACTTAGCGGCTGTGGCGCCAGCATAGCCACCTCCAACCACTACAATTCGCCCTTTGGCTTGAGTAGCAGCTTTAGAAAGCATGGGCAATGAAACCAATGCCGTTGATGCGGCGATTTTTAGAAAGTCACGTCTATCTATCGCCATGCTATTCAGCCAATCTTTTATTTGGCGGAGTAATTGCTGTCACGCGCTTTTGCTGTGCAAAATAAACAGCTAAATCGTTAATCTCTTCAACCGTTAAGCCTTTAGCGTGTCTATGCATAACTGTTGAACTGCGACTGCCATTTCTAAAGGCCGTCATCTGCAATACAAAGTGCGAGGCATCCAAACCCGCAAGCACAGAGGTGCCACCTACGCTATTACCTTGACTGCCATGACAAGCTGCACACGATGCAGCCAACGTTTGAATATGAGGGCTAGGGACTTCACTTTCATCAGCATGGGCATTTACGCTAAGCAAAAAAAAGCCCGCAAACACCAATAGGGAATTGTGGGCTTTTTGACTAATCTTTAATTGAATCTTCATGGATTCATATTAAAGCATCTAGATACTTTTGTAAGGCTTTATTAGAAACATTTCTCTTCTTTACAGCCGTCATCTTTAGCGCCCATTGAAATCAAAAGGTCAACCATCTTTGTATTGCCTGTATCACGCACTACGCGAAGAATTGATACATCACCTTTAAGCTTCAAGTTCCAATCAGCGCCTTTTGAGCCAAGGTATTTAACCAACTCTGTGTAACCATCGTAAGCAGCCATTTGACCTGCAGACATCTTAGTCATTGGGTGAACGTAATTCACCTCAGCACCACGTTCAACTAAAAATTTCACAACGGCCAATTGGTTTTGATTCGCAGCGATTTGTAATGCTGACCATGCAAAAAACTTCTCGTTTACATCGGTACCAGAATCTAAATATTTTTTAACCATTTTCACATTGCCATCACGCAATGCTTGTGTATATTCAACTTGTTGCTCGCCTTCCATAGCGAATGCTGCAACAGGTAAAAGTAAGATTGCTGCTAACAATAACGCTTTAATCATCTTCATGTATTTCTCTCCAACTGGTTTGGTTTAATTAATTGATAAACTTTCTTGCATTTCTAAACATACGTATCCAAGCGCCATCTTCGCCCCAAGCATCTGGATGCCAAGAGTTTTGCACAGTACGGAAAACACGTTCTGGGTGAGGCATCATAATACTAAAACGCCCATCCTTAGTAGTTAAACCAGTAATCCCTTGTGGCGATCCATTTGGATTAAATGGATAGACTTCAGTTGGATTGCCCGCATTATCTACAAACTTCATACTCACTAATTTATCTGCAACAACGTTATTGACAGCAGATTCTGAAGAAAATTCCGCAAAACCTTCACCATGTGCAACGGCAATCGGCATGAGGCTTCCAGCCATGCCTGCAAAGAATAATGATGGTGACTCTTGCACTTCCACCATCGCAAAACGTGCTTCAAACTGTTCTGATTTGTTACGAACAAAATGCGGCCATTGCTCAGCGCCAGGAATAATGCTGTGTAAGTTACTCATCATTTGGCAACCATTACAGATGCCCAACGAGAATGAATCTTGGCGCTCAAAGAATGCTGAGAACTCGTCTCTAGCACGTGAGTTAAATAAGATAGACTTCGCCCAACCCTCACCCGCACCCAACACGTCACCGTAAGAAAAACCACCGCAAGCCACGAATCCAGCGAAGTCTTTCAAGCTGACACGGCCGCTAATAATGTCACTCATATGCACGTCGTAAGTGGCAAAACCAGCGCGGTCAAAAGCTGCTGCCATTTCAGTTTGGCCGTTCACACCTTGCTCACGCAAAATAGCCATTTTTGGACGTACGCCAGTCGCAATATATGAAGCAGAAATATTGTCGCTTGGGTCGAATGTTAATTTTGCATGCAAGCCAGCATCTGCTTTATCCAAGATACGATCGTATTCCTGTTGCGCGCAAGCTGGGTTATCACGCATTTTTTGCATTTGGTAAGTAGTTTCAGACCAAGCACGGTGCAAGTCAACACGGGATGCTTCAAACACAGCCTTGCCTGATTGCTTAATCGCAATAGCTTCGCCAGCTGTAACATCACCTATCACATGCGCACAATTCGGCAAGGCTTGTTTTAAGCTTGCTGCAATCGCATCCGCATCCGCAGCACGCACTTGAATCACAGCGCCTAACTCTTCGTTATAAAGCGTACTTGCCACATCTCCAGCTAAGCCATCTAGATTGATAGCAAGACCACAATGACCTGCAAACGCCATTTCAACAACCGTTGAGAATAGACCACCATCAGAACGATCGTGGTAAGCAAGTAATTTGCCGTCAGAATTTAGACTTTGAATTGCGCCAAAGAAATTTTTCAAACGCGCCGCATCATCCACATCTGGTGCTTGGTTACCCACCGCACCATAGACCTGCGCCAAAGCCGAACCGCCCATGCGGTTTTTACCTGCGCCCAAATCAATCAAAATCAACTTGGTATCACCAAGATCTGTTCTTAATTGCGGAGTGAGTGTTTTACGTGCATCTGTGGTAGCTGCAAAAGCTGTGACCACCAATGAAATTGGTGATGTAACGGCCTTTTTCTCGCCAGCATCATCCCACACCGTCTTCATTGACATGGAGTCTTTACCAACAGGGATACTAATACCAAGCGCAGGACAAAGCTCCATACCAACCGCTTTAACCGTATCAAACAACGCTGCATCTTCACCAGGGTGACCAGCTGGCGCCATCCAGTTTGCAGATAATTTCAAATCGCTAATATCGTTAATTAAACTTGCGGCAATATTGGTGATTGATTCACCAATCGCCATACGGCCAGACGCAGGACCATCAATCAAGGCTAAAGGCGCTTTTTCACCAATTGCAAAGGCTTCACCTTGGTAAGTTTGGTAGCCCGCAAGCGTTACCGCCACGTCAGCCACAGGCACTTGCCAAGGACCAACCATTTGGTCACGAGCAATTAAACCCGTCACAGAACGATCACCAATGGTAATGAGGAATGTTTTATCAGCAACACCAGGAAGGCGTAGCACGCGACTTGCCGCGTCTTTTAAATCAATCTTTGTTGTGTCAAATGCTGGCAAAGTACGTGTTGCATGCTTTACATCCCGAAGCATTTTTGGCGGTTTGCCAAGCAATACAGATAAATCCATATCCACAGGCTTGTTGCCAAAATGGCTGTCAGCCACCGTTAAATGTCGCTCTTCAGTAGCTTCACCCACAACCGCAAAAGGACAGCGCTCGCGCTCACAGATTTCAGCAAATAAAGCCAAGTTTTCTTTTGAAACTGCCATGACATAACGCTCTTGCGCTTCGTTACTCCAAAGCTCGCGTGGTGACATACCAGGCTCTTCGTTATGCACATCACGCAATTGGAATACAGCACCCACACCCGCATCATTCACCAGTTCAGGGAATGCATTTGAGATACCGCCAGCTCCAACGTCATGAATACTTAAAATTGGGTTCTTGTCGCCTAACTGCCAACAACGGTCAATCACTTCTTGTGCCCGACGCTCTAATTCTGGATTACCACGTTGCACTGAATCAAAGTCCAAATTCTCCGCATTAGAACCAGTATCCATACTTGAAGCAGCACCGCCACCCAAGCCAATTAACATCGCTGGACCACCTAATTGAATAAGGCACGCACCTGCTGGAATTGGGTTCTTTTTAGAATGTTTGGCAGAAATATTGCCCACACCACCCGCTAACATAATTGGTTTGTGATAGCCGCGCATTTCGCCCGCAGCTTCCAATTCAAACGTACGGAAGTAGCCCGCAATATTTGGCCGACCAAATTCATTGTTATAAGCCGCGCCGCCAAGTGGGCCATCAATCATAATTTGCAAAGGTGAAGCTGTGCGTGAAGGCTTGCCATAACAACCTTCCCAAGGCTGTTCAAAGCCAGGGATGTTCAAATTAGAAACCGAAAAGCCTGTTAAACCAGCCTTTGGTTTAGAACCGCTACCGGTTGCACCCTCATCACGAATCTCGCCGCCTGCACCAGTTGCAGCACCAGCAAATGGAGAAATTGCGGTTGGATGGTTATGCGTTTCTACTTTCATCAAGTAATGCATTTCTTCTTCGATAAAACCATAAGCGCCACCTGCTTGCGGGTAAAAGCGCTTAGTTTTTTGTCCGGCAGAGCCTGCAACGATAGAGGCATTGTCAGAATAGGCAACGACGGTGCTACCTGGATTTAATTTGTGCGTATTACGAATCATGCCGAACAATGACTGCGCTTGCTCGACGCCATCAACAACCCAATCCGCATTAAAAATCTTATGGCGACAATGCTCTGAGTTTGCCTGCGCAAACATCATCAACTCAACGTCGGTTGGATTGCGATTAATACGCGTGAAGTTTTCTAAGAGATAATCCACTTCATCTGGTGAAAGCGCTAAGCCTAAGTACATGTTCGCTTGATTAAGCGCAGCTTTGCCACCAGCCAAAATATCTACACTAGACAAAGGCGCTGGTGTTGCTTGGTGATAAAGCTTAGCTGCATCTTCTATATTGCCAAACACAGCTTCCGTCATGCGGTCATGCACGACTGCTTTCACTGCTTGTTTTTCAGTCTCAGTTAAAGCCGATCCATCTTTCTTACTAACGTAATAAGCAATTCCACGCTCAATACGTTGCATGCTTCCCAGGCCACAATGCTTAGCAATATCAGTTGCACGTGAAGCCCAAGGTGAAATCGTACCTGGACGCGGAATCACCAAAAACAACTCACCTACTGGCGCTTCTTCTGCCATACGCGGACCGTAAGTGAGAATTTTTGTCAGCGTATCTAATTGTGCTTCAGTTAACTCGCCTTCATTCCAAGCGAAATGCCAAAAATCAGCATGCACCGCATTAATTTGAGGGGCAGATTGACTTAAATTCGCAAGGATTTTTTGAAGTCTAAAAGACGATAGCGCCGCGCTACCGCGCAAACTTAGCATAGATTGGGACATGGCCTAAAAAGCTGAAAAGATAAAAGCACTATTTTACCCGAAATCGAAATGAATATCGCCCAAAGTAACTGTTTTCTTAAGAGTAAAAATCATCAGCGAACAATTCAAATCTTTTATCGACCTATAAAACTAGACGCTAGCAAGAGGTTTGCTTTACCGCAATTGGTATAAACTAAAGACTTTAGTGTTTTGGTTGCACAACATGAAGCATTCAGAAAAAACCTCAGACTTAGCGATTAAAGGCATGCATTGTGGTAGTTGCATAAATAAAGTAACTAACGCGCTTACTCCATTTGCTGAAACCGTTTCAGTTTCGCTCAATCCACCAGTCGCTAAACTTAAAAACACCACCGCGAGCATCGCGCAAATCAACAAAGCTTTAGCTTCCACTGGCGATTACAAAGCATCTAAGTTAATCGTAACGAACATTACTGAAGCGCCAGTGATAACAAACGACAAGAAGCCTTGGTTAGCAACGTATCAACCGCTATTTTTAATAGTAGGCTATATCTTAATGACCACCTTAGCCCTCAACCTTGCACAAGCAAGTTTCAATACTGAGCGTTGGATGATGCACTTTATGGCAGGCTTCTTTTTAGTGTTTTCATTCTTCAAAATGCTCAACATCAAAGCCTTTGCCAGCAGTTATGCGATGTATGACTTACTCGCCATACGCTGCAAGGCTTATGGCTTTGTTTATCCTTTTATTGAGCTGGCGCTAGGATTGGCCTATTTATTAGGCATAGCACCACAAATCACCAATACTGCGACTCTTGTCATCATGGGCTTTTCTAGCTTAGGTGTGATACGCGCCGTCATGAATAAACAAAAAATTCGCTGTGCCTGCTTAGGCGCGATCTTTGAATTGCCTATGTCGACCATCACCATTATAGAAGACCTGTTAATGGCTGGCATGGCAGCTTGGATGCTGATTTAAGTACACTCAGACCAAAGGAACTCGAAGTGCAAGGTGATTACTATCAACTCCCCACAGGCAAGGTGGCTGTGCTAGATGATGACACGCCCTTTCCTCCTATCAGAGATGCTTTGACTGAGCCAAACGGCTTGTTAGCAATAGGTGGAGAGTTGTCAGGCGAGCGCCTTTTATCAGCCTATCGCTCCGGCATTTTTCCTTGGTTTAGCGAAGGTGAACCTGTGCTTTGGTGGAGCCCGAATCCCCGCATGGTACTTTTCCCTCAAAACTTCAAAATATCAAATTCACTAGCTAAACGCTTAAAGAAAAATGATTTTGAGGTGAGATTTAATACCCATTTTCGCCAAGTGATGGAAGCTTGTGCGAACACCAATCGCCCAGACCAAAATGGCACTTGGATTACTTCAGATATTATCGATGCTTATTGCGAACTCCATCAATTGGGTTATGCGTACTCGGCTGAAACATGGATAGATAACAATTTAGTTGGTGGCTTATACGGCGTGCTGATCAACAAAATGTTTTATGGTGAATCTATGTTTCATCATGCAACCGATGCCTCAAAAATTGCTTTTACCCACTTGGTGCAATTTTTAAAAGAGAAAGATGTCGGCATGATTGATTGCCAAATGAACACAAAACATCTCGCCTCTTTAGGGGCGCAAGAAATTAGCCGCAATGACTTTATTTCCAAGTTAAATGATTTGATATGACCACACCAGCCGATTCAGCTCTGCAAAAAATCCAGTTCTACGTGACGGCACCCTATTCTTGCGGCTACTTAAGCAATCAACTCGCCCAATCTTTAATCGCCACACCTCAACACTTAGTCGATGGTCATCAATACAGCGGTCTTATTCAAGAAGGTTTCAGACGAAGTGGAAAGTTTGTCTATCGCCCACATTGTGAAAACTGCAATGCCTGCATTCCTGTGCGGCTGCCAGTAGCTGATTTTCAAGCAAGCAGGAGCCAAAAACGCGCTTACAAACAGCATCAAAGTTTAGATGCGAGCGTTTCTACGCTCTCGTTTGATGAAACACATTTTGAGCTTTACAAGGCTTACCAAATCGCACGGCACGAAGGCAATGCGCAAGAAGAAACTGCAGAGCAATACCGCAATTTTTTAGTACAAAGTAATGTCGATAGCTTGTTTATTTCATTTACTTTGGATGGCCTACTGAAAATCGTCAGCGTGGTCGATATCGTCGAAGACGGCGTTTCGGCGGTTTATACCTTTTACGACAGCGCTGACAGCAAAGCCAGCTACGGCACTTATAGCATTATGTGGCTGATTGATTGGTGCAAGCACCTGAAATTACCTTACTTATATTTAGGTTACTGGATAAAAAATAGTCGCAAAATGGCCTACAAAGAGAACTTTGCCCCACAAGAAGCCTTAATTGATGGCGAGTGGCAAAAGATAAAACACGCTAAACCATTAAAAGGCCATAAATCAGACAAGCCAAGCTTGTCGATGCTACAATTCCCGCATTAATCATCTTCAAAGCAATACACTTGAATAAAATCGTCATTTTTGGTGTTGGGCTCATTGGTGGCTCAGTTGCGCTCGCACTCAAAAAAGCAGGTGCGGCGCCTAAAATCGTGGGCGTCGGTCGCAATCTTGAGAGCCTTAAGGCAGCGATTAATTTAGGTGTAATTGATGAAGCTGAGTCCGATATTGCAAAAGCAGTGTCGGATGCTGATTTAATATTGATTGCTACGCCAGTCGCTCAAACCCCAAAAATTTTAGAAGCGATTATTCCGCATCTCTCTGCACATACCGTTGTTACAGATGCTGGTAGTACAAAATCGGACATTCAAGCGTACGTTAAAAACGCTTCTAAACAAGCAACCAACCCTCAACACTTTCTTAGTCAGTTTGTAGGCGGCCATCCAATCGCTGGCGCAGAAAAAAGCGGCGTTACTGCGGCAAAAGCTGACTTATTTATTGGCAAAAATGTGGTGCTTACGCCTACCGAAAACACATCATCAGAAGCCATCAAGCTTGTGCACGAGTTGTGGCAATCTGCGGGCGCAAATATCAGTGAAATGACCGCGCAAGCACACGACCAAATCTTTGCTGCTGTGAGTCACTTACCGCACTTATTGGCGTTTGCTTTAGTGAATGATTTAGCTAACCGCCCAAATGCAAAACAACTGTTTGATTTTGCCGCCAGCGGTTTTAGAGACTTCACACGCATTGCTGGTAGCTCACCTGAAATGTGGCGCGATATTAGCCTTGCGAACAAAACTGCTTTATTAAGCGAATTAGAAGCTTACCAAGATGAAATATCAGCCTTACAGCATCTATTGAAAAACGAAGACAGCCAAGGCTTGCAGACCATGTTCGAGCATGCAAGTCAGGCACGCCAAGCTTGGCAAAAAGATCGAGAAAAGTAATAAGAAAATGGAATCAATCACCTTACAACCAGCCAGCAAAGTCGGCGGAATAATTAAATTACCTGGCTCAAAGAGCATCTCAAACCGCACGCTGTTGCTCGCTGCATTTTCAAATGGCGTCACAGAAATTCGTGATTTATTGGCTTCCGACGACACCGCAAGAATGCTGGAGGCGCTAGAGAAGTTAGGCATTCTGCTTGAGAAAATTGGCGAAAATGACTGGCGTGTTACGGGCAACGGCGGCAAGCTGGCAGTCAAACAAGCCGACCTATTTTTAGGTAACGCAGGCACTGCTTTTAGGCCGCTTACAGCAGCCCTAGCTTTATCAGAAGGTGATTTCACGCTTTCTGGCATAGCACGTATGCATGAGCGTCCAATTGGTGACTTGGTCGACGCACTTCGCCAAGCTGGGGCCAATATTGAGTACTTGGGAAATGACGGCTACCCGCCACTTAAAATATCCCCTGCGAGCATTGGCTCTTCGAGCAGAATTAAAATTCGCGGGGATGTTTCCAGCCAGTTTTTAACTGCACTTTTAATGGCACTGCCATTGACTGGCCAAGCGTTCACGATTGAAGTTGTCGGTGAGCTCATTTCAAAACCTTACATTGAAATCACGCTTAATTTAATACGTCGCTTTGGTGTTGAAGTAAAACGTGATGGTTGGGAACGCTTCAATATTCCTGCCAATAGCCAATATCAAAGTCCACAAGAAATTTACGTAGAAGGCGATGCCTCTTCAGCCTCTTATTTCCTTGCTGCTGGAGCAATTGCGGCAGATGCCAAGGGACTGAAAATCGAAGGCGTTTCATCAGATAGCATTCAAGGCGATATCAAGTTTGCTGATGAAATCGTCAAAATGGGCGCGAATGTTGAATATGGCACCAACAGCATTATTGTGAAACAAGCCACAGGCAAACTAAGAGCAATAAATTTAGACTGCAACCATATTCCTGATGCCGCAATGACACTCGCCATTTTGGCTTTATTTGCGGATGGCACAACAACCTTACGCAATATCGCGAGCTGGCGCGTAAAAGAAACTGACCGCATTAGCGCGATGGCAACTGAGCTTAGAAAAGTTGGTGCCATCGTTGAAGAAGGTGCTGATTACATCCTTATTACACCCCCAGAAAAACTCACCCCAAACGCTGTGATTGATACCTACGATGACCACCGCATGGCGATGTGCTTCTCATTAGTGAGCTTGGGCGGCGTACCCATTGTCATTAACGACCCCAAATGTGTTGGTAAAACTTTCCCTGATTACTTCGAACGCTTTACAACAATCGTTAAATCAATATGAGCATAAATCCGATTCCTGTTATTGCGATTGATGGCCCATCAGCTTCTGGCAAAGGCACTGTTGCACAACTCGTTGCTGAAAAACTTGGGTATCATTACTTAGATTCAGGCGCGCTCTATCGCATCATTGCGCTAGCAGCCTTCGAACAAAATGTTGACTGGCAAGCGGAACAAGCTATCGCGACTCTTATTCCGCAATTAAATATCAAATTTGAACATGGCGAAATTTACCTTAACGATTCGAACGTCAGCGAAAAAATACGCACAGAACAAATGGGGCAAGGCGCATCGAAAGTTGCAGCGCATCCTCTGGTCAGGCTTGCATTAGTAGATTTACAACACAGCTTCCGCAAGGCACCTGGTTTAGTTGCCGACGGCCGAGATATGGCCACCGTGATCTTCCCTGATGCAAAAACAAAAATTTTCTTAACCGCAAGTGCTGAAGTCCGCGCAGAAAGAAGATACAAGCAATTGATAAATAAAGGCCTTGAGGCTGATTACCAAGCTATTTTAAAAGACCTACAAGATAGAGATGCGCGTGATAGTCAACGTAGTGTTGCGCCGTTACAACAAGCTCATGATGCTAGCCTTTTAGAAACGAGTCAGCTCAACATCGAAGAGGCAGTTAACAGTGCGTTACAAGCCATTCCAGCAAATCTACAATAGCTGACATTCGCTAAATCGCACTGCAATCTGTCGCACATAACAAAACTCATCAGCAAATCAAAAACTCAATTAATTCGAGTTTTACAAAAAAATCAAAAAATACTTAATTAAATGATTGTTTTATTGTAGAATTCCGGTCTGTTTTAATTTTTTAGGCATCCGAGTCTCTAAAACTCGTGATTTTTTTAATTTACCCCACTGCACGGTGGGATTATTTAGGTACCTTTTTAATGGCTAAAGTTTCAACCTCAACCGCCTCTATGGGCGAAAGTTTCGCAGCGTTATTCGAAGAAAGTCTTGCACGTCAAGAGATGCGCTCTGGTGAAGTGATTACCGCGGAAGTTGTTTCTATCGATTCTGATTTTGTTGTAGTGAATGCAGGCCTCAAATCTGAGAGCGTGATTGACGCAGCTGAATTCTTAAATGATCGTGGCGAAATGGAAGTCCAAGTTGGCGACTTCGTTAAAGTTTGCATCGAATCATTGGAAGATGGTTACGGCTCAACAAAATTATCACGCGAAAAAGCGAAACGCCTAGCAGCATGGCTAGATCTTGAAGAAGCGATGAATGAAGCTCGCATCATCAAGGGCATGGTAAACGGTCGCGTTAAGGGTGGTTTAACTGTGATGGTTAACGGCATCCGTGCATTCTTACCAGGTTCATTGGTTGACTTACGTCCTGTTAAGGACACTACACCATTCGAAAATAAAGAATGGGATTTCAAGGTTATCAAGCTAGACCGCAAACGTAACAACGTTGTGGTTTCACGCCGCGCTGTTCTAGAAGACAGCATGGGTGCTGATCGCGAAGCATTGATGGGTTCATTGAAAGAAGGCGCTGTTGTTAAGGGTATCGTTAAAAACATCACTGACTACGGTGCATTCGTTGATTTGGGCGGTATCGATGGTTTGCTACACATTACTGACTTGGCATGGCGCCGTGTTAAACACCCATCTGAGGTGTTGACTGTTGGTGAAGAAGTTGAAGCTAAGATCCTTAAGTTCGATCAAGACAAAAACCGCGTTTCACTTGGTATCAAACAATTGGGCGATGACCCATGGGTTGCATTAAGCCGTCGTTACCCAGCAAACACTCGCTTGTTCGGTAAAGTAACTAACTTGACTGACTACGGTGCATTTGTTGAAATCGAACCAGGTATCGAAGGTCTTGTTCACGTTTCAGAAATGGATTGGACTAACAAGAACGTTCACCCAGCTAAAATCGCTCAATTAGGCGACGAAGTTGAAGTGATGATTCTTGAGATTGACGAAGATCGTCGTCGCTTGTCACTTGGCATGAAACAATGCCAAACAAATCCATGGGATGATTTCGCAGCAAGCCATAAAAAATCTGACAAAGTTAGCGGTCAAATCAAATCAATCACTGACTTCGGTGTATTCATCGGCTTGCCAGGTGGCATTGATGGTCTAGTTCACTTATCAGACCTTTCATGGACACAAACTGGCGAAGAAGCAATTCGTAACTTCAAAAAAGGTGACGAATTAGAAGCGTTAGTATTGAGCATTGATGTTGAAAAAGAACGCATCTCATTGGGCGTTAAACAACTAACAGCTGATCCTTCAGGCGCATCTTCAGAAGAAAAAACTGAAGCCAAACCTAAAGCAAAATCAGCCAAAGCTAAAGAAGCTGCTCAAGTGCCTGATGATGGCGCAGCAACAGCAGGCACTACTAACCTAGGTGCATTGCTTAAAGCTAAACTTGATAGCAAAAACAACGAATAAGGTAGAAAGCCATGACAAAATCTGAGCTCATTCTTAACTTAGCTGCACGTTTTCCGCAACTTGTTGTAAAGGACGCTGAACTTTCAGTGAAAGCCATCCTTGATTCAATGACGGACAATTTAGCAGCTGGCGAGCGTATCGAAATTCGTGGCTTTGGTAGTTTCAGTCTTAACTACCGTCCACCACGCCTTGGTCGCAATCCAAAAACTGGTAGTAAAGTTGAAGTACCTGCTAAGCATGTGCCTCACTTTAAAGCTGGTAAAGAGTTACGCGAGCGCGTTGATTTAGTCTAGGCCTCACATCAATCAACTTTATGTTGGTTGAGACCTGAAAAACGGTAGTTTCCAAGTCATCAGATAAGGAAGCTACCGTTTTTTTATATAATTTTTACCTAGCCCTTTTTAACTAGCAACAGTAAAATCCAATTCATGCAAATTATTTCCCAAAGATTAGGTGAACCCCTTTCAGCAGCAAACCACCAAGGTGCTCAATAATGGACTTTGAATATTGGTGGCTCATTGCTATCCCCCTCTTCTTTGCATTAGGTTGGATAGCCGCACGAATCGACATCAAACAATTATTGTCTGAATCTACTAGCTTACCTGCCGCTTATTTCAAAGGCTTAAACTTCCTCATTACCGACCAACACGATAAAGCCATTGAGGCATTTATTGAAGCCGCTAAAGCGAATGCTGAATCACTAGAATTACATTTTGCATTAGGTAGCCTATTTCGCCGTAGTGGTGAAGTAGATCGTGCTATCAATCTGCATTTAAGCTTATTAGACCGAAAAGAATTACCTTCCGAACAACGCAAAGCTATCAAAGCTGAGCTTGCTCAAGACTATCTAAAAGCCGGCTTGTACGACCGCGCAGAAGAGCTATTTAGTAGCCTTGATGATAGTCGTTACAAACAACCCGCCCTGAGAGCTTTATTGGAGATTTTCATCCGAGAGCGCGAATGGCAGCGTGCGATTAAAACAGCAACTGAACTTGAACGCGTTTCTGGCGTTTCATTCCGCAAAGAAGTTGCACAGTTCTATTGTGAAATGGCGATTAAATCAATTTTAGACCAAGATGCACATACTGCACGCCACGAGCTTGAAATGGCGCTAGATGCCAACAAGAACTGCGTAAGAGCCAACATAATGCTAGGCGATATGGAAGCTAGCACCAAAGCGCACAAACTTGCCATTAGCTTCTGGAAGCGCATTGAATTTCAAAAGCCAGAGTGCTTAGGCATGGTAGCCAACAAACTACTTAATAGCTATCGTGAATTAGATGAACTTGATGAGGGCGTTTCTCTATTAAGAGGCTACTTCCAAAACTACAAACTGCCATCGCTGTTATCCGTTGTGTTTGAAATTACATTGGCCGAGCAAGGCGCGAATGCAGCGGCTAATCTGGCACTTAATGATTTGGAAAGAAAACCTAGCTTACAAACGCTTGATCAGCTCTTGAAAGCGCGTAGCTTGCAAAGTAGCGGTCCAAATACAGACCTTAACTTAATGCATCAAACCATTCGCTATGCTATTGGCAACCGCAATGCCTACTGTTGCGACCAATGTGGCTTTAAAGCGCGTAACTTCCACTGGCAATGCCCAGCATGCAATGCGTGGGAATCTCTACCAGCCGAACCTAAAGAAACTGCAGCATGATCAAGACCTCACACGACCCAAAAATTGTTATCGCGCTAGACTATGCAAACGCTCATGATGCACTTAATTTTGTTGAACAACTTGATCCAACCCTATGCCGCCTAAAAGTAGGTAAGGAGTTATTCACGGCAGCAGGCCCGCAACTTGTTGAGGCGCTTGTTGCAAAAGGCTTTGGCATATTTTTAGATTTAAAATTTCACGACATCCCAACTACGGTTGCAAAAGCCTGTGAGGCAGCAAGCCGATTAGGCGTTTGGATGCTAAATGTTCATGCCTCGGGTGGGAGTGCAATGATGGAGGCGGCACTGGAAGGTGTTGAACGCTCTGGTCGAAAACCAACACTAATCGCAGTCACCGTGCTTACCAGCATGGATCAACAAATGATGAATGCTATTGGTGTAGCTGGCTCTGTAGCAGACCAAGTGCTAAACCTTGCCATCCTCACTCAAAAATCGGGCTTAGATGGCGTTGTGTGCTCTGCACAAGAAGCTCCAACTTTAAGAAAAGTCTTAGGTGACAAATTTTGTCTAGTGACCCCAGGCATTCGACCTGCTGATGCCGCCCTAGACGACCAGTCTCGCGTGGTGACACCAAGCCAAGCATTGGCTCTCGGTTCAAGCTATTTAGTGATTGGCCGTCCGATTACACAATCCAAAAATCCACTCGAAACGCTCAAAAACATAAATAAAGAAATTCTTTAGTCAATAAAAAAGCCCGCAAATTGCAGGCTTTTTTATTCTGAAAACTTTTATTATTTAACGCGCATACCAGCTTCAGCACCCGCATCAGGCGACAAGATAAATGGACCAACACGCTCATCACTTGCAGCCAACACCATGCCTTCAGACATGCCAAACTTCATCTTACGCGGTGCAAGATTTGCTACCATTACCGTTAAACGACCAACCAAAGTGGCAGGGTCGTAAGCCGACTTAATTCCTGCAAACACTTGACGAGGGTTCGCTTCACCAATATCTAAACTCAAGCGCAAAAGCTTCTCAGCGCCTTCCACATGTTCAGCATTAACGATTTTTGCGATACGTAAATCCACTTTAGTGAAATCATCAATCGAAATATAATCACCTGCTTTTTCAGATACCGCAGGCGCTAAACTGGCGACTAGAAGAGCTGGTTGTTGCAAACTTTCTTTATTGGCTTCAGTCATGGCTTCGATACTTTTCGGATCAATTCTCGTAATTAAATGGCTATATTCGTTAATTGCATGGTGATCCATAAATGAATCATTCACACTAGCCCATGTAAGTGGCTCTATATTTAAGAATCGCTCAATATTACCAGCCAAATCTGGCAAAGCAGGTTTTAAGTAAAGTGTTAGCAATCGGAACATTTCAAGCGCGCTTGAGCAGTCTACATGCAATTTAGCTTGTGCCGCATCCCCCTCTTGCTTAGCCACAATCCAAGGCGCGGCCTCTGCAACATCCGCATTCGCCAAATCTGCCAAACGCATAATTTCACGAAGTGCACGGCTGTAATCACGGCCCTCATAAGCTTTAGCAATTTCAGGAGCTGATGCTTTAATTGTTTCTACAACCACATGCTTATTCGCCGAAACTAATTTTCCAGCAAACCGCTTATTGATAAACCCTGCCGTACGGCTCGCAATATTAATGTATTTACCCACCAAATCACTATTCACACGTGCAACAAAGTCTTCAAGATTTAAGTCGATATCTTCCATGCTGCCATTCAACTTAGCGGCATAGTAGTAACGAAGATATTCAGGATTTTGGATGTGATCTAAATAACTACGGGCTGTAATAAATGTACCGCGAGACTTAGACATTTTCTCGCCATTCACGGTTAAGAACCCATGAGAGAAGACTTGCGTTGGTTTACGATAGCCAGAGTATTCAAGGGTTGCGGGCCAGAATAAAGCGTGGAAATATAAAATATCTTTACCAATAAAATGATAAAGCTCAGTTTTAGAATCTGCTTTCCAGTACTCATCAAAATCTAGTCCATTTTTAGCACATAGATTCTTAAAGCTCGCCATGTAACCAATCGGCGCATCTAACCAAACGTAGAAGTACTTGCCAGGCGCATCTGGGATCTCAAAGCCAAAATACGGCGCATCGCGAGAAATATCCCAATCAGATAATTTATTCTCGCCCGCCTCACCTATCCATTCATTCATTTTATTGGCAGCTTCTTGTTGGAGCGTGCCTGAACGCGTCCAGCCGCGTAAGAAATCGCTGCATTCTGACAGCTTGAAGAAATAATGCTCTGTTTCTTTGCGCACAGGGGCTGCGCCAGAAACGGCTGAGAATGGGTTAATCAATTCAGTTGGATTGTAAGTCGCCCCGCACACTTCACAGGAGTCGCCGTATTGGTCTTTGGCATGACACTTAGGGCACTCACCTTTAATAAAGCGGTCTGGCAAGAACATGTTTTTAATTGGGTCATAAAACTGCTCAATGGTTTTTGTCGCAATCTTGCCATTAGCTTTTAGCGCTTTATAGATAACGCTTGCTAGCTCTTTGTTTTCTGGCGAGTTGGTTGAGTAGTAGTTATCAAACTCAACTAAGAACTCTGAAAAGTCTGCGTAATGCTCTGTGTGCACTTTAGCAATTAAAGCCTCCGGCGTAATGCCTTCTTTTTCAGCGCGCAACATAATAGGTGTGCCATGCGTATCATCAGCACAAACGTAATGCACGGTATTGCCTTGCATCTTCTGAAAGCGCACCCAAATATCAGTTTGAATATATTCAACAAGATGCCCTAAATGGATACTGCCATTGGCATAAGGAAGCGCTGAAGTGACCAAGATTTTACGGCTCATGAATTTCAATCTATGTATAAATTGTTCGAATACGCCCATTTTAACAAATGACGGGCGCTTTCACATGCGTTAAAATTACCTTAATCTTTTACTCAAGAATTATTGCAAGGAAAAGCAAATGGCAATTTCGGAATTAGATGTTCAAAACACGCTTAAAACATTGGTAGATCCTAACACTGGTGCGGACTTTATCAGCAGTAAATCCGCAAAGAATATTCACATTAATGGCAACGATGTTTCAATCGATATCGTATTGGGCTACCCTGCTAAAAGTGTATTAGGCGAAACTCAAGCGCTAGTTGAGAGCAAACTAAAAACGATTGCTGGCATCGGCAATATCAACGTCAATATTGGTAGCCGCATTGTGCCGCATAGTGCTCAGCGTGGTGTGCCACTGATTCCAAACGTCAAAAATATTATTGCCGTGGCGTCAGGTAAAGGCGGCGTTGGCAAGTCAACCACTGCGGTAAATATTGCTTTAGCCCTTGCGCAAGAAGGCGCTAATGTTGGCATTTTAGATGCTGACATTTACGGCCCCAGCCAACCACAAATGCTAGGCATTTCAGGTCGCCCAGACAGCGCTGACGGCAAAAGTATAGAGCCGATGCAAGCACACGGCATACAAGCGATGTCGATAGGTTTCTTGGTGGATGTTGATACGCCTATGGTATGGCGTGGCCCAATGGTCACAGGTGCTTTAGAGCAATTGCTACGAGACACGCGCTGGAAAGACCTCGATTACCTAATTATCGACTTGCCGCCAGGCACTGGCGATATTCAATTAACGCTTTCGCAAAAAGTGCCTGTGACTGGTGCGATTATTGTGACTACACCTCAAGACATCGCGCTTTTAGATGCCCGCAAAGGCCTCAAAATGTTTGAAAAAGTAGGTATACCAATTTTAGGCATCGTTGAAAACATGAGCACGCACATTTGCTCAAAATGTGGGCATGAAGAACATATCTTCGGTGCGGGTGGTGGCGAAGCAATGTGCAAAGACTACAACGTCGATTTACTTGGTAGCTTACCTCTAGACATTAAAATTCGTGAACAATCAGACGGCGGCAAGCCAACTGTAATTAGTGAACCCAACAGTCAAATCGCGGGTATTTACAAACAAATTGCACGAAAAACAGCCTCTAAGCTATCTAAACTCGCGCTAGACCATAGCAGCAAATTTCCCAATATTGTGATTCAGAACACATAAGCCAAATTGCATAAAAAAAGCCCCGAAAATCTAGGGGCTTTTTTATGGCGATCTAAAATTAAATACGCAGCTTAAAAAGTCACGCCAAAGCAATAAACATCCACGCCATTTTTCGGCGTAATCAAAGTAGCTGGAATCGCAACACCATTACGCCAATTATTGACAGCATCTTGTTTACCAGCCCCAGTTACCAAAAAAATCACCTCTCGTGCATTACTCAATCGTTTCTGACTTACGGTGATACGATCTGCAGGCGGTTTAGGTGCATCAAACACAGGCACAGCATCTTCTGAATTATCTACTGCTTGATTAGGAAATAAGCTTGCCGTATGCCCGTCTTCACCCAAGCCTAACAGTACCAAATCAAACTCTGGCACACCATTCAATGTTTTAGCATAAGCCTTAGCGCCTTCAATATTGCCTAACTCTGCAGGGATATCGTGAATTTGGTTAGCAGGGATACTCACATGGTTGAGCCATGTAGTCCGCGCCATCAAGCTATTGCGCTCAGAGTTATCCACTGGCAAACAGCGGTCATCATTATGATAAACATGCCAATTAGCCCAGTCTGCCTTTGCATCTTTGAGTAAAGAGTAAACGCTTTTAGGTGTTGAGCCGCCGGCCAACACGATAGAAAAACGGCCGCGACCAGCAATCGCTTCATCCGCGGCAGCTATGATTCGGTTTAATGTTGCTTGGTTAATAGATTCTTGTGTTGCGAAATTGTGCCATCGGCTGATTTGGCTTGTTTTTTCTGGGGAATTTTCTTGGTTTGTGTTTTGCATCATGCAAAGCCTTCACGTTATAATTACAGACTTATTTAATAAATCAATTTAGCCCGCCATCTTACCCAAAAGGACGATGGCAGACTATATCCTAACCAAGGAAAATTAATGAAACTAGCAATGATAGGTTTAGGCAAGATGGGTGGCAACATGACAACTCGCTTGCTTCGCAGTGGTATTGAAGTTGTTGGATACGACAGAAGTGTAGAAGTCGTAACTAAGTTAGTCGAAACTGAAGGCATGGTTTCATCAAGCTCAGTGGCTGATGCAGTTTCAAAATTAGGTGAAAACGGCGAAAAACGTATTGTTTGGCTCATGTTGCCAAGCGGCGAGCCAACCGAAATTCAAATTCAAAATCTTGCCGAGATACTTGCCAAAGGCGACATCATAATTGATGGCGGCAACTCAAATTACAAAGATAGCCAACGCCGTGGCGCTTGGCTTGCAGAGCGTGGCATCGGCTTTATGGACGCCGGCACATCTGGCGGCATCTGGGGCTTAGAAAACGGCTACTGCTTAATGGTTGGCGCAACTCCTGAAGTCGCAAAAGCAGTAGAACCTATCCTGATTGCACTCGCACCATCTAAAGAAAATGGCTGGGCACACGTTGGTCCAATCGGCTCAGGCCACTTTACCAAGATGATACATAACGGTATTGAATACGGCATGATGCAAGCGATGGCAGAAGGCTTAGATTTGCTAAAAGGCAAAACAGACTTTAATTTAGATTTAGCACAAGTCACAGAGTTATGGCGCCATGGTTCTGTGGTGCGAAGCTGGCTATTAGATCTAACCGCTGATGCACTTAAAGAAGACCAAGAACTATCTGCTGTAGCCCCTTATGTGGCTGATTCTGGCGAAGGTCGCTGGACAGTGATGGAGTCTGTTGAACAAGGCGTAGCTGCACCGGTGCTAACACTTGCCCTACAAGCCCGCTTCAGAAGCCAAGATGCAACTGGTTATAGCTACAAATTGCTATCAATGATGCGTAATGGCTTTGGTGGTCACTTTGTTAAGTCAGTGAACGATTAATCCTCATTAAAAGCTATCAATCTCAACGCGGCCAACATTTGATTGGCCGCTTATTAATACCGAAAACTTAGGAAACTTGAAGTAATGAGCAAACAAATTGATCCTTGTACCCTTGTTTTATTTGGCGCTAGCGGCAACCTATCTCGCCTAAAACTCATTCCAGGCCTTTTCCGTTTGGATGCAGCAGGCCGTTTACCAGAGCACATGGCAATTTTATCGGTAGGTCGTGGTGACGTTGCGCGAGAAGATTGGCACAAAGAAATCAAAGGCATGTTAGATGCTAAATTCAAAAATGGCTACGACAAGCAAGTATTTGAACGGTTTTTAAATCGTAACCACTACCACGCCAACCCGCCGACAGACCCTAATGCTTTCGAAAAAATGCGTGACAGACTCAGCGATGAGAAAGTGTTCCCGCAAAACCTCGCTTACTTCTTGTCTGTTCGCCCGACCGACTTCGCACCTGTGGTTGAGCAACTTTCAGGCGTTGGCTTATTAGACGAGAGCAAATACTGGCGCCGCGTGTTGATTGAGAAACCATTTGGCACTGACTTAGCAAGTGCACAAGATTTGCAATCCAAAATCACTAAGCACCTCAAAGAAAGCCAAATTTATCGTATCGACCATTACCTCGGTAAATCAGCAATTCAAAACATCATGCTGACTCGCTTTACTAATGCGATTTTTGAGCCACTTTGGAATAACGGTCACATCGACCATGTTCAAATCACCAACAACGAAACATTAGGCGTTGGCGAACGTACCACTTTCTACGATGCAACTGGCGCACTTCGCGACATGTTCCAAAGCCATTTGCTACAAACATTGGCTTTAGTGGCCATGGAAAAACCAAAAGACCTCACACCAGACAGCATCCGTGCTGAGAAAATCAAGGTATTAGAATCTATCCGTCCAATCGACTTAGATAACTTCAACAAACAAGTTTTCCGTGCGCAATACGCTGCTGGTCGTGTTTGTGTAGGTGATGGCCATGGTGAAAATGTGCCTGGTTACCTAGAAGAAGTTAAACGTGATGGCCTTGGCGATAGAAGCTTTACAGAAACATACGCTGCAGTGAAGTTGTTTATTGATAACCCTCGTTGGAAAGGTGTGCCTTTCTATGTTCGCACTGGCAAACGTATGCACGAAGGCAATACTGCGATTGCAATTCGCTTTAAGCAATCGCCAATAGAGCTTAAAGAAGGTCAGCATCACAACTGGCTTATCATCAATATTCAACCACGTGAGTGCATAAAAATTGAGATGGAATCTAAGATTCCAGGTCTGGATATCGCAACACGCACGATGAGCATTGACGGTCCACAACGCCAACAAGGCGATGAAACTATCGACTCATACGAAACTTTAATGCTGAACTTGATGGAAGGCGATCCCTCACAGTACCTACACATCAGCGAAGTGGAAGCTCAATGGCGTTTGGTTGACCAAATCGTGAATGCTTGGGCAAAGGACAAAACACCATTGCATCAATACCGCGCTGGCGACCGAGATCCAAAAGAGTCTAGCGTGATTTTCGAAGCTGAAGACCAGTTCTGGCGTTACAGTATTGAACTAGGTGGCGACGAGCACTAAACTGCTCTTCACCCATTACAAAATGCCTGCGCGATTTGTCAGTAAAATGGCATAATGCGTGGGCATTTTAATTTTGTTATTTTTGTTTTTTTAAATGAATGGTTGAGTGAAAAATGAGCATTAAATCGGATAAGTGGATACGCCGCATGGCCGAACAACACGGCATGATTGAGCCGTTTGAGCCTAAACAAGTCAAAGCAAATGCCGCAGGTGAACGTATGGTGTCATATGGCACATCTAGCTATGGCTATGACATTCGATGCTCAAAAGAATTTAAGCTTTTCACCAACCTCAACAGCACGATTGTTGACCCAAAAAATTTCGACCCAAATTCATTTGTGGAAGTGAATGCGGATTACTGCATCATTCCACCTAACTCATTTGCACTTGCACGCACTGTTGAATACTTCCGCATACCTCGAAATGTTTTAACAGTTTGCTTAGGAAAGTCGACCTATGCGCGTTGTGGCATTATCGTCAATGTGACGCCATTCGAGCCAGAGTGGGAAGGTTACGTTACGCTAGAGTTCAGCAACACCACTCCATTACCTGCAAAAATCTATGCGAATGAAGGTTGTGCACAGGTTCTATTCTTCGAAGCGGACGAAGATGACGTTTGCGAAACCAGCTATAAAGACCGTGGCGGCAAGTATCAAGGCCAAGTCGGCGTGACATTGCCTAAAATTTAGGCCTCATAATAAGGTTACTCAATGAAATTTAGATTTCCTATTGTTATCATCGACGAAGACTTTCGGTCTGAGAACTCTTCAGGTCTTGGCATTCGCGTTCTTGCAAAAGCCATTGAAGAAGAAGGCTTCGAGGTGTTGGGCGTAACAAGCTACGGCGACCTGACCTCTTTTGCACAGCAACAAAGTCGTGCATCAGCTTTTATTTTGTCGATTGATGATGAAGAAATCGTAGAAGAAAAACCAGAGGCGATTGAGCAGTTACGCACATTTGTGACTGAAATCCGTTATCGCAACGAAGAAATACCAATTTTCTTACATGGCGAAACGCGTACTTCTCGCCACATTCCAAACGACGTACTGCGTGAATTACACGGCTTCATTCATATGAATGAAGATACGCCTGAATTTGTTGCCCGCTTAATTATCCGTGAAGCAAAAGCTTATTTAGATAGTCTGCCACCGCCATTCTTTAAAGCACTGACGCATTATGCAGCTGACGGCTCTTATTCATGGCACTGCCCTGGTCACTCTGGTGGAGTAGCATTTTTGAAGTCCCCTGTTGGTCAAATGTTCCACCAATTCTTTGGCGAAAACATGCTCCGTGCGGACGTTTGTAACGCGGTAGATGAGCTTGGTCAATTACTCGACCATACAGGCCCAGTAGCAGCGTCTGAGCGCAATGCAGCACGAATTTACAACTGTGACCATTTGTACTTTGTCACCAATGGCACATCAACATCTAACAAGATTGTTTGGAACTCCACCGTCGCCCCAGGCGACATCGTAGTGGTTGACCGTAACTGCCATAAGTCAGTATTGCACTCTATTATTATGACCGGCGCGATTCCTGTTTTCTTGATGCCAACACGCAACCATTTCGGCATTATTGGCCCAATTCCAAAAGAAGAATTCGAGTGGGAAAACATCAAGAAAAAAATTGAAGCCAACCCATTTGCAACTGACAAAAATGCAAAACCTCGCGTTTTAACAATTACACAATCGACTTATGACGGTGTGCTTTATAACGTTGAAGAAATCAAAGAAATGTTAGACGGAAAAATTGATACGCTACATTTCGATGAAGCATGGTTGCCTCACGCCACATTCCACGACTTCTATGGTGATTACCACGCAATCGGCGCAGATCGCCCACGTTGCAAAGAATCGATGATTTTCTCAACGCAATCAACCCATAAGTTATTAGCTGGCCTGAGCCAAGCCTCTCAAATCTTAGTGCAGGATGCAGACGGCATTCAATTAGACCGTGACGTATTTAACGAAGCTTACTTGATGCACACATCAACCAGCCCGCAATATTCAATCATTGCTAGCTGTGACGTTGCTGCCGCCATGATGGAAGCACCTGGTGGAACGGTATTGGTTGAAGAATCGATTATGGAAGCGCTAGACTTCCGTCGCGCGATGCGCAAAGTGGATGAAGAATGGGGCGCAGACTGGTGGTTTAAAGTTTGGGGCCCTAATGACCTTTCAGAAGAAGGCATCGAGGAACGCGAAGCTTGGATGCTTAAAGCAAATGAACGCTGGCATGGTTTCGGCAATCTTGCCGAAGGCTTTAATATGCTGGATCCGATTAAAGCAACCATCATTACCCCAGGCTTGGACGTGGATGGCGACTTCTCTGATGAGTTTGGCATTCCAGCCGCGATTGTCACAAAATACTTGGCTGAGCATGGCGTGATTGTTGAAAAAACCGGTCTATATTCATTCTTCATTATGTTCACTATTGGCATTACCAAAGGCCGCTGGAACACCATGGTAGCGGCACTTCAACAATTCAAAGACGATTACGACAAGAATCAACCACTATGGAAGGTTCTACCAGAGTTTGCGGCAAAATATCCTCGCTACGAACGTACAGGCTTAAAAGATTTATGTACGCAAATTCATGAAATCTATAAAAAAAATGATGTCGCGCGCTTAACCACTGAAATGTATCTATCTAACATGGTACCTGCCATGAAACCAACTGATGCATTTGCGAAAATGGCGCACCGCGAAATCGACCGTGTGTTGATTGATGAGCTAGAAGGCCGAATTACTGCTGTATTGCTAACTCCTTACCCACCCGGCATTCCGCTGTTGATTCCAGGTGAGCAATTCAACGCTATTATCGTTAACTACTTGAAATTTGCACGCGAGTTTAACGAGCGCTTCCCTGGCTTTGAAACTGACGTTCACGGCTTAGTAAAACAAGTGGTCGATGGTAAGGCGATGTACTATGTGGATTGTGTAGCAGAATAAACTGGCACATCATCAAATAAAAAAGGCGCTCTTATGCGCTTTTTTTATTATTTAAAGCTTATCAAGCGCGCTGATAAGTAATATAACTGAATCCTAAGCCGTTATCAGCTTGATGCGTTTCACGCTCCCCTGCCCGCCATTCAATCATCTCAAACTCAGGGAAAAAAGCATCACCCGCATACTCAGCATTAATCTCAGTTATGTAAAGCTTATTAGCGAGCTTTAAGCCATCTTTGTAAAGCTCTGCACCACCAATCAAGAATGCTTCATTATCGTCACCACAAGCTTCAATGGCAGCTTCAAGGCTATGCACAACAATTGCACCTTCCACTTTATAATCTGGATTGCGTGTGACGATGACCGTGGTTCTACCGGGTAATAAACGACCAAGTGAATCGTAGGTTTTACGACCCATAATAATATGATGGCCTGTAGTTAAAGCACGGAATCGTTTGAGATCTTCTGGCAAGTACCAAGGTAAAGTGTTGTTAACCCCAATAACACGATTTTTAGCAATCGCTACGATTAAAGACAAGGATGGCATATTAAACCGCAACCAGCCCTTTGATTGGCGGATGAGGGTCGTAGCCCTCTAAGGTGAAGTCTTCAAATTTGAAATCAAAAATATCTTTTACATTCGGATTAATGTGCATAGTTGGCAAAGCACGTATATCTCGCGTGAGCTGCTCATTCACCTGCTCAAAATGGTTACTGTAAATATGTGCATCGCCTAGCGTATGCACAAAGTCACCAAGCTTTAAACCACACACTTGCGCCACCATCATGGTGAGCAATGCATAAGAGGCAATATTAAATGGCACGCCCAAGAAAATATCCGCACTACGCTGATATAGCTGACAGCTCAATTTACCGTCCGCAACATAGAACTGAAAGAAAGCATGACAAGGTGGCAATTTCATTTGATCAACATCTGCCACATTCCAAGCAGACACAATCAAACGACGTGAATCAGGATTGCTCTTAATCATGTTCACAACTTGCGTGATTTGGTCGATATGCGAACCGTCTGGCTTAGGCCAATTGCGCCACTGATAGCCGTAAACAGGTCCTAAATTGCCATTTTCATCCGCCCATTCATCCCAAATGCGCACGCCATTTTCTTTTAGATAGGCAATATTAGTGCTGCCTTGTAAGAACCAAAGTAACTCATGAATGATAGACTTCAGATGGACTTTTTTAGTCGTAAGTATTGGAAAGCCAGCATTTAAATCAAAACGCATTTGATATCCAAAAACAGAAACCGTACCTGTTCCAGTACGATCTTCTTTTTTGTTGCCATGTGTTAGCACGTGGCGCACTAGGTCTTGATATTGTTTCATACTGACTCCGTCTTACGGCTCTATGTCTTTTGACTTAGGTATTAGCGACTAAATAAGCTTTTACTTCATTCACATTCGCATTCATCACTTCGAAACGTTGTGGAAGATTCTCGATCCCTTCCAACGCCGCTGGGCGCTCTGGCGCATGACCTAAAGCTTCAACAATGGCATCTTCAAACTTAGCTGGCAATGCAGTTTCTAAGACCAACATCGGCGTACTCACATCGCGTTGCTCCAAGGCGACTTTTAAGCCATCTGCGGTATGCGTATCAATCACCACGCCATACTTAGCTTCAGTCTCGCGGATAATGTTCATGCGATGACTGTGGTTGCTACTGCCAGATACAAAACCGTAAGCTGCAATTTTTTCAAACAAGCCAGCTTGCTTAATATCAAAAGCACCACCAGCATCGACCGATGACCAAAGTTCACGCACTTTTGAGGCATCACGACCAACCAAGTCGAATACGAAACGCTCAAAGTTTGAGGCCTTGCTAATATCCATTGAAGGGCTAGAGGTATGGTAAGTATTTGCTGAGCCACGCGGGCGATAAATACCTGTTTTGAAGAACTCATCAAGCACGTCATTCTCATTAGTTGCCACAACTAATTTATCAATAGGCAAGCCCATCATGCGAGCAATATGTCCTGCACATACATTGCCAAAGTTGCCTGACGGCACTGCGAAGCTGACTTTTTGGCTATTGTTTTGCGTCACAGCAAAATAGCCTTTGAAGTAGTAAACCACTTGCGCTGCAACTCGCGCCCAATTGATAGAGTTAACTGCGCCTATCTTATTCGCTGCCTTAAAAGCATGGTCATTAGATACCGCTTTGACGATATCTTGCGCATCATCAAATACGCCTTTTACAGCGATATTGAAAATATTATTATCTTGCAAGCTGAACATTTGGGCGGCTTGGAAGCGACTCATTTTTTGGTGTGGCGAAAGCATGAATACGTTCACGCCTTTTTTTCCACGCATTGCATATTCAGCCGCAGAGCCAGTATCGCCAGAGGTCGCACCTAAAATATTAGTGATCTCACCTTTTTTAGCGAGCACGTATTCAAAAAGGTTACCAAGCAACTGCATGGCCATGTCTTTAAATGCCAACGTTGGTCCATTTGAAAGAGAAAGCAAGTACAAATTATTTTCTAATTTAAGCGTTGGCGTGATGTCTTCAGCGTTTTGACCTTTGCGTGTATAACAATAAACCTCGGCGCGATAAGTCTTATCAACAATCGTGCGTAAATCTTGTGCTGGAATATCTTGCTCGTCGATTAATCGACTTAAAATCGTGAAGGCTAAATCACGATAATTCATGTCGCGCATGGCGCTTAAATCAGAATCGCTAAATTGCGGATAGCTTTCAGGTAAATATAAACCACCATCTGGCGCTAACCCACCAAGCAAAATTTCGCTAAAACTTAAAGCAGGCGATTGCCCACGGGTACTGATGTATTTCATTTATTTAATTCTTCCATACGCAATTTCACCACGGCGCCATCAATCGCCGGCAAGGCTTCAATCGATTGAATCGCCGCATTCATATTCTTCTCAACCGTGATGTGCGTCAAAATCACGATATCCGCTTCTGTCTCGCCATCTTGCGGTTCTTTTTGCATCATCGCATCAATAGAGATTTGTCTATCACCTAAAATCTTCGTCACTTCAGCTAATACACCAGGCTTATCTAAAGCACGCATACGTAAGTAATAGGCGGTGCTAATTTCCCCGATTGGTAAGATAGGCGTGTTCGCAGTTGGTGTTGTGTCGTGATAGGCCAGATAAGGTACTCGCTCTTCAATGCTTGTATTTTGCATGCGTGCAACATCAACCAAATCAGCAATCACTGAACTTGCCGTAGGCTCTGCGCCAGCGCCGGCGCCGTAATAAAGCGTAGGGCCTACGGCATCACCCTTCACTACGACTGCATTCATTGCGCCATCCACATTAGCAATCAAACGCTTTTCAGGAATCAAAGTTGGATGCACGCGAATTTCAATGCCGTTGCCGCTATGTTTAGTAATGCCTAACAATTTCACACGGTAGCCCAACTCTTCAGCGTAGCGGATATCTTTACTCTCAAGCTTAGTAATGCCCTCGGTATAAACCTTATCAAACTGCATTGGAATACCAAATCCAATCGCAGACATAATCATGAGCTTATGCGCAGCATCAATGCCTTCCACATCAAATGTAGGGTCAGCTTCTGCATAACCCAAGCGTTGTGCTTCTCCAAGCACATCAGCGAAAGCGAGGCCCTTGTCACGCATTTCAGTGAGGATAAAGTTGGTAGTGCCGTTAATAATGCCCGCAATCCATTCAATCTTGTTAGCCACCAACCCTTCACGAAGCGCTTTGATAATTGGTATGCCACCTGCAACACCTGCTTCAAAAGCGACAATCACGCCTTTAGCTTTGGCTGCTGCAAAAATCTCGTTACCGTGCATAGCGATCAACGCTTTGTTAGCGGTCACCACATGCTTGCCGTTCTCAATGGCCTTTAGCATGAGATCTTTAGCAAGCGTATAACCACCAATTAACTCAACGACCACATCAATATTCGGGTCATTCACCACAGAAAACACATCATCTGTTACTTCAACTTGGCCGTTGGTGAGGTTTTTCGCAAGCTCAAGATTGCGGTCTGCCACTTTTACAATTTCAATTTTGTAACCTGCACGACGCGAAATTGCTTCTTGATTGCGGGTTAATACGGTATATGTACCACCGCCGACTGTGCCGATACCAAGCAAACCAACTTTTAATGACTTCATACTATTCATATACTTTCGTTAACGATTGTTATATTGTTTTTTTGTTATTTAATGCCGTGCTGTTTTCGATATTGGTCTAAGAAGCGCGCAATTCGGGTAATCGCCTCTTTTAAGTCATCCACGTTAGGTAAGAACACAACGCGGAAATGGTCAGGTGTTTTCCAGTTAAAGCCAGAGCCTTGCACCAATAAGACTTTTTCTTCCAAGAGCAAATCAAGAATGAATTGTTGATCATCCTCAATTGGATACATTTTGGGATCAAGCTTAGGGAATAGATACATTGCCGCGGCAGGCTTTGAACAAGTAACACCAGGGATGGAAGTTAACATATCGTAAGCCAGATCACGTTGCTTACACAGGCGACCATCTGGCGAGACTAAATCATCAATACTTTGATATCCACCCAATGCAGTTTGAATGCCTAACTGGCCCGGCACATTCGCACAAAGACGCATCGAAGCAAGCATATTCAAACCTTCGATATAGTCTTTAGCGTGTTTCTTTTCACCAGAAATAATTAACCACCCCGCACGATACCCGCAAGTACGATAGTTTTTAGACAAGCCATTAAATGTCACAAACAGCACATCATCAGCAAGCGATGCAATTGAAGTATGCGTATTACCGTCATACAAGACTTTGTCGTAAATCTCATCCGCAAAAATCACCAAATTGTGATGACGCGCAATTTCGATAATACCTTGCAAAATCTCATCAGGGTACAAAGCGCCTGTTGGATTATTTGGATTGATAATCACAATGCCGCGTGTATTAGCAGTGATTTTTGATTCAATATCTTTCAGATCTGGCAACCAGCCAGAAGCTTCATCACAGACATAGTGACGTGCTGTGCCACCAGCCAAATTAACAGCCGCCGTCCACAAAGGATAATCTGGCGCAGGCACCAATACTTGGTCGCCATTATTTAGCAAACCTTGCATCGCCATCACGATAAGCTCAGAGACACCATTGCCGATGATGATGTCGTCTATTGTCACGCCATCAATATTCTTTTGTTGGGTGTAATGCATAATGGCTTTGCGCGCGGCAAACAGACCTTTGGAGTCTGTGTAGCCAGACGCTTGATCCATATTGCGAATGACATCTTGCAGAATTTCCTCAGGCGCTTCAAAACCAAATGGCGCAGGATTGCCAATGTTCAACTTGATAATGCGATGACCATCCTCTTCCATCTTTTTGGCGCGCGCCAATACTGGCCCACGAATGTCGTAGCACACATTATTAAGCTTGGAAGATTTGAGTAAAGGTTGCACGGCAAAAACCTAAGCAGAAAAATATGTTATCTTACTCGCGAAGGCCATATCAGGCAATGAAACAAGCGATTTTCAAGGCTAGCGATTAAGCCAAATCAATATGAGAAATTAAGATGAAGTTACATTTAACCCAAGCAGATGGTAAACAGCTCATTACAGGGTATAGCCAAGATTGGATTTCCATAAACAATCTCATCTATCCGCAGAGCTTGGTTGTGCTTCCTGACGAGCTTTTGCTGGACTGGGTTGTAAGCGATTTTGATAACTTAATTGAGGCGAATTTCGAGTGCTTATTAGGCTACCAGCCCGAAGTGGTTTTATTAGGCACTGGCGCAACCCATCGTTTTATTCGTCCCCATTTAATTCAAACATTAACAGCCGCCAATATTCCTGTTGAATGCATGACCACTGACGCCGCTTGTAGAACCTATAACATCCTCATGGCGGAAGGCCGCAAAGTAGCCGCAGCCCTCATTTTATAAACGCGTCCTTTATTAATGCACCCTAAAAACAAACATAAAAGCCGCTACGACTTAGGTGCGCTATCGATCGCAAATCCATCTCTCAAGGCTTTTGTAAAGCCAAATGCTTATAACGATTTATCCATTGACTTTGCAAACCCTAAAGCCGTTAAAGCACTCAACAAAGCGCTTTTAGCACATTACTATCAAATTGCTGAATGGGATATTCCCGACCAATTTCTTTGCCCACCTATTCCAGGACGCGCTGACTATATCCACTATCTGGCTGATTTACTTGATTCCGATCAAAACAAAAAAATTAAGGGTTTGGATATTGGTGTTGGCGCAAACGCGATTTATCCGCTGATTGGTCATCAAGAATATGGCTGGGACTTTATTGGGGCGGATATTAACTCGACTGCAATCAAAAATGCGCAAGAAATTTTAGATGCAAATGGACTCAATGAATCTATTCAACTAAGAATGCAAAACGATTCGAATTTTATTTTCAAAGGCATTATCCAAGAAAATGAAGCTTTTGATTTCACCATGTGCAACCCCCCCCCTTTCACGCGTCAATTGAGGAAGCGCAAGCCGGCACACAACGAAAAATCAATGGCTTATCTAGAAACTCGGGGAAAGCTTTCAACAAAGTATTAAGCACCAAACTCAACTTTGGTGGGCAAGGGGCAGAGCTCTTTTGTGAAGGTGGCGAACTTAGTTTTATAGAACGCATGATTGAAGAGAGCGTACTATATAAAAATCAGTGTCGCTGGTTCACAACGCTAGTCTCCAAGGCAAGCAATTTACCCAAAATCAAACGCGCACTTAAAACCGTTGGCGCCAAGAAAATAAAAGTCGTTGAAATGTCGCAAGGGCAGAAACAAAGCCGATTAACTGCTTGGTCCTACTTTTAGTTAGAAAAAAAGCCGCCTAAAAAGACGGCTTATTTAATGCAATCGAAAAGTTTACAAGTTTTTAGTTGAAAGCGTTAATGTTGCATTCGTTCCACCAAAGCCAAAGCTATTTGAAAGCGCGGTTTCAATTTTCACGTTATCCATACGCTTGCGAACGATATTCATTCCTTCAGCCGCTGGATCTAGGTTTTCAATGTTAGCGGAAGCCGCAATGAAGTTATTTTCCATCATAATCAGGGTGTAAATAGCTTCATTCACGCCAGCCGCACCAAGCGCATGACCTGAAAGTGATTTAGTTGAAGCAATCGCTGTATCGCTATTGCCGAACACTGCACGAATCGCTTCCAGTTCTTTAGTATCGCCTACTGGCGTACTTGTACCGTGTGTATTGATGTAATCAATCTTACCAACACCCTCAAGCGCCAACTTCATGCAACGTTCTGCGCCTTCACCACTTGGAGCCACCATGTCGTAGCCATCAGATGTCGCGCCATATCCAACCACTTCAGCGTAGATTTTTGCGCCACGGGCTTTTGCGTGTTCATATTCTTCCAGCACCAAAATGCCACCGCCGCCAGAGATCACAAAACCATCGCGGTCTGCGTCATAAGTGCGTGAAGCCTTGTCTGGTGTTTCGTTGTATTTACTTGAAAGTGCACCCATCGCATCAAACATAAAAGACAACGTCCAATGCTCTTCTTCCGCGCCACCAGCAAACACAATGTCTTGTTTGCCCAGTTGAATTTGCTCAACACCAGCACCAATACAGTGTGCGCTGGTTGAACAAGCAGAACTAATGCCGTAGTTCACACCTTTGATTTTCGCACCAGTTGCCAAACAAGCAGAGACGCCACTTGCCATTGCTTTTGTGACCATATAAGGCCCAACGCGACGAACGCCTTTTTCCCGCAGTGTATCAATACCTTCTAAAATACTTTCATGGGATGCGCCACCCGCGCCAACAATGAGGCCAGTACGCACATTCGAAACCATTTCTTCAGGCAAGGCAGCATCAGCAATCGCTTCTTGCATCGCAAGCCAAGCATAAGCATGGCCCTTAGCCATGAAGCGCATTAATTTGCGATCAATTAACTCTTCTACATTAAGGTTTTTAATCGAACCAGCCACATGTGAGCGCAACCCCATCTCAACATACTCTGGTTGGAATGTAATGCCTGAGCGGCCTTCATAAAGACTGTCTTTTACCTCAGCCACATTGTTGCCTAAGCTAGACACAATCCCCATGCCAGTAACGACGACACGACGCATAATACCGTTCTCCCGAACTAGTTTATTTTTGTAATTTTAAAAATTATCTGTACTTGTAAACAAGCCAACACGCAAATCATTAGCCACATAAATTTCACGGCCATCTAACTCCATACGCGCATCAGCAATACCCATCACCAATTTACGCATAATCACACGTTTTAGATCAATGTAGTAAGTCACTTTTTTGCCTGTAGGCAATACTTGTCCGCTAAATTTAACTTCGCCAGCACCTAATGCACGACCACGGCCAGGGCCACCTTTCCAGCCTAGGTAAAAACCTACCAATTGCCACATCGCATCTAAACCTAAACAGCCCGGCATCACTGGGTCGCCCTCGAAGTGACAGCCAAAGAACCATAAGTCAGGCTTCACATCTAGCTCAGCAATAATTTGGCCTTGGCCGTATTTGCCGCCTTCTTCAGTGATAGAAACAATGCGATCGAACATCAACATTGGCGGCAAAGGCAACTGCGCATTGCCTGCGCCAAACATCTCACCACGGCCGCAAGACAATAGTTCTTCGTAGGTAAAGCTATTCTTTTTTTGCATTCTATTAACCTAGTATTTTCAGAATTAATGCTATTTTCGCTGGAAAACCGTTTAAGTGAAAGCCCTAATGTCATTTATGCAACAAATTAAAGGGTATACAGATCTGTTTACACCATACTAAATCTCCGTTACTATTTGTTACAAATTTATTTCTTCTTATTCATTTTCATTAACTTTCTTACGGGACAAGTCCATGAGCGACAAACAACTGACCGACATGCGCCAACACGCGCAAACACTAGAAACAGAAATCAACAAAGTCGTAGTAGGTCAGCAAACACCTATTCGCTTAATTACGACAGCGATTTTTTCGCGTGGTCACGTATTGCTTGAGGGTGATGTCGGCGTAGGTAAAACAACTCTGCTTCGTGCATTTACACGCTGCATCGGTGGCGGTTATCAACGTATCGAGGGTACGATTGACTTGATGCCTAATGACTTGGTGTATCACACTTACTTAGGTGAAGATGGCAAACCGCATGTAAGTCCTGGCCCACTGCTGATGTCTGGTGAAAATCTTTCTGTATTCTTCTTCAACGAAATTAACCGTGCGCGTCCACAAGTTCACTCATTGTTACTTCGTGTGATGGCTGAGCGCACATTATCTGCATTCAACAAGGAATATCATTTCCCACACATGTTGGTATTCGCAGACCGGAACCAAGTTGAAAAAGAAGAAACTTTCGAAATCCCATCTGCAGCGCGTGACCGCTTTATGATGGAAATCCCTATCGTGGTGCCTGATGACAACGCAATTATGGAATCATTAGTATTTGATACCAAGTTCCATAACGTGGATGCTTTGGTAAACACCATTCAAGCAGATGTTTTGCAATTCGACCAATTAAATGCATTCTCAGCATTGCTTCAAGCCAAAATCGAAGCGACACCAACACTGCGTCAATACGCACTTAACTTATGGCGTGCGACAAAAACTCCAACGGCTTATGGTGTAAAAGTAAGCGGCGTGGACATGAACCGCCTAGTTTTATCGGGCGCTAGCCCTCGAGGCATGAGTATGCTTATGCGCGCAGCACGTGTGAATGCATGGCTTAACAATCGCGACTCAGTATTGCCAGAAGATATCCATGCGGTATTCCACTCAACAGTGGCACATCGTTTGGTATTTAGCCCTGTCTATGAAATGCGTCGTACAGAAATCGCGCGCGAATTGTTGACAGGCATTGTGAATGCGGTTGCTGCACCTTAAGAAAATTAAGCAAGCCCACACATGCAAAACGAGATAAAAGAGTTTAGCTACCACATCAGCTGGCGCTCACGTGGGCGTCACTCTGGAAGCCATTCGAGCACGCAACGTGGAATGGGCATGGAGTTTCGTGGTCATACCACCCTGCTTTCATACCCTGACCCACGCCGTATTGATATTCGCCAAACGATACGCGACCCGCTAGAGCAAGTGTATGTGCGTATTTTCAATCAAAAAAGTGCGACGCCTGTATTTGCAATCGCAGATTTATCTGGCTCCATGAATTTTGGTGGCAAGCAAAGTAAAGTGGTTTTAACTAGCAAAATTGCGAGCGCAATTGCCATGTCTGCCACACACAACAGCGACCCATTTGGCTTTATTGGCTTTGATGACGTAGTCCGTGAAGACTGGCTATGCACGCAATCTTTTAGAGCGCATCAAGCATTGGAGTTGACTGCAGCTCTTAAAAACTTTGAACCAGAGCAAGTAGGTAGCGCTGGCTTAAATGACGTCAATCGCTTTTTGCCGCGCGAACGCTCATTAATCTTCTTGATTTCAGACTTCCATATGCCAATCAATGAACTGGAAGATTCACTTTCATTGATGATGCAGCATCACGTTGTGCCAATTGTGCTTTGGGACTCTTCTGAATATAAAAACTTACCCGAATTTGGCATCACCAGCGTGACTGACTGCGAAACAGGCGAGAAACGCACCTTGTTTTTACGCAAGGATATGCGCGCCAACATCGTCGCTAGCTTTGAAGCAAGACGCGCTGAGATTGAAGCCTTGTTTATGAAGTTTGATATGGCGCCTTTCTTCGTTGAGGGCGATTTTGATGCCGATGCATTAACCGAATACTTTCACCAATTTGTGGCGGCCTAATAATGAATTGCCTAATGAATAAATTAATCAAACCACTCCATATCGGCTTATTAAGCTTAGTGCTAATAAGCACAAGCTTTGTTGCGAATGCCAATGACGAGCCATCTCCAGAAATGCCAGAAGGCATCATCAAACTCAGCAAGGCAGATCCAGCCCGTAACGTGGGCTTCTTGATGGGCGACATGTTGAATCGCACCATCACGCTGGAAGTTAAAAAGCCTTACAAACTCATTGAAACAACCTTGCCTATTGTTGGCTATGAGCATCGCTACAAAGGCCAAGTCTCGGGGATTGAACTCCGTAAAATTAGCCATAGTACAAAAGAAAATCGTGACACAACAACCTATGTCATTCAGCTTGCTTATCAAGTATTTACCACAGCGCCTGTGGTGAAGCCTGCCATCTTGCCCGCTGAAGTTGTGAAATTCCAAGGCCCTGCTACTGAAGAAGCTAAGGATGGTTTAGTGCAATACAAAATCCCTGAGTTTTACTTCAGAATTTCACCGATGGCAGTATTTGGCGCGGTCAAAATTGAAGATGACATGAGCCCATTAAGGCAGCCTATTTTGTTGCAACCTTATCCTGAAAAACAAAAGTTAGTGGCTTGCTTAATCGTACTTGGCTTAAGCCTTTTAGGCTTGCTCTACATTCTAGGCTCTCGTGCTTGGTTGCCACTGATGGGAAGACCATTTGCACAAGCATCTCGCCAATTGCGCAAGCTTTCAGCCAAAGACCCTGAGCAGCTAAAAACAGCTTTATCAAGCCTACATAAAGCGATTAACACGACTGCAAAATACAGCGTATTTAGCGATAATATTGATGCATTCTTGGCTGATGCACCAACCTTTAAAGCCATTGAAGCAGAGCTTGCTCAATTCTTTGCGCTGTCGCATCAAGTATTCTTCGACACACAAAGCACAGCAAGTCACGATGCTAAATCACTTGTTTGGTTGAAGAGATTTTGTAAACAATGTCGCGATTGCGAACGTGGCCTTAAACCAGCGAAGCTAAAGAAAGCTTAACGCGGCATGAATATCCCTATTTTCTTTAACTCGCCCTGGGCACTTTGGTTATTGCCGCTCGCATTCTTGCCTTTGGTGCTAGACCGCGCATTTACCCAGCGCTACTCTTGGGTGGCGATGCTGCCAAAAGACAGACTGTCTGACTTGGTTGGCATATTGCTTAAGGTCTTAGCAGTGTTGGCGCTGCTCTTCATTGTGCTAGGTTTAGCAAGTCCACACAGTCAACAACAAAGCATAGAGCGGATTGGCGTGGGCGCGCAAATCGCTTTGGTATTAGACCGAAGCGCCAGTATGGATGACCCATTTTCTGGTGACACCAGCAACGGCAAAGTGGCTGAAACCAAATCTGTTGCTGCTAGCCGCTTGATTACGCAATTTGTAAAATCACGCCAAAACGATATGTTCGGCATGATTACTTTTAGTAACTCAGCCATGTATGTATTACCGCTCACCGAAAACCGTGAAGCAATCTTGGCCGCTGTGCAAGCCACAGCAGGCAATGCACTATTTCAAACCAACATTGGCAGTGGCATCACGAGTGGTGCAGGACTTTTCGACAAAGTGCCTGATTCTGGCTCACGCGCCATGATTTTGCTTTCAGATGGTGGCGGCCGAATTGATGCTGATACGCAACAAAAAATTCGCGACTGGCTAGAGCGATTGCATATTGGCTTATATTGGATTGTGTTGCGCCAACCAGGTGGCTTAAGTATTTTTGATACCACTTACGTACCACCAGAAGATGCTGTATTACCACCACAAATTGAATTGAATGAATTCTTTAAAACATTGAATTCACCCTTCCATGCCTATGAAGCTGATGATCCTAAATCATTGGCTGCAGCGATTGCTGACATCAATCAAAAAGAGAAGAAACCAATTCGTTACCACGAACAAATTCCCGGTTACGACTTTTCGCAAGCCTGTTTTTTACTCGCAGCGCTGATGATAGGTCTTTTACTGGGCGTGAAATATTTAGAAGTTAGAACATGGGATTAAGCAAATGACACTCAATATTTTTAAAATCCTGAATGCTAAAAAACTGACTTGGATGTTTGGTTTATTAGCAATTGCAAGCGCAGTTGGTGCAGGATATGAGATTCATCGCATTATGCAAATTCAAGCGTTTAATGAAGCTATATTGAATGCAAAATCACCCAAAACAGATATGCAAAGTTTTGAGGCTAAATTTGCGACTGCTTATTGGCTTGCGAAAAATGAGCGTTATAAAGAATCCACGCTCCTCTTTACACACTTGTTAGAGCATGCCAACACAAAACAAAAAGAGGCCATCCAGCATAATATAGCGACGATCTTTTTCCGTCGCGGTATCGCGATTAATGGCACTAGCATGAGCGTAGGCAAAGAGAGTGAATATCTACTCAGACAAGCTAAAAACTTATATCAACAAGCCGTGCGTCTTGATAATACTCATTGGGATACGCGTCATAACTTAGATAGATTGATTTTGCTATTACCAGGTACACCAACACCTGGCGTGGGTGAGTCTGATTCCCCAGGCCTCATCATGGGTAATATCCCAGTAGGTCTGCCATAACATGAACAAAGTATTAAGCTACTTACGAAGTCGTCGTGATGCCGCTCTTTTAGCCAGCGCATTCGTATTGCTGATTGCTGCGGCATTCAAGCCTACCTTGCCACTACCACGTAGCATCTACAGCTATTTATTAGTCGCTGATATTTCACAAAGTATGAATGTGGTTGATACCACGCTAAATGGCAAACAAGTCACACGCATGGAATATACGCAATATATGATGCACCACATTGTTGCCAACATGCCATGTGGAACCCGGGTCAGTATCGGTTTGTTCGCTGGAGTGAGCGTTGCTGCACTCTACAATCCAATTGAGGTATGTAACAATTACGCGGCAATCCAAGATACCATCGACCACCTCGATTGGCGCACTGCTTGGTCAGGCAATAGTCGGGTACGTGACAGTATGTTTACACTTGCTAGAGTCTTACGTGCCTTCCCTGAACCGGCACAAGTTGTTTACTTTACCGATGGTGAAGAAGCGCCAAAACTCCACGCATTCAACACCAAAGATTTGACTAACTTCCAAGGTGGCAACGGATGGCTGTTTGTTGGTATTGGGAGCGACAAAGGCACGGCCATCCCTAAACTGGATGATAAAAATCAAGTAATTGGTTATTGGTCTGCAGAAAGTTTTGCAATGCAACCGGGAATTGCGCAGATTTCAGAGGCAAATATTGGCGTGCGTGATAACAACGTCGCTGGCGCAACGGGCGACCGTTTTCTGTCGAAACTACAAGAAGAATATCTTAAAGACTTAGCCAAACAAGTGAGCGGTGATTATGTGCGTGGTGATAGCTTACAAAGCATCTTATCTGCCATGAAGCACCAAAAACCCGCGCGTCACGATATTGCACCTTACGATATTCAATGGATATTAGCTTCTCTTGCTGGCTTGTTATTAATCATGGTTTACTTACCAAAACAACCCATCAGCGCTTTTTCAAAATGGCTCAGTCGCAAACGTAAAAATAAGCGCAATCACACGCCCCAATAAGTCTGTCTAGCTTTCGCGCTAATTAGGTAGGCTTCATTTATAATGTCCCGAGAATTAACCTCTATAAAGCAAGAAGCATATGACTCAATGGCAAGATTTTCTAAGCGCGCATGGCGCCGTTTTTAAAAATGGTGAATTGCAATCTTTTGGGAACTCGCTTAATGAGCTCTCAGCAGCTAATCAGGATATCCTCACAAGCTTATCGCACTTAGGCCTTTTGGAAGTCAGTGGGGATGATGCAGTCACTTTTTTACAAGGACAAGTGACTAACGACATCAAAAAACTCGATGGCAGCAACAGTCAATACACCGGTTACTGCAGCCCAAAGGGTCGCCTGCTAGCACTATGCTTGGCATATGCACATATAGACCATTTGCACTTACAAATGCCACTCAGCATCCTAGAGCCTATCATGAAGCGCCTAAAAATGTATGTGATGCGCTCAAAAGTAGTGGTTACAGACAAAACGGCTGATATTCTATGTTTTGGGATTGCAGGCCAAAACGCTGAAGCCATCTTAACCAGCATTTTCAATACAGCACCTCAAGCACCTCAACAACTTATGACATTAGATAACGCTACCCTATTAAGACTTATTGGCGATAAGCCGCGTTATCTAGTATTTACGCACACACCCAACGCGGAAAGCATCTGGAATGCACTATCAGCTAACTGCACAAAAGTAGGCAAGCCTGTTTGGGATTATTTAGAGATACAAGCAGGTATTCCAGAGGTTGTGCCAGCGACGCAAGAAACCTTTGTGCCGCAAATGGTTAACTTAGACGCGCTAGATGGCATTAACTTCAAAAAAGGCTGTTATACAGGCCAAGAAATCGTTGCACGCACCCATTACTTAGGTAAGGTTAAGCGACGCACTCAGCTTGCACATATCGATACTAATGAAATACCGCAGGCAGGCGATATTATACAATTAGAAGGTCATGAAGAATCCATCGGGCAGATTGTGCGTGCTGCACCAACACCTAATGGCGGCGTTGATGCACTAGTTGAGATTCGTTTGGAAAATTTGGAAACGACGTCTGAATTACCAATGTGGAAAGGCAAAAAACTTGAATTTAAAGCCTTGCCATACACACTCACCTAGTTAGTGCTTCGCTGGCTCTTTTGTTTCAGCAACCGGAGCAGGAGTAACAGGTTTATTGGGTGCTAGGCTACTAGGATCAACCACCTGAATAAACACTTCATCTTGTTTAACCATACCCAACTCACTTCTGGCACGCTCTTCAATCGCACCGTAACCTTGTTTAAGGTCTCGCACTTCTTCATCTAAACTCGCATTTCGCGCTTTTAGTTGTTCATTCTTTTCTTGTTGCTGTGATATTTGCTGATTTAAGTTCCATACGGTCAGCCAGCTACCTTTTTTGCTGAGCCACAGTGGGTACTGAAGCGCAGCAATCAAGATAACAAAGATGAGCGTGAGCGCTTTCAATTGAGATTAACGCTTTAGGTTGTAAAACGCACCCATACCAGCATAGCTTGTTGCATCACCAAGCTCTTCTTCAATGCGAAGTAATTGGTTGTATTTCGCAATACGCTCAGAGCGTGATAGAGAGCCAGTCTTAATTTGCAATGCGTTGGTTGCCACTGAGATATCAGCAATGGTTGTATCTTCAGTTTCACCAGAGCGATGTGAAATCACTGAAGTATAACCAGCACGTTTCGCTGTTTCGATGGTTTGGAATGTTTCAGTCAATGTGCCGATTTGGTTAACTTTGATCAACACTGAATTGCCAACGCCTTTAGCGATACCTTCACGCAAGATTTTTGCGTTAGTCACAAACAAATCATCGCCCACCAATTGGATGTTTTTACCCATACGGTCCGTCAATACTTTCCAACCATCCCAATCATGCTCACTCATGCCATCTTCAATGCTGATGATAGGATATTTATCTACCCATGCACTCAAGTAATCAGCAAACTGGCCTGAAGATAATTGCAAGCCTTCAGATTCCAAGTGGTATTTACCGTCTTTATAGAACTCTGAACTTGCGCAGTCCAAGCCTAACAATACGTCACGGCCTGGCTCGTAACCTGCCGCCGAGATCGCTTCTAAAATATATTGGATTGCAGATTCGTTTGATGGCAAGTCTGGGGCAAAACCACCTTCGTCGCCCACTGTTGTTGCCAAACCTTGCTTGTGAAGAATTTTATTCAGTGCATGGAACACTTCAGCGCCGCAACGCAAAGCTTCGCGGAAGCTAGGCAAACCTGCTGGAATAATCATGAATTCTTGAATATCAACGCTGTTAGCCGCGTGTGCGCCACCGTTGATGATGTTCATCATCGGGGTTGGCAATTGCATCATGCCAGAGCCGCCCAAGTAACGATAAAGTGGCAAGCCAGATTCTTCAGCCGCAGCGCGTGCACAAGCCATCGAAACCGCCAGGATCGCATTTGCCCCCAAGCGTGCTTTGTTTTCAGTACCATCCACTTCAATCAAAGTTGCATCGATAAAGCTTTGGTCTTCAGCATCTAAACCGATAATCGCTTCGCAGATTTCTGTATTGACGTTCTCAACCGCTTGCAAAACACCCTTGCCCAAATAGCGCTTTTTGTCGCCATCACGAAGCTCAACCGCTTCTTTAGTGCCTGTTGAAGCGCCAGAAGGCACTGCAGCACGGCCAATAATGCCAGACTCAAGCAATACATCTGCTTCAACGGTTGGGTTGCCACGTGAATCCATTATCTCGCGGGCGATGATATCTACAATTGCGCTCATGCTTTTTTCCTCGGTTTAAATCTAATTATTAATTAAAGCGTTTGTTCAATAAAGCCGGCTTTTTTGACCACTTTATCTAAATCAACCAGTACTTCTAACAAATCTTTCATCTTACCTAATGGCCATGCATTTGGGCCATCTGAAAGGGCTTTGGCCGGGTCAGGATGTGTTTCCATAAATAAGCCCGCTATACCACTTGCCACTGCCGCACGTGCCAATACAGGCACATGCTCACGCTGACCGCCGCTCTTGTCGCCTTGGCCACCTGGCTGCTGCACAGAATGGGTCGCGTCGAACACCACTGGGCAATTGGTCTCGCGCATAATCGCTAAGCCGCGCATATCTGAAACCAAAGTGTTATATCCAAATGAAGCACCACGCTCACAGACCATAATCGTATCTGCGCCGCCGTTGGCTTCTTTAGCTTTTTGAACCACCTGCTTCATGTCACCTGGCGCTAAAAACTGGCCTTTTTTAATATTCACAGGCTTACCGCAGGTCGCAACTGCTGTAATAAAGTCCGTTTGCCGGCATAGGAATGCTGGCGTTTGAAGCACATCCACCACTGAGGCCACTTCAGCGACCTGCTCTTCCGTGTGGACATCTGTCAAAATCGGCACCCCAATTTGGCGACGCACTTCGTCCAAAATACGTAAGCCTTCTGTGATACCAAAACCACGGAAAGTCTTATTGGAGCTACGATTAGCTTTGTCGTATGAAGATTTGTAAATAAATGGAATGCCAATACTTGCACATATCTCTTTGAGCTGACCGGCGGTATCAATCGCCATTTGCTCAGACTCAATCACACATGGGCCAGCAATCAAAAAAATGGGATGTTCGATACCAACATCAAAACCGCATAATTTCATTACTTAGATCCTTTGTATTTCAATGCAGCTTCAATGTAAGACTTGAATAATGGATGGCCTGTACGAGGATTTGATGTAAATTCAGGATGGAACTGACAAGCCACAAACCAAGGATGTACGTTTTGTGGCAACTCCACCATTTCACACAACTGCTCTGTCGGCGTGCGCGCTGAAATCACCAAGCCCGCTGCTTTTAATTGGTCTACATAATGATTGTTGACTTCGTAGCGATGGCGATGACGTTCATTCACTTCTGTGCCATAAATTTGAGCGGCTAAAGTACCAGCTTCAATTGGGCATTTTTGTGCGCCTAAACGCATTGTGCCACCCAAATCAGAATCTTCTGAACGGACTTCAACTCGACCATCGGCATCTTGCCACTCGGTAATCAAGCCAACTAATGGATGTGGGCCATCAGGATTAAATTCTGTGCTATTCGCATCTTTTAGATTGGCAACATTACGTGCATATTCGATCACCGCCAACTGCATGCCCAAACAGATGCCCAAATAGGGCTTCTTATTCTCACGGGCAAACTGAATTGCTTTCATTTTGCCTTCAGTGCCGCGCTTACCAAAGCCGCCAGGCACTAAAATCGCATCCATAGGCTCAAGCACTGCTGTACCGTCACGTTCAATATCTTCTGAGTCCATGTAATGAATGCGCACTTTTGATTGGGTGTGAATGCCCGCATGAATCAATGCTTCAGTGAGTGATTTGTAAGACTCAGTCAAATCAACGTATTTACCGACAAAAGCAATATTCACTTCTTGCTTAGGATGCGCTAAAGCATCAACAATTTTGTCCCAGCTTGAAAGGTCGGCTGCTTTTGCTTTGATATTTAATTTGCGGCAAACGATTTCATCCATCTTTTGCGCATGCAATAAACCAGGAATTTGATAAATCGAACTCGCATCAACTGCTGAAATTACTGCTTCCGAGGGCACATTGGTGAAGAGTGCAATTTTATGACGCTCATCTTCCGGCAAACTTCTGTCGGAACGGCAAAGCAATAAATCTGGCTGGATACCGATTTCACGCAACTCTTTTACAGAGTGCTGTGTTGGTTTTGTTTTAAGCTCACCAGCAGTTGGAATCCAAGGCAACAATGTCAAATGGATGTAGCAAGTGTTTTCGCGACCCTCTTCAAAGCCCATTTGGCGAATCGCCTCTAAAAATGGCAATGACTCAATATCGCCTACCGTGCCGCCCACTTCAACAATCGCCACCTCAGCACCTTCAGCACCACGTTTAATATGCGTTTTGATTTCGTCGGTAATATGTGGAATCACCTGAACGGTTTTGCCGAGGTATTCACCGCGACGTTCTTTTTTGATGACAGTCTCGTAAATTTGACCTGTCGTAAAGTTGTTGCGCTTGCCCATGCGAGAGCTAATGAAGCGTTCGTAATGACCTAAGTCCAAGTCAGTTTCAGCACCGTCGTCTGTAACAAACACTTCGCCATGTTGAAATGGACTCATCGTCCCTGGGTCAACGTTGATGTAAGGGTCGAGCTTGAGCATGGTAATTTTGATACCACGCGATTCAAGAATAGCACCGAGCGATGCAGCTGCAATGCCCTTGCCTAATGAAGAAACAACACCACCTGTAACGAACACATATTTGGTCATGAAAATACTTTTCTAGATATTGCAGACAAGAGCTTTATAAGTTCACATTTTACTGGAAAGCGATGCCCGCCACAAACCATGTTTTATCATTTTGCATGCTGTGGCGTTTGATCAAGAATTGCACCCAAGAAAAATAGGCAAAAAAAATGACGAGATGTGAATCTCGCCATTGAAGATGGTACGTTTAAATACCATTGGAGGGTAATACAAGGAGATAACTTATTCATGTAAACAAGCTAATGAAATGCATTTAATCACGAGTGTGTAACAAGAATATGTCACTTTGTAATAACTTTGTATCAGTCGTTATTTTTGCTTCACAAAACAACTACTCAAAAAAAACTAACTTCTTATATTTTGGTAGCGATTTTAGCTGCGCTTCAGCCTTGCTAGCTTCAGACCTATCCAGATACACCTTCTGCGCTAAAATTTTAATCGGCGGATAGGCGCGGGTGTATTTGGCGCCGCGCCCTTCTATGTGGGCTTGAAATCTAGTCTCTAAATTATTGGTAATGCCTGCATAAAAACTACCGCCTTTACACTCAAGAAGATACAAGATCCAAGGCATTTTTTTTATTTAATCCAAATCCAAAAGTAATTAATAAAAAAAACGGCTCGATTAACGAGCCGTTTTAATTAAAACTTGTAGCTAAACACTACGAAAAGCAATTAAGCCTTTTGAATGTTTGATGCTTGTTTGCCTTTAGGGCCGTCAGTCACATCGAAGCTAACACGTTCGTTTTCTTTTAAGCTCTTATAGCCGCTATCTACGATCGCAGAGAAGTGAGCGAAAAGATCATCGCCGCCTTCATCAGGAGTGATAAAGCCAAAGCCTTTAGAGTCATTAAACCATTTTACGGTACCAGTTGCCATTGCATACTTCCTTACTAAAACAAGGGGAGGCGCCCCAAAAGTTTGTACTTCACGAACTAAAGCCAGCTACGCCAACAAAAAAAGATCAAAGTAAAAACGCCCAATGTGCTTTGTACGGGGATAATTCCACCAAGTCAAGCATTTATTTAGCGAAAATCACATTTATCTCATATTAAATGACATCAACCACAATATGCTGTGGTTGATGTGGCAAAAAACATCAATATGCCAGTGCATTTTCTTAACGATTGTAAGGTTGTTGTAAGGAAGCCTCTTTAGTATCACGTTAAATCATTTTAAATGAGATCGCACAATGCTTTTTGTAGTTGATTTTGACGGCACTTTATCAGTACGCGACACGGTAGATGCAATGCTTGAGCAGTTCGCCGATCCTTCATGGGAAGAGATTGAGCAAGAATGGTTAGACGGCCACATTACTGCGGTTCAATGCATGCAAAAACAATTACACATGGTAAAAGCTGACCATGTGACGCTCGAGAATTTCTTCCGCAGCATTCAGCTTGATGCAACCTTCTTACCTTTTTACAAACACGTGAGTCAGTTTGCTAAGGTAGCGATCGTGAGTGACGGCTTAGACCATGCCATTAATGTTGCAATGAAGAACGCTGAATTCCCTGAACTTCCAATTTACGCCAATAAATTACATTTCGTGCCCGAGGGCATTGATATGTCTTGGCCGCACAAGAATCCAAACTGCAACGCGGGTAACGGCGTATGTAAATGTAAAGTTGCGCAAGATCTATCTGGCGGCGAAAAACCAGTCGTATTGATTGGCGATGGAAAATCAGATGCATGTTTAGCCAAATCGGCTGACATCGTCTTCGCAAAAGGCTCGCTCATTAAACATTGTGAAGCCAACAACATTCCACACTTCAAATTCCAAACCTTTGCTGATGTATTAACAAAGGTTAAATCATGGCCGCAAGACAAGAGCCACAACACTTTATCTGCTTAATTTTTCTTGAAAGAGTCGAAACATGGATAAAAAAATCATCGAAATTCTCGCAAAGAACGATAAATATTGTTCACATGGCGATACCGTTAATTATGCGGATCCTCCAAAAGTATTTGAAAACTGCGAAGGTAGCTTCTTATTCGATGAAAACAAAACGCCTTATCTAGATTGGCAGATGTGGTACTCAGCAGTTAACTTCGGCTACAAGAACAAACGTATTGCTGATGTTTTGCACAAACAAGTGGACGCACTTCCACAATTGGCCAGCCAATACCTACACAAAGAAAAAGTAGACTTAGCTGAAGTCATCTGTAAGTACATGGAAGACAAATACGGCGTTAAAGGCCGCGTTCACTTCAATGTAGGTGGCGCGCAAGCGGTTGAAGATTCATTAAAAGTGGTACGTAACCACACAGGTAAAACACACCAATTCGCGTTCATGGGCGGCTACCACGGCCGTACATTAGGTGCTTCAGCGATTACTTCTAGCTATCGCTACCGTCGTCGCTTCGGCAACTTTGCTGACCGCGCGCACTTTGTACCTTATCCATACTGCTTCCGTTGCCCATACGGCATGAAAGTAGAAACTTGCGACACCTATTGCCATAAACAATTTGAGCATTTGTTCGATACAGAATATCAATCGATATGGGATGAAAAAGCCAAACAAAGTGAATTCGGCGCGTTCTACATTGAGCCGATGCAAGGTACTGGCGGCTACATCATTCCACCTGCTGGCTACATGAAAAAACTTCAAGAGTCATTGAAAAAACGCAACATCTTGTTAGTCGCTGACGAAATTCAAATGGGTGTTTACCGTACAGGTAAGCTTTGGTCATGGGAAAACTTTGACATCATTCCTGATATTTTTGTATTCGGCAAAGCGATTACTAATGGCTTGAACCCGCTATCAGGCATTTGGGCGCGTGAAGAATTGATCTCTCCAGAGAAATTCCCTCCTGGCTCAACACACTCAACATTTGCTTCGAATCCACTCGGTACTGCAGTGGCACTTGAAGTGATGAACATGACACTTGAAAAAGACTTCGAGCCACATGTGCGTGACCGTGGCGCTTACTTCTTGAAACGCATCCAAGAATTGAAATCACGCTGGAAGTGCGTGGGTGACGTCAGTGGTTTGGGTTTGGCGCTTCGTATTGAGCTTTGCGAAAAAGATGGCTTCACAGCAAGCCGCTCATTAGCAGATCGGATGTTTAACGAAGGTCTAAAAGGCGACATCATGATTGATGGCAAACAATACGGTCTCGTGCTTGATATTGGTGGCTATGAAAAGAACGTGATTACCCTTGCTCCTTCATTGTTGATTTCAGAAGAAGAAATTGACTTGGGCATCAAGCTCTTTGAATCATTACTCAAACGCTGCGGCGCAGAGTAATTGAATATTAAATCGGGGCGTAAGCCCCGATTTAATTTCTGTACGCTAATTAAATAAAGATTACATGACACAAGAAATTCAAAACTGTCTAGGCTCAACAGGCTTTTACGATAAGCGCGGTGAAGATGCTGTATTGCTTATTCATGGCCTTACAGGCACGCCAGCTGAAATGCGCTACATCGCTAAAAACTTGCTTAAGCAAGGCTTTAGTGTGGGATGTCCACAACTTGCAGGGCATTGCGGCACAGTGGGCGACCTCAAGCGTTCAAAATGGCAAGACTGGTATGAGTCGATGGAAGTTGCTTTTGAAGCGCTCAAAAAAGAACACAAACGCGTGTTTGTTTCAGGCCTATCTATGGGCGCTTTGATCGCTATTAAATTAGCAGAAGAAAAAGGTGAGCGTGTAAATGGCTTAGGGCTTCTTTCCACGACTTTCTTTTATGACGGCTGGAATATGCCACGCCTAAAACGCAAGCTATTGTTACCATTTGTTTTATACACCCCACTTCAGTACTTTATGTCTTGGGAAGAAACGCCGCCTTATGGCATTAAATGTGAACGCACGAGAGCTTTGGTGCATGCTGTACTTGAAAATCGCGACTCGATGGCTTCTGAAAAAGTGGGTATCTTCAATACCCCAGCTGTCGTCATTAAAGAAAGTACAAGGCTAATTAAGTCAGCCAAGAGAGGGCTTCCAAAAGTAACCTCACCAACCTTGATTGTTCATTCCACTGAGGATGACATGGCAAGCGTTAAAAACGCACATTTAGTTGCAAAACGTATTTCATCGCGTAAAGTAGAGACTTTCCTAGTAGATGACACTTATCATGTGCTGACGCTAGATAAACGTAAGAATGATATTGCCCTGCGTATGGGGGAATTTTTTAAGAAATGCGTCGCCACCGAAGCGGCTGTAGTTTAGGAGAGTAAGTTGGACACCTTTGAAACACTGCGAGAAATTATCGCAACGAAATTTGATAAACCGCTAAATGAAATCACTCTTGATGCGACTTTTGAGTCACTTGAAATCGACTCACTAGATACATTCGATATTATTTTTGATGCAGAAGAAAAATTCGGCATCAAAGTTCCAAATGATGAAGTGGACATTAAAACGGTCAGCGACGTAGTTGCATTACTTGATCGTCTCCGCGCTGCTCAAGGTAAATAATGACTGTTAGACGGGTTGCTGTGACTGGCTTAGGTGTACTTTCTCCAATCGGGAATGACCCAAGTACTTTTTTTGCAAATTTGATGGCAGGCAAGTCTGGCATCAAGAAAATGGAAACCGATTTTGTAGATAGTCTCGATTGTAAAATTGCGGCCTACATAAACGACTACGAGCCACTCGACCATTTTGTAAAAAATAAAGCAGCAACGATGGACCGCGTGACGCAATTTGCGGTTTCAGCAAGTCAGCAAGCAATCAATGATGCCGGCCTCAATTTAGAAACAGAAGATCTCGAACGCTTTGGCGTTTATCTTGGTACCGGCATGGGTGGCGCCGCTTCAATTGAAGAAGGCTACGTAAGACTCTATAAAGAGCAAGCGAGACGCCTCAAACCATTTACTGTCCTCATGGCCATGAACAATGCTGCAAGTGCGCAAGTCGCGCTGGATTTTGGCATTACAGGCCCAGATCTCACATTCTGTACTGCATGCTCGTCCTCTTCTGTCGCTATCGGCGAAGCGGTGAGACAAATCAGACACGGTTATACCGACGTCATGCTCGCAGGTGGCTCAGAAGCTCTGTTAACATTTGGTACCATCAAAGCATGGGAAGCACTTCGCACTCTTGCAGATGAGGATGAAGCAGACCCAAGCACTTCATGCAAACCTTTTTCTGGTAACCGCTCAGGCCTTGTGCTTGGCGAAGGTGCCGGTATGATTGTCCTAGAAGACATGGAAAGAGCGGTTGCTAGGGGCGCTAAGATTTACGCTGAAGTGATTGGCTACGGTAGCAGTAATGATTCAAGCCACATCACGCAACCTTCAGTAGAGGGTCAAGCCCGTGCAATGCGTAAAGCTTTAGCTGAAGCAAAGATTACGACTGACCAACTGGATTACATTAATGCGCATGGCACCGGCACTAAGCTGAATGACATCACTGAAACCAATGCGATCAAGCAGGTTTGCGGGAATAAAATTCCTGTGAGCTCATCAAAATCAATGCACGGCCATTTGATGGGTGCAGCAGGCGCTGTAGAGTTCGTGGCTTGTATGATGGCAATTCAAGAACAAGCGCTTCCACCAACAGCGCACTTAGTCGTTCCTGATCCTGAGTGTGACTTAGATTACGTGCCTAATATTGGCCGTAAGAATGTCAAAGTCGACATCATCATGTCTAACTCGTTTGCATTTGGCGGCACCAGCGGTGTGCTCATCGCTAAAAAAGTCGGGTAATTGAAGCATATGAAAATCGCAATCGCTGGTACAGGCTATGTAGGCTTATCTTTAGCGGTACTCTTAGCTCAAAAAAACGAAGTTGTCGCTTTAGACATCATGACCGAAAAGGTCGAGATGCTAAATGCCAAAAAGTCTCCCATTTCAGATAATGAGATCGAAGACTATCTTAAAAATAAACCACTCAATCTCAGTGCAACCCTGGACAAACAAAAAGCCTACCAAGGTGCAGAATATGTGGTGATTGCAACGCCAACAGACTATGACATTGAGACAAACTACTTCAACACCAAGTCAATTGAAGCAGTGATTCAAGATGTGCTAAACATCAACCCAAACGCCGTGATGGTGATTAAATCAACCGTCCCTGTGGGCTATACGGACAGCATTAAAGAACGCTTCCCAACGGCGCAAATTATGTTCTCTCCAGAGTTCTTGCGTGAAGGTAAAGCCCTTTATGACAACCTCTACCCTTCTCGCATTATTGTGGGGGAGATTTCAGCGCGTGCGCAAACTTTTGCAGACTTGCTTCAACAAGGCTCACTCAAGCCCGATGTTGAGATTTTGCTCACCAATAGCGCTGAAGCAGAAGCCATTAAGCTCTTTGCTAACACTTATTTAGCGATGCGTGTTTCCTACTTTAACGAGCTCGACACGTATGCAGAATCGCACGGCTTAAATACCAAACAAATCATTGAAGGCGTATGTTTAGATCCTCGCATTGGCGGACATTACAACAATCCGTCATTTGGCTACGGCGGTTATTGCTTACCGAAAGATACGAAGCAGCTCCTTGCGAATTACAGCAACGTCCCACAAAACTTGATCAATGCCATCGTGCAATCTAACAGCACGCGTAAAGACTTTATCGCGGATAGCATCGTAAAACGCAATCCTAAGGTTGTGGGGGTTTATCGTCTGATCATGAAGAGTGGTTCAGATAACTTCAGGGCCTCAAGTATTCAAGGCGTGATGAAACGTGTGAAAGCCAAGGGTATTGAAGTCATTGTGTACGAGCCAGAGCTAAAAGAGACTGAATTCTACAAGTCTAAAGTTTATACAGACCTAAAAGCGTTTAAACTAAAAGCTGATGTCATCATCACTAATCGCATGACAGATGAGTTGTTGAGCGTTCAAGACAAGGTATTTACCAGAGATCTCTTCGGCGCCGATTAACAGAACCTTAATTGGGTTTGTTTCGCAAAAAGGTATGTTTCTCTACATACCATCTAACATAAAAAAATACGTCTTTAAGCCCTATCCAGTAAGGCCTAGAACACAATTGGGTTTGTTTTGGAGAATCGGCATATTTCTAGATCTAGCGAACACAAAAATATCGCTGTAAGCCACTAGCAGTCTTTGATTCCAAAGGTTTGGCTTTGTTTTGTAAAAAGGGTTATTTTTAACTATCTGATTCGGGAATATATTCAAATAGATCCTGTATTCCGCAATCCAAAAAAGCACAAAGCTTATCTATAGTGTCCATATCCACTCGAGTAGCTGTCTCTTCGTAAAGCAACGTAATTGCATTCCGATGAACACCTACCGCTCTAGCCACATCAGCCACTCTTAATTTTTTCTCGCCCATGATGCGAGACAGATGACATTTGATCAAAAAGACTCCTTTTTCATCCTGAATGAAAAAAAGCATTGCTGAGTGCAATATTTTCATCTAGAATTACATTTAGAATGAAATTTGTTTATGCAAAATAACAATTATTCATTCTACATTAATTCCAATAAACAGGAGAACGAGATGGCTAAGAATCGTGCAAGGAACTACGAGTGGGCAACGGTGGAGTATGAACAGGGTTCGTATGATGTGTGTGTCTGTATGGTGTTTGAACAAGTCGATGAGATCAGACCAGTCGATAGTGAGATCAATATTATTGAGCTCATGGATAGAAAGAGTATTGAGTGGATGTATGAGAAAGCGATGGAAGAGATTAATGCGAATTTAAATGCACCCCACTTCAAGGACATGTCACGGATGGAGTACTTGATTGATGAAGGCATTGAAGGTCCTGTGGTGGATGACAAGGCTGCTTGAGGGAGATGATGATGCATTACACAGAACTACGACAAATTAACGTCAATGACTATATCGAGCGTAAGAATGGCTTAGCTTATTTATCTTGGTCTTGGGCAGTAGATCAGTTATTGCAGTTAGATGAAAGTGCGTCTTGGGAGTATGCAGAGCCAAGGATCTTTGGAGAGACCATGATGGTGTTCTGTACGGTGCATGCGTTTGGAAAGTCTAGAACAGCCCAGTTACCGGTCATGGACTTTAGGAATAAGGCCATTCATAACCCAGATGCATTTTCAGTCAATACAGCCATGCAAAGGTGTTTAGCCAAAGCAATCTCACTCCATGGACTTGGGATGTATATCTATGCGGGAGAGGATCTTCCCATGGTGGAGATCAAAGAGAATGCAACCAAAGAAGTAAAGGCAGGTAAAGAAATAGAAGCACCCAAGCAATCGATCACGCCAACCGCAGGTGCACTAGAAGCCTTTAATACAGATGAGAAAGACCTGCTCAATAGAATCGCAGAGGAAGTCACAGAGCTTGTACAGCTAGAAGAATTAAGGCTCGCGCATGAGCGCTGCGAACAGCTCTCGAACGATGAGAAGGTCGCGCTATGGAGCTTGCTTGATAGCAGGACAAGGTCAGCGCTTAAGAAGTATAAAGCTACTACTTAGCCAACAACTTCTGCCACTTTGCTGGACCTGTGACATGCACTGAAGTGCCTTTTGCATCAACTGCAACGGTCACTGGCATATCTTTCACATCGAACTCATAAATGGCTTCCATGCCCAAGTCGGCAAAAGCTACGACACGGGCTGACTGAATCGATTGTGAAACCAAATAAGCCGCGCCACCGACAGCGATCAAATAGACCGATTGATGCTTCTTGATACTTGCAACGGTTTCCTCGCCACGCTCAGCCTTACCTACCATACCAAGCAGCCCGGTTTTATCCAGCATCATGTCAGTGAATTTATCCATACGTGTTGCTGTAGTTGGGCCCGCAGGTCCAACAGCTTCACCACGAACAGGATCAACAGGACCGACGTAATAGATGAAACGATTCGTAAAATCAACGCCCCCAGGCAACGATTCGCCGCGTGCTAAAATCTCAGCAATCCGCTTATGCGCAGCGTCGCGGCCCGTAAGAAGTTTACCGCTTAGAAGTAATGTCTCACCTGGCTGCCACGTTTGAACATCAGCAGCAGTGACCGTATTCAAATCGACACGACGCGAGTCTTGATTAGGCGCCCAAGTGACATCAGGCCAATCACTTAAGTTAGGAGGCATTTGCTTATAGGCGCCAGCACCATTAAGTACAAAGTGGGCGTGACGTGTCGCTGCACAATTAGGAATCACCGCCACAGGCAACGAGGCTGCATGCGTTGGATAATCTAAAATCTTCACATCGAGCAAGGTGGTTAAGCCACCTAATCCTTGTGCCCCTATACCGAGCGCATTGATTTTATCGGCAAGCTCTAGGCGCAACTCTTCTATACGAGTATTTGCTCCACGCTTACGTAAAGCTGCCAAATCGAGCGGCTGCATCAGAGACTCTTTAGCAAGCAACACCGCTTTCTCAGCAGTACCGCCTATCCCAACACCAAGCACCCCAGGTGGACACCAACCAGCACCCATGTCTTGCACCACACTCAAAATCCAATCGACAATACTGTCTGAAGGATTCAGCATCGCTAACTTCGCTTTATTCTCTGATCCGCCACCCTTGGCAGCAATATTCACTTCCACCGTATTGCCTGGCACTAAACGCACATGTACAACCGCTGGCGTATTATCTTTTGTATTCGCACGCTTACCTGCAGGGTCAGCCACAATCGATGCCCTGAGGGGGTTTTCAGGCAACATATAAGCCTGACGTACACCTTCATTTACCCAAGCCTCAACATCGGCACCCTGTTCCCATTGAACATTCGTTCCAACATTCACAAACGCCACCACAATGCCCGTATCCTGGCAGATAGGACGCTTACCCTCAGCACACATGCGAGAGTTAGTTAAAATTTGAGCAATCGCATCTTTTGCCGCTGGCGATTCTTCAATTTCATAAGCATCACCCAATGCCTGAATAAAATCTACAGGGTGGTAATAAGACATAAATTGCAAGGCGTCTGCGACGCTAGCAACAAAGTCTGCTTTAGTGATGATTGGCTTATTTAGGCTCATGTATTCGATCTGCTTAATGCAATAGTAGGGTTCACATCACGGCGTAAAATTTTGCCGTTTTTAGTGCGTGGAAATTGGTCGGTAATATAAACCACTTTAGGCGCTTTGTATGCCGCCAAATGCTTTTTACCAAAGGCATATAAATCATCAGCTGTTGCTGTGCTGCCAGGTTGCAGAATAATATAAGCCACCACCAAGACTTTATCTTTTTCGATGGTCTCTGCCACTGAAGCACAATCTGCAACATCAGGATGCGATTTCAATACACGCTCCACTTCATAAGGTGAAACACGGAAACCAAAACTCTTAATAATGTCGTCTTTACGGCCTAAGAACCAAATATAACCATCGGCATCCATGCGCGCAAAGTCGCCTGTAATAAACCAACCATCATGTTTATGTTTAGCTGTTTCTTCGGGCTGATTCCAATAGTTGATAAAGAGGCCTGGGTCAGTATCGGGCACGCTAATCACACCCTCCTCACCCAGCGGGACAGGCTGCAACGTCTCAGGATCAAGTAAAGCAATATCATGGCCTGGCTGCGCAAAACCTGCTGAGCCTGGGCGAATTGGACGAGACTTGGTTTCACACAAGTAATATGAAAACTCCGACATGCCCACTGCTTCGTAAATATCAATACCAAAGCGCTCATGCCACTGCGCTAAGACTTCATCAGATAAGTGTTCACCGGCGCTCATGCAATAGCGCAAACTAGGTAAATCTTTTTGCACAAATTCCGTCTTTTGCAAAATCTGACGGTAAATTGTTGGCACCCCGATAAAGATGGTGGCTTGATGTTTTTGAATCAAACGCGGCCAAGTATTCGCATCGTTTTTACCTTCATGGACAATAACCGTCTTACCTTGATAAAGTGGGTCCATCAAACCGGTGCCGAGCACGTAAGTCCAATTAAACTTACCTGAGTGCATTATACGGTCGCCGTTCGGACTGAAATCAAACCAGTATTGAGAGGCTGGCTGACGACCGATCATTGAACGGTGTGCATGCAACACGCCTTTGGGATAGCCTGTAGTACCAGAGGTATAGACTAAATAAGCAGGATCATCTGATTTGGTTTGATGTGGTGCGTCCCAGGTTTTAATTGCTTCTAAACTAGAAGCCAAATCGAGGACCTCCAAGCCATCTGCAGGCAAACATTCTCCTTCACCGGATAGCAAAACATGGGTTAAACCAGCCACGCCATTTAAGCCTTCGCGTAAGGTTTTCCAGGCTGCTTTGTCAGTGACGAGGACCCGTGCACCAGAGTCTTTAGCTAAATAAACCACTTCATCAGCGGTGAGCAAAGTAGACGTTGGAACAGAAATCGCACCGCGCTTCATCGCACCTAAAAATGCCGTTGGGTAATCCAAGCTATTAGGCAAACGAATGAGCACACGCTCACCCGACGCAATACCAATATTTCTTAGTAGCTGTGCAAACTGGTGGGTACGCTTAGACAATCCTGCAAAGGTAATTTCAGAAGTGCCCAGCGTGTCGTCTTCAACAATCATCGCAATCGATGATTCAACAGAGGTGCCAAGGTGAATATCCGTACAAGCCACACCAATATTGAAATGTGATGGCACTTGCCACACCCATTTTTCGAACGGTGCAAATGGCGCTTGTGTAGTCGTTGCTGACATTTGGTAACTCCCTCTTAATATTCGGTCTAAATATGCACTTATAAAATCAAGCCATACGGCCAGTTTTGACTGATCACTTGTGTTGGCAACATCTGCATCACAGTCAGCGCAAATTTTGTATCTTCTGGGCCCAATGCACGTAAAGCATTGGCGCGTAGCAAGGTTTGTAAAGCCTTACCAAACATTGGCGGATCGAGCATCTCACCTTCAAACTTAATGGCACCACCAAGCAAAGCATCCGCCTCAATCGCCGCTTTTAGGATTTTGATTTTTTGTGAGATCTCAGTAGGTGAAGGCGTATAAGCGACTTTACATAAGTGAATATGTGCTGGATGGATCACTTGCTTACCTGTTAAGCCCATCGCCGCTTCTTGGCAAGCGTGCTTGTAAACAATGCGAGACTCATTCTCACCATGTAAATCTAGCCAACGGCGCACATCATGCGGCTCTAAAAATTTCTCAGGCATACTGCTTGAGCCGATCAAGGTTTCTACGCCGCCAATCACACCCTTACCTGCAATACGTGCTTCGAACATCAGCTGATTCATGAAGTATTTCAACTCCTCAGTCCAGTGTTCTGGGGTGATATGAATACCCATCGCTTTTGAGAAGTCATGGATACCAAAAACCACGTGCTTAACAGTTGAGTACTGCATCAACTCATGGGCAATTTTAAGTGACTTAGGATGCTCAATAATTGGCTGGATGGTGATCTTGTCATTCCAACCAGCTAATAGGTTAGATAGGTCACGTACTTCAGCCGCACCATAAGCTTCGCCTGCTTTAGCCAACATCACCACATCAATCACATCAGCCATATCGCGCACAAATGCAATATCGCGCTCATACTCTTCCGTTCTAAATGGATTGATACGAACCGCAATCGAAACTTTTTTATTACTCGTCATAAACGCTGGGAGTTCATTTCTCAGCAACTCACGACTCATTTCTTTTTGACGACAGCCATCTTCCAAGTCAAAAATTAACGTATGTGCATGTGTATTGAGCGCATGTTTTTTCATGCGCTTAGATGCTGCTTCTAGATCCTCATAAATACCCTGCGCTGGCGAATATTTCACTGGCGGGTAGTAAAGCTGAATACCTGGCCAATAATCACCCAACACATGCGGCGACACGACACGGCAATAATCCGCGTTAGCGTATGGGTCTGAATTGTATGTATGGTCTTGGCTCATCGTACTTTCCCTATTAAATGGGATCAAAAAAATAACTATCCGTTTTTACTTTATTGCTTACCACGTAACATCCTTAATACTTGCGAAGTGGCCAAATCGTTTACCTCTTGCCCTTCGGAAACTAAGTTCCACAGCTCGTTATCTGGCAAATCTAACAACTTATCCAAAGCGGCAATTTGCACATCACTCAAACTTGGTAGATGGCGACTCACAAAATCCACAAACAACAAATCCATCTCCAACATACCTCGCCGACAACGCCATTCCATGCGCCTTACAGCGGCATCATGTGTATCTATTGTTGTTGCGCCAGTCATCATTAAAATTTTTGCTTCACTTTTAAGGCTTTAATTTCGTTAATTGCTTTCGATGGATTGAGACCTTTCGGGCAAACATCTACGCAGTTCATAATATTGTGGCAACGATACAAACGATATGGATCCTCAAGGTTCTCCAAACGCTCTTCTTGCGCTTGATCGCGGCTATCCGAAATAAAACGATAGGCCTGCATCAAGCCAGCAGGGCCAACGAACTTATCAGGATTCCACCAGAAAGAAGGACATGATGCGGTGCAAGCGCCGCACAAAATACACTCATAAAGCCCATCCAACTTCGCTCGATCTTCAGGGGATTGCAAACGCTCTGTGGCTGGCGGAGGGTCATTATTAATCAAGTAAGGCTTGATAGAATTGTAATGAGCAAAAAATTGCTCCATATCGACAACCAAGTCACGTACCACTGGCAATCCAGGAAGCGGACGAAGCACCACAGGCTGTTTAATGCCTTCTAATGGCGTCATACAAGCAAGGCCGTTCTTACCATTAATATTCATGGCATCTGAACCACAAACGCCTTCGCGGCAAGATTTGCGCATACTCAACGTATCGTCGAGCGCTTTAATTTGAATTAAGGCATCAAGCAACATACGCGTATCTGGCGTAAGCTCAATGTCGTAATCCTGCATGTATGGATCTTTATCAACATCAGGGTTAAAACGATAAATAGAGAATTTCATTTTGTCCTTTTCCCCCGACTAATAGGTTCTAGCAATTAATGGGAAGCTATCCACGGTAAGTGGTTTTAAGCGTACTGGTTTGTATGCGAGGCGATTGCCCTCACGATAATGCAATGAGTGTTTGAGCCAGTTTTCATCATCGCGTGCAGCGAAGTCTTCACGACAATGTGCGCCACGGCTTTCTTGTCTCGCTTCTGCAGCCACCATGGTTGCTTTCGCAACTTCGATAAGGTTTTCAAGCTCAAGCGCTTCAACACGTGCGGTATTAAACACTTTGCTTTTATCCTTAATTTCCAAAGTTTTCACGCGCTCGGCCACTTGCATAATCTCGCGTACACCTTTAGCCATAAGATCTGGGAAACGGAATACGCCACAATGGACTTGCATGGTTCGACGCATTGCATCACCAACCTCAGCAACCACTTCACCTGATTTTTGATTATCTAAACGGTCAAGACGGCTTAATGTTTGGTCAGCAAAGTCTGCTGGTAATGGTTTATGGCTAACCCCTTTAAGCGTTTGCACTGTGTGGTTACCCGCAGCACGACCAAACACCATCAAATCGAGCAATGAGTTTGAACCTAAACGATTAGCCCCATGCACTGAAACACAAGCACATTCACCAATCGCATAAAGACCATTAATTACTTTATCGCCATCAATCACTTGGCCGTTCAGGTTTGTTGGAATACCGCCCATCATGTAATGCACGGTTGGCACGACTGGAATAGGCGAAGTTACTGGGTCAACATTGGCGAATTTAATCGCGATATTACGAATGCCAGGCAAGCGACTATCAATCACTTTTTCAGACAAATGATCTAGTTTGAGTAGCACCGCTTGACCATCAATACCAACGCCTCGGCCAGCTTTAATCTCAGTCGCAATCGCGCGCGAAACCACATCGCGACTTGCTAAATCTTTTGCATTAGGTGCGTAGCGCTCCATGAAGCGCTCACCTTGAGAGTTCACCAAGTAACCGCCCTCGCCGCGCGCTCCTTCAGTAATCAAGACACCCGCGCCAGCAACACCGGTTGGGTGGAATTGCCAAAACTCCATATCTTGTAAAGGTACGCCAGCGCGGGCTGCCATCCCCAAACCATCGCCCGTGTTAATAAAGGCATTGGTACTTGCTTGAAAAATACGGCCAGCGCCGCCTGTTGCAAACAGCGTTGATTTGGCATGCAAGGCAAAAACCTGACCAGTTTCGATTTCCATCGCTGTCACACCCAACACGTCACCATCTGCATCACGAATTAAATCGAGTGCAAACCATTCAATCAAAAAGTCAGTTTTAGCATAGACATTCCGTTGATAGAGGGTGTGCAACATCGCATGGCCGGTTCTATCAGCCACCGCACAAGTACGTGCCACAGATTCAGCGCCGTATTTCTTAGACATACCGCCGAATGGGCGTTGGAAGATTTTGCCATTCTCTAAACGATCAAATGGCATCCCAAAATGCTCAAGCTCATAAATCGCTTCAGCCGCGTTTTTACACATAAACTCAATCGCATCTTGGTCGCCCAAATAGTCTGAACCTTTGATGGTATCGTACATGTGCCAATGCCAATTATCTTCACCCACGTTACCGAGTGACGCGGCAATGCCGCCTTGAGCCGCAACTGTATGTGAACGTGTTGGGAATACTTTTGAGAGTACCGCAACACTCAAGCCACTATCCGACAGTTGCAAAGCAGCGCGCAAGCCAGCGCCACCGCCACCAATCACGATGGCATCATATTTTCTAATCTCGATTGCTGAGGCCATTATGCCAAGCTCCAAAGTATATAAGCTGCCCAAACTGCATCGCCAATTAACACTAAACCAAACACACTTTGTAACTTAGCGCGAATGTCGATGTTGTGAACGTAGTCCATTAAAATCTCTTTCACGCCAAGCCATGCGTGATAGATCAAGGCCCATAAAAATAATAATGTCATCGCACGAAACGATAGTGGTGCAAACCATGCATGCCAGCCTTCAAAACCAGCATTGGGGGCATCCACCACAAAGCGAACAGCAAGCAATAAGCTGTAAATCACCATGGTGATCGCTGTGGCGCGTTGCCAAGCCCAATCACTAAAGCCGTGCGCAGGTTTTTTACGATCTACCATAGCCAAATTCCCATTCTCAATGTGAGCAAGCCACTGATGATTAACACTGCACGGCTTGTGGCGCGGGCATAGTTAAGACGTAAACCATAATGCGCATCCAAAGCCAAATGGCGAATACCTGCACAAGCATGATGCAAATAAGCCCAAGTCACCGCCAAGCAAATGAGCTTAGCAAGTGGATGATGGAGAACCACTTGCGCCAACTGATAGGCCTGAGCATTCGCCAAGCTCTGATGCAAGATCCACAACAAAAGAGGCAACAACATAAACAAAAACGCGCCGCTAACCCGATGCATAATCGAAACTAACGCAGGAATCGGCAGACGTATCGTCAACAAATTAAGATTTTTTGGACGATTTCTTTTAGGCGCTTTTGGATATGGAGAGGCCATTTTATTTTCCTTGTTCAGCACGTGCAGCATCAGCCACACGTCCCGAAACACGCTTCATTAAACGTGGATCAAAAGGCTTAGGAATGATGTATTCCTTGCCAAATGACAACTCAGTTAATTGATACGCATCGAGTACTTCTTGTGGTACCGGCTCACGCGCAATTTCAGCCAAAGCTTCAGCCGCAGCCACTTGCATCGCCGTGGTGATTTGTTTAGCACGCGCATCTAAGGCACCACGGAATAGATAAGGGAAGCACAACGCGTTGTTTACTTGATTTGGAAAATCAGAGCGGCCTGTCGCCATCAAAATATCGTCACGCACCGCATGCGCTAGCGAAGGTAAGATTTCCGGATCTGGATTAGCTAAAGCAAACACCACAGGCTTAGCCGCCATCACTTTTAATAAATCTGGGGATAAGGCGTTGGCTGCAGAAACGCCAATAAATACGTCTGCATCCACCATCGCTTCGGCCAAGGTACTAACATCACGGCTCGTTGCCAAATCACGGTTCATATCATGCAAATCTGGGCGGCTTGTTTTGAGTACACCTGATTTATCCACCATCACCAAATGCTTCGCACCCATCACTTTAAGTAATCGTGCGCACGCGCAGCCAGCGGCGCCAGCGCCTAAAAACACAATTTTTGCATCAGCAAGATTTTTACCTTGAAGCGCCAATGCGTTGAGCAAGGCCGCACCAACAATCACCGCCGTTCCGTGTTGGTCATCATGAAAAACTGGAATATCTAAACGCTCACGCAATTCTTTTTCAATACGGAAACAGTGCGGCGCAGCAATATCTTCTAAATTAATACCGCCAAAAGTTGGCGCGATATTCACCACGGTTTCAATAAAAGCTTCAATGCTAGGCGCAGTGACTTCAATATCGAACACATCAATATCGGCAAAGCGTTTAAACAAAACCGCCTTACCTTCCATCACTGGCTTACTAGCAAGCGCGCCCATGTTTCCCAAGCCTAATACCGCCGTGCCGTCAGTAATCACCGCTACCAAGTTACCTTTGTTGGTATATTTGTAGGCGTTCTCAGGGTCGCGATTAATTTCACGCACCGGCTCAGCAACGCCAGGGGTGTAGGCCAAAGACAAATCTGCTTGCGTCGCGCAAGGCTTGGAAGACTCAACCGACAGCTTGCCCGGCTTAGGAAACTGGTGATAGTGCAATGCTCTGGTTTTTAAGTCGCTCATGATGTCTTCTTTGTAAAAATGAATTCGTGATTAAAACTTTTCAATTACTCAAGTTCGTTTCGATAGTGAAAGTTATCGGTCAAACATAAACCCAAGCGCCACTCCAAAGGCCTATCGCCATAAGTAAAAGCAATACGCTCAATTCTTAACAAAGGCGCGCCTTCTTCCAAATTCAATGCATCTGCCGCCTCTTCGTCCGCACCCACAGCGCGAATATCTTCGACAGCTCGCACCATACGGATGTCATACTCTTGCTCATACATTCTGTAGAGCGAGCCTTTATATTCCTCAATCTGCTTTGCCCCCAAACCTGAGAACTCGGCGGATGGCACAATAATATGATCAAGAATTAAAGGACGGCCCTCAAAACCAAGCAAGCGCTTAATTTCAATAATCGAAGTACCCGCTTTAATATTTAAAGCCTTAGCAATCTTGGCGTTGGCTTTACCGCGCGTACAAGAAAGCAATTCATTCTTTGGGAACGCCTTCTTACCACTTTCATCCGTCAAACGAAGAAAGCGTAACTGCATCCCTTTTTCATTGTGCGTATTAACATAAGTACCCTTGCCTTGTCGGCGCATCAAAATATTCTCTGACACCAACTCATCAATCGCTTTTCTAACGGTGCCTTGGCTCACTTGAAAACGTGCGGCCAACTCCATTTCGCTGGGAATCATCTCCCCAGCTCTCCATTCACCGTCAATTAAACTCTGCGTCAGCATGCGCTTAATTTGCTCGTAGAGCGGCTGATATAAAAGGGTTGTCGATGTATTTGTAGTAACCATAGTTGCAAGTTTAACTCAAGGAAATATTAAAAGTCT
>CAIULB010000008.1 GCA_903899965.1 uncultured Methylophilaceae bacterium | reverse complement strand
CGAGGCGTTAAGCCAAAAATTAGATCGTTATAGCAATTAGTCTATAAAAATACTAAGTCCTGGTCGATAGCGCCAAAGGCTTCAAAGAACCCCTTAGATATTTTCTGTTTTGTGAATGCGAATGTCTGCAATGGGTCGAAAGTGACTACATTCAACGTCTGCTATAGGCGTATCAATCTTTTTAAAATCACCTAATCGTTTGAGTAAAACCCAGTGTAAGTATTGCTAGATGGAACCCAAATGAAAAAGTGAGGGTGGGGGTATGGTGGGGTCGGGATATCGAGCTTTTCAATAGGGGTATCCAGTAGGCATATCACTTCGCGCTTTGAAAGATGACATAAGTTCTCAGGCACCTAGTATGCGAATGGATTGCGCTTTGTGATATTCTGTTTGGGCTGACACAAATTGTTAGAGTAACGGGTCAGAGAATGAGGGATTATGGCCTGTCCAAATCCTGTCCAAGTAGAAACTAAATTGAGATAGATAAAGGCGAATTTCTCGCCAGTGTTTTTGAGTAACTAATTGATTTTAAAGTAATCAGAGATGCCCCCTTTAAAGGGGTGCTTCCTTAGCAGGGAAGTGCCTTCGACCACTCGGCCAGCTCTCCGTTTTGTTGCTGTGTTGCGAGGGCGTAACAATACTCGATTACGCCCTAAAATCAATCTAAGCTTCTTCTAACTCAAACGCTTTGTGGAGTACGCGAACTGCGAGTTCCATGTATTTTTCATCGATCACAACCGCGATTTTGATCTCGCTGGTTGAAATCATTTGTATATTGATGCCCTCTTCAGCAAGTGTGCGGAACATTTGGCTTGCGATGCCAACGTGTGAACGCATGCCAACGCCAACGATAGATACTTTAGCGATTTTGTCATCACCGCGGATTTCACGTGCTCCGATGTGTCCTTGTACTTGGTTAAGGATGCCAAGTGCTTTTGACATGTCGTTTTTGTGCACAGTGAATGTGAAGTCTGTTGTACCGTCCGCACCCATGTTTTGGATAATCATGTCGACGTCAATTTTTGCATCTGCCACTGGGCCTAAGATTTGGTATGCGATGCCTGGTTTGTCTGGCACGCCAAGCACCATAATTTTTGCTTCGTCTCGGTTAAATGCGATGCCTGAGATGATTGGTTGTTCCATGTTGCTGTCCTTGTTTTCTGGATCTTCAAATGTGATAAGTGTGCCTTCGCCATCCTCTTCAAAGCTTGAGAGCACACGTAGTTTAACTTTGTATTTTCCTGCAAATTCGACTGAGCGGATTTGCAATACTTTTGAGCCTTGGCTCGCTAACTCAAGCATTTCTTCAAAAGTAATTGATTTTAAGCGACGTGCTTCTGGCACCACACGCGGGTCGGTTGTATAAACGCCGTCAACGTCAGTGTAAATTTGGCATTCGTCAGCTTTGAGCGCCGCAGCTAAGGCTACGCCAGTAGTATCTGAGCCACCACGACCTAGCGTTGTAATGTTGCCGTTTTCGTCCACGCCTTGGAAGCCAGCAACAACAACGACATTCCCGGCATCTAAGTCTGCGCGGATGCGTTCCTCATCAATGCGAAGAATTCTTGCTTTAGTGTGTGCATTATCTGTCACGATGCGAACTTGTGAACCTGTGTAGCTTTTTGCTTTAAGGCCAAGCTCCATCAATGCCATAGCCGTCAGGCCAATCGTGACTTGTTCGCCAGTTGCCACCATCACATCTAACTCACGTGGGTCTGGCTCAGGCATAATTTCTTTTGCCAAGTTAATCAGCCGATTAGTTTCGCCGGACATGGCAGAAACCACGACGACGATTTGATGGCCAAGTGCTTTGAAACGTGCCACGCGACGCGCTAAATTTTTAATGCGATCTGGGCTACCAACTGAGGTGCCGCCGTATTTTTGAACAATGAGTGCCATAATATTTAGTGTTTAAGGTTAATTAAGTTTTTGTTGAACCCACGCTTGCACGCTTGCAAGTGCTTGAGGTAATTGACTAGGATCTGTGCCGCCAGCCATTGCCATATCAGGCTTGCCGCCGCCTTTGCCGCCTACTTGGCTAGCCACGTGGTTGACTAAGTCACCTGCTTTTAGTTTCGCGATGATATCTGGTGTAACGCCTGCTGCAAGGCTCACTTTTCCATCACTCACGCTTGCTAACACGATAGCCGCAGATTTAAGCTTGTCTTTAAGCTTGTCCATGGTCTCGCGCAAGGCATTTGCATCAGCACCTTCTAGTGTTGCCGCAAGTACTTTAACGCCATTAACTTCTAGTGCTTGATCTGCAAGGTCGTCGCCTTGAGATGAGGCTAATTTAGATTTTAAGCGGGCAAGTTCTTTTTCGAGCGATTTTTGTGAGTCGAGTAATTGCGCGACTTTTGTGCCTAGTTCATGCGCTGGTGATTTTAGCTCAATAGCAATATGGTTAAGAAGTGCTTGTTGGTTCTGCACTAACTTAAGTGCATTTGAACCTGTTGTTGCTTCTAGGCGACGTACGCCAGCGGCAACGCCACTTTCAGCGGTGATTTTGAATAGGCCAATATCGCCTGTGCGGCTTACGTGTGTGCCGCCGCAAAGTTCGCGTGATGATCCAATGTCTAATACGCGTACTTCATCGCCATATTTCTCGCCAAACAACATCATGGCGCCAGTTTTCTGTGCGGATTCAATATCCATTACGCGCGCTTGCGTTGCTGCGTTAGCAAGGATTTCAGTGTTGACGATATTTTCAACTTGGCTGATCTCGTCGTCGGTCATTGGTGCGTTGTGAACAAAGTCAAAACGCGTTTTATCTGTATCAACTAACGAGCCTTTTTGTTGTACATGTTCACCCAGCACTTCGCGCAATGCTTTGTGCATTAAGTGGGTTGCGGAGTGGTTGCGCATAGTGCTTGCTCTAGCGTTTGTATTCACGCGTGCTTGAAGAGTGTCGCCTACTGCTAGTTTGCCTGTAGTGAGAACGCCGTGGTGGCCGAATACGCTAGCTTGAATTTTGAGTGTGTCTTCAACTGTGAAAATGCCATCGCTTGCTTTTAAATCACCACAGTCACCAATCTGACCGCCTGATTCAGCGTAGAAAGGCGTGTTATCTAAAACGACAATGCCTAAATCGCCTTCATTAAGCGCATTTACCGCAGAGCCGTCTTTGTATAGTGCAAGTACTTTCGCTTCTGCTGAGAGCTCGTCATAGCCACGGAAATTTGTTGGTGCGCCATCGTACTCAACGTTGGTTGCCATTTTGAATTTACCAGCAGAGCGGGCTTGTTCTTTTTGGCGTGACATCGCAGCATCAAAAGCGGCTGAGTCCACAGTCACATCACGTTCGCGGCAAACGTCTGCGGTGAGGTCTAGTGGGAAGCCATAAGTGTCGTGTAGTTTGAATGCGGTTTCGCCATTGAAGGTTTTGTTTCCCGCTTTTGTCATTTCAGCTAACTCGGCTTCTAAAATCGCCATGCCGTTTTCAATAGTTTCAAAGAAGCGGTCTTCTTCTTGTTTGAGTACTTCGGATACGCGTGTTTGGGCATTAGCAAGCTCTGGATAGGCCTCGCCCATTTCAGCCACTAAATCTGGCAACATTTTATGGAAGAACGCGGCGCGTGCACCAAGCTTGTAGCCATGACGAATTGCCCGGCGGATAATGCGGCGAAGTACATAACCGCGACCTTCATTGCCTGGAATAATGCCATCAGCAATTAAGAAGCTACATGCACGGATGTGATCAGCCAGCACTTTAAGTGATGGATTATCAAAATCCGTTGTTTTGGTTTCGCGCGCCGCAGCTTTAATTAGCGTTTGGAATAGGTCGATTTCATAGTTGGCGTGTACGTGTTGAAGTACAGCAGAAATACGCTCCAAGCCCATGCCTGTATCGACAGACGGTTTAGGGAGTGGATGCATCACACCAGCTTCGTCACGGTTGAACTGCATGAACACGTTGTTCCAGATTTCGATGAAACGGTCGCCGTCTTCATCTGGACTGCCTGGAGGGCCTCCCCAAATATGTTCGCCGTGGTCGTAGAATATTTCAGTACAAGGACCGCAAGGACCGGTGTCGCCCATCATCCAGAAATTGTCTGATGCGTAACGAGCGCCCTTGTTGTCACCGATGCGTATAATGCGCTCAGTCGGTACACCGATTTCTTTTGCCCAAATTTCGTAAGCTTCGTCATCTTCTGCATAAACAGTGACGGTGAGTTTGTCTTTAGGGAGTTTGTAAACCTCAGTCAACAATTCCCATGCGTATTTGATGGCATCGCGTTTGAAGTAATCGCCAAAGCTGAAGTTGCCTAACATTTCGAAGAATGTATGGTGGCGGGCTGTGTAGCCAACGTTTTCTAAGTCGTTATGTTTGCCACCAGCACGCACGCACTTTTGGCTAGTAGTTGCTCGCGTGTAAGGGCGTTTATCAAAGCCCAAAAACACGTCCTTAAATTGGTTCATGCCTGCGTTGGTGAAAAGCAGAGTAGGGTCGCCGTGCGGCACCAAAGAGCTAGAGGCAACCACTTGGTGGCCTTTAGACGCGAAAAAGTCTAAGAATTGTTGTCTGATTTCTTTAACAGATACTGTTTTACTCATTCAATTAGCCTATTTATTTTCTTTGGTGACGGCCTTGCTAAATTTCGTCTTTTTGCTCGTTAATGACTTTTTTTATGATCTCAAAACCAAAGCCTCGGCTTTGCAAAAAACGCGCCTGCTTAGCCCATTCTTCTCTTGAACTTGGCGGCGCATCATACTTTTTACGCCATACGGCTTTTGCGTTCGCCAGTTCGTTCTCTTTTACATCTTGCACCGCTTCGGAGATTAACTCGTCAGAAACGCCTTTTTCTCTTAGTTCATGTGCGATGCGCGCACTTCCGAATTTTGATTTGCGCGCATGTAAAATTTGCTCAGTAAATCTGGTGTCTGATACCCAATTACGTTTTTTGAAATCTGCCAGTATTTCAGGGATTTCGTCAGCATCTAATTCATATTGTCTTGCGACGGTGTTTAGTTTTTGCGCAAGTTCCGCAACGCTGTATTCACGTTTGGCTAGATAATCTAGCCCACGCTGGCGAAGTGAAACTTGCGGCTTTTTCTTTTCGTTAGTCTGCTGCGTCATCTGGGCTAATCGTCTTCACGATAGCGTCTAGATTGCCTTTTGCATTCGCACGAATTTTGGCATCAATTTCATCAGCCACTTCTGGATGCTCTTTCAAATATTCGCGCGAGTTGTCTTTGCCTTGGCCGATTTTTTCACCAAGGTAGCTGTACCAAGCGCCAGACTTCTCAACAATTTTAAGGTCTGAGCCCAACTCTAAAATCTCGCCTTCGCGTGAAATGCCTTCGCCGTACAAGATGTCAAATTCAGCTTGTTTGAATGGTGGCGCGACTTTGTTCTTCACAATCTTTACGCGGGTTTCGGAGCCGATGACTTCATCACCTCGTTTGATTGCACCAGTGCGACGAATATCTAAACGCACGGAAGCGTAGAATTTAAGCGCGTTACCACCTGTCGTTGTTTCTGGGTTGCCGAACATCACGCCAATCTTCATACGAATTTGGTTGATGAAGATCACCATAGTGTTTGTACGTTTGATGTTACCTGGTAGTTTACGAAGTGCTTGGCTCATCAAACGAGCTTGTAAGCCCATGTGTGAGTCGCCCATTTCACCTTCGATTTCGGCTTTTGGAACGAGTGCTGCAACAGAGTCGACAACAACGATATCAACAGAGCCAGAACGCACGAGCATGTCAGCGATTTCTAAAGCCTGCTCACCAGTGTCTGGTTGAGAGATTAATAGCTCGCCAACATTAACGCCTAATTTTTGTGCGTATTGTGGGTCTAGTGCGTGTTCAGCATCTATAAACGCTGCGGTGCCGCCTAGTTTTTGCATCTGCGCAATGACAGATAGCGTGAGTGTGGTTTTGCCAGAAGATTCAGGGCCGTAGATTTCAATCACACGGCCACGAGGTAAGCCGCCAATGCCAAGCGCAATATCAAGCCCTAGTGAGCCTGTTGAAACAGCTTGAATGTCTTCAGCAACTTCAGTATCGCCCAGGCGCATGATGGACCCTTTGCCGAATTGCTTCTCGATTTGCGAAAGTGCTGCTGCCAGTGCTTTGCTTTTATTGTCGTCCATGTCGTCCTCTGGTTTTATCTTGATTAGTTTAGGCTTTTTATGCCACAAAAGTGCTAAAAAAGTCTTCAAATCAAGAGTGTAATTATTCCACAAATTAGGCCTAAAAGTAAGGCTAAGACTAGGACTAATTGCCGTTGATTAGTTATTTTGAAAGGCTTTTTAGCGTTGGTTTTTTGATTTTAGCAAACCATTGTACGATCGTACACTATTAATTGAAAATAATGCGGAAGTGTTGACTTCTAAACCTGTTGGCCAAGTAAGTCTTTGAGCCCAAACAGCAAAGCGATGATGGATTGCTCTCTTATTTGCTCGCGATTACCTTCAAATAGGTAAGTTTTGCTGATGGAAGGCAAATCCTCGCCAGTCCAAGCAAAGCAAACTGTGCCGACAGGTTTTGCTGGAGTGCCACCGTCTGGCCCTGCGATACCTGTGACACTAGCCGAGATGGTTGCTCTGCCTTGCTGTAGCGAGCCAATCGCCATTTCCATAGCGGTTTGTTCGCTCACTGCACCGTATTGCGAGAGCGTTCCCTCTTTCACTTTAAGTAAATCTTGCTTGGCTTGATTACTGTAAGTCACCAAGCCGCTATCAAACCAGGCTGAGCTACCAGCGGTGTTGGTAATGAGCGCTGAAATTAGTCCACCAGTGCATGATTCAGCTAAGGTTAGTACGTGGTTTTTAGCAAGCAAAAGCTCGCCTATATCTTGTGACAATGCTTTTAGTTCAGAGCTAAACATAGGACTTTCATACTAATAATGGCGTAAATAGCTGCGAGTAGGTCATCAAACATCACGCCAAAACCGCCTTTTAGTTTTGCATCGCATTGATGGATAGGCGCTGGCTTCCAAATATCAAATAGTCGAAAAAGCAAAAAGGCGATTGCCCACCAAAGCGGACTTGCTGGGGTGAATTTAAGTACGAGCATCATGGCGACAATTTCATCCCACACAATACTGCCGTGGTCCGATACGCCCAAGGCGTTGCCGGTCTTTGTGCAAAGCGGAATGCCGACTAAAAATAATGCGGCGAGCGTAATGAAGTGCGTTGATTCCGGTGTGAATGTGAGCATCCAAAATAGAGGTAAGCCAACCATAGTGCCGACAGTGCCAGGTGCTTTTGGCGATAGCCCAGTGCCAAAGCCTAATGCAATAAAGTGGCTGGGATGGCGAAGTAAAAACTGCAGGCTTGGCGTAATGGGTTTAGCTGAAATGGTCATATCCTGCGCTTTTCAATTCAATCGCTTGATGGTTTTTATCATAAATATTGAGGCCATTTGCTTGCGTGGTCTCGCCTATTGCTGAAAGTTTCAAGTTCAAATTTTTACCTATTGCTAAAATTGCATCATGCTGAGATGCCGGCGCAGTAAAGCATAGCTCATAATCATCGCCGCCAGCTAAACTTAGTCTGTGTAGCTGAGTAATATCTATGCCCTTGCTAACATTAACGTGAGGGATGCGCTCCCAATATAGATTTGCGCCTAGGTTTGAGCGCTCTAAAACATGCCCTAAATCTGCGAGTAATCCGTCAGAAATATCGATGGCGCTATGTGCAATAGCTTGTAATGCCAGGCCTAAAGCCACACGAGGTTGTGGTGCCTGAAGGGCATCAATGCAGCTTTGTTTTTCCGTGTCGGATAAAGTGTTTTGAGGCAGTTTGTTTTGCAGTTGCGCTAAGCCTAATGCCGCTTCACCTAAAGTGCCAGACACCCAAATTTCATCGCCAGCTTTTGCCTCATCTCGGCGGAGTGCTTTACCAGTCGGCACTTCCCCCATGATTTGCACGCTAATGTTGAGCGGGCCACGTGTGGTATCGCCCCCAATAAGGCTTATGCCAAATTTATCCGCACAAGCAAAAAATCCGCGCGAGAATTCCGCCAACCAAGCTTCGTCTATATTGGGCAAAGCAATCGCAAGCGTTGCCCACTTTGGCGATGCGCCCATCGCTGCCATATCAGAAACATTAACTGCGAGCGATTTCCAGCCTACAAAATAAGCGGGGCAGCTCTCTAGAAAATGCGTGCCAGCCACCGACATGTCAGCTGAAACCGCTAATTGATGCCCTGCCCTGATTTGAATAAGCGCCGCATCGTCACCCACGCCTAAGTCTGTATTTTGGCTCGGGCGGGTGAAGTATTTTTCGATGATGTTGAATTCGGTTGGCATAAGTGAAGCCGGTGTTAAGCGTCAATTAGAAAAGGTTTTGCGAGCAATAGAAAGGCACAAACACCAATGATATTGATTGTTGTCGCTGTGCCAAAAATTCTAAATCGGAAGTCTTCATTGGCTTTGCTTACGCCATATGCATGGATAGCTCGCGCCGTCACTAGCGCGATGCATAAGCCGTGAATAATCCATTGTGAGTATGTCTGCATCTCAAGCATCGCAATGAGCAAGATTGTAAATGGCACATATTCTGAAAAATTAGCATGCACTCGCGATGCTCTTAATATGCTTTTTTCGCCGCCATCACCAATCGCCACTTTTTGTTCGCGCCTTGTTTTGATGGTTCTGACAGAAAGAGCAATAAAGAGTAATGCCAGTATTGCCGCATAGTAAGGGGTGATGTTAAGTTGCATAGCGATATCTTTCTTTATTTTTTAGTCGCGGATTTTGGTCTAAATGCCTGAACAATCTCGGCATTCGTTTCAATGTATGGCGCGCCAATTAAGTCCAAGCAATAAGGCACGGCAGCAAAAATGCCATGCACGGTTTGTTTGCCGGCTTCATCTTTTAAGCCCTCAAGCGTTTGGGCGATGGCTTTGGGCTGTCCAGGTAAGTTAATAATCAGGCACTGCTTACGAATCACTGCGACTTGGCGTGACAAAATAGCCGTAGGCACAAAATTTAAGCTAATTTGCCGCATCTGCTCGCCAAAGCCAGGCATTTCTCTATCGCCAATGGCTAATGTGGCCTCTGGAGTCACATCGCGGATGGCTGGCCCAGTGCCGCCTGTGGTTAAAATTAAACTACAGCTTTCCTCATCCACGAGCTGTTTTAGGGTGAATTCAATTTCAGATTTTTCGTCTGGGATGAGTCTTGTCAATGCTTGCCAAGGCGTGGTGAGTGCTTTGTCTAGCCAGTCCTGCAAATTTGGCAAGCCAAGGTCTTGATAGGTGCCGGCTGACGCGCGGTCGCTAATTGAAACAAGGCCGATTTTAATTGTTTGTGCTGACATGTGAATTATTTTGATTGTCTGATGGTCAGAGATAAAGATTATATTTTAAAGTTAAATGATCCCATATTATGAGGCTTAGTAGTCATCCTCATTTTAATGACAAAGGAAACCCCATGCGTTTATTGCGTTATAGCTTGTTAGGCCTCATTTTAGCCGCCAATGTTTCTATGGCTGAAGATAAGCAGTCCTTAGAGGCGGTTGTGGCGAATGAAAATTTCTTTAGCAGTTCATTCGTTGAGTCTAAGCCAAGTAATGCTAAACGTATTGTGTCTGATGCCACCCCAAAAATATATGCAGGCACAGATAAAGTTGCTGATAAACACCGCATGGAAGAACGCGGCTTTGAGCTGATCGGTTACTCTGACTTTAAAGCCGGGAGCGTTGCGCCAGAGCTCGCTTTACCACAAGCGCAAAAAGTGCATGCCGAGTTAGTGTTGGTTTATAGCGAGCGTGCAGATCAAGTCTCGGCAAGTGCCAAAATTCAGCAACTGCGAGAAGCTAAAAAAACAGGGCAAGCACCAGTGGAAGCAGGGGCGAGTTATGCTTACTTTGCTTCTTATTGGGCCAAGCTAGCTAAGCCTTCATTGGGGGTCCATGTAAAAGTGCCTGAAAAGGGCGATGATTCAGAAGGGCTGAAAGTGTTAGTGGTACTTGATGGCTCTGCCGCTGAAAAAGCAGGGTTATTGAAAGACGATTATTTAGTCAGCATTGGCGACATTCAGCTGCTGACGGTCACCGATTTATCAAAAGCTGTGAATCAGTACTCAGGTAAAACTGTGGAGATGGCTTATGTGAGAAATCGCATGCACCAAGAAAGTAAAGTCAGTTTTGATTAGAAGCTGATGTAGTTAGCTTTCTTCGTCAACCTCATTGCTCGATTGAGGCTCGCCTGTAATTTCTCTTAGTAGCTTAAATAGCTCTCGGCTGCTTTTAGGGGGCTTGTTTGCTGAGGCCTCACGGCGTGCATTACGAATCAATGTGCGAATTTGTTGGCTATCCACATTGGGGTATTGCTGAATAAATTCAGAGAGTGCACCTTCATCTTCAATCAGGCGAGCGCGCCAGCGCTCTAGATTGTGGAAGTAAGCATTCTCGGCTGTGTTTTTGCCTTCCCATTTTTCCATTTGCTCAACAATCGGTGCAACATCAATTTCTCGCATCAAGCTGCCGATATATTGCTTTTGGCGGCGGGTGGCGCCATTTGCCGTAATGCGCTTTGCTTCGTTAATGGCATCCACTAAACGCGCTGGTAGGTCAAGCTGTGTCAGCTTGCTATTGGGAAGCGCAACCAATTTGACGCCGATTTCTTGCAGGGCATCCGCTTCGGCTTTAAGTTTGGTCTTGCTGATCGGTTCGATTAAATCGACCTCTTCAGCGTTGGGATCTTTCTTTTTGGGTCTCATAGTGCGATATGATAGCAGTTTTTAGAAATTCCTTTGAATGAGAACGGTAGCAAGCACATGAGTGAGCCGCGATTTAGTTATTCCTTAGCGCAATTGCAAGAGATGAGCGAGACGGTTTTACGCCTTGCTAAAGAGGCTGGCGCGAGTGCCGCAGAGGCTGAAGTGAGCTTGGGCTTTGGTCAGAATGTTTCGGTGCGGATGAATGAAACTGAAACCATCGAATATAACCGTGATAAAGGCGTTTCAGTCAGTGTTTACTTTGGTCAGCAAAAAGGCCACGCAAGCACTTCGGACCTTTCCCCTCAGGCACTTCAAGATACTGTTGCCGCCGCTTGTAATATTGCCCGCTATACCGCCAAGGATGAATTTTGCGGTTTGGCAGATGCCGCTTTAATGGCGAAAAATATCCCTGATTTAGATTTGCATCATCCATGGGATGTCAAGGTGGACGATGCAATTGAACTAGCCAAGGTGTGTGAGGCTGAAGCGCGAAGTGTTGATGCGCGTATTACCAATTCTGAAGGCGCTTCAGTTTCTACTTATGAAGGCATGTTCGCGTATGCCAACTCGCATGGCTTTAATGGCGGATATGCAAGCTCGCGCCATAGCTTAAGTTGCTCGGTGATTGCTGATGACGGCCAAGACAATATGCAGCGTGACTATTGGTATAGCACGGCAAGGTCCGCGGACGATTTGGAATCAGCGCAACATGTAGGCCGTTTGGCGGGGGAGCGTACGGTAAGAAGATTGGGGAGTCAGCGCATTAAGACTGCCCAAGTGCCGGTGATGTTTGATGCATCGATATCTTCGGGTTTAATTTCGCACTTAATCTCAGCGATCTCTGGCGGCAGCTTGTATCGCAAGTCATCATTTTTGCTGGATAGTTTAGGTAAGCAAGTGATGTCACCATTAGTGACAATCGAAGAGCAGCCACATTTATTACGTGGCTTAGCGAGTAGCCCATTTGATAATGAAGGTGTCGCGACAGCGTCTCGAACTTTGGTGAAAGACGGCGTGCTTCAAGGCTATGTGTTGTCGAGCTATTCAGCGCGTAAATTAGGCATGCAAAGTACCGGTAATGCAGGGGGCAACCATAATTTAATCGTGAGCCACGGCGATTTAGATTTTAATGCAATGCTCAAAACCATGGGCACAGGCTTATTGGTAACAGAGCTGCTTGGTCATGGTATCAATATGGTGACTGGGGATTACTCGCGCGGCGCTGCAGGCTTCTGGGTTGAGAACGGCGTGATCGTGCATGCGGTGGAAGAGATTACGATTGCTGGCAACTTGGCTGATATGTTTAAGCAAATTGTAGCAATCGGGAATGATGTCTTAGTGCAAGGCTCTAAACAGATCGGGTCTGTACTGATTGAGCATATGACCGTTGCAGGGGATTAGATCGGGGTTTGGAAAATAAAAAAGCCACGTCATTACGTGGCTTTTTTATTTGTATCTAGGGATTAATTATTTATCAAACCCATCATCTTTTTTAGTCACTGCGCCGTCAGCAACTTGATTTGCACGTCTTTGTAGATAGGCATCACGCATGAAGCTATATGGATCAAGCGCTGCTTCATCAAGCAAATCACTACCAGGCAGCATCTCTGCACGCGCATCAATAAACTTGGTCACAATGAGTGAGTTACGAACTGGCACATTGTCGACGTACATGATTGGGTCGAATGCGTATGCGTCGGTCGCAAGGCCTGTGACGTCACGCAATGAACTTGGGCCAAAGAATGGAAGCATTAAGTAAGGGCCATCACCCATGCCCCAATAGCCAAGCGTTTGACCAAAGTCTTCTTTGTACTGTGGGATGCCTTGTTTTGATGCAACATCAAACAGACCAGCAATACCAATCGTGCTGTTAATCACAAAGCGACCAGCACTTTCAGCAGCTTTATTAAATTTAAACTGCAGCACCTGGTTGACCGTTGTGACTAATGTCTTTAAGTTTGCAAAGAAGTTGTTAACGCCCGTGCGCACTGGTGTTGGCATGACAGCCTTGTACGCGCCAGCAATCGGTTTGAAGACGGCCTTATCTGAAACATCATTGAATTTGTAAACGCCACGGTTAATAGCCTCTAATGGATCTCTATTGTCCACAGAAGCGCACCCAGTCATGAGTGTAATGAGGCATATTGTGATGAGCGTTAAAAACTTACTTTTCATTTTGTTTCCAATTTAATTATCAATGCAACATTAAATACATGATGCAATTACTGATAACTTTAACTGACTGGTGGGGGTGTGTCTATAAATTTGATGTTTTTTTAAGAAGTTTTGTCAGCGTTTTTATATAGGCTGAGTGCCAAATTTCTTTGTGTGGCATGGTCGACCACTGGGCATGGGTAAGTTTTGCCGATCTTGATGTTGAGCATTTCTTGTCTGAGTGATGGAATGAGCCAGGGCGCATGAATTTCTTTGTCGTCACAAGCGGCTAATTCAGGCACGTATTTTCGGATGAACTTGCCCGCACCATCAAACTTTTCAGATTGCGTAATCGGGTTGAAAATTCTAAACCAAGGCTGCGCATCACAGCCTGTGGAGGCAGCCCATTGCCAGCCCCCATTGTTGGCGCTAAAGTCAAAGTCGATCAGTTTCTCAGCAAAATAACGCTCGCCCCAGCGCCAGTCAATTAATAGGTCTTTCACTAAGAAACTCGCAACCACCATGCGTAATCGATTGTGCATGTAGCCGGTTTGGTTAAGTTGTCGCATCGCGGCATCAACTAATGGGTAGCCAGTTTCTCCGTCGCACCAAGCTTGGAAAATTGTTTGGTTGTTGGGGAAAGGCAAGGCATTGAACTCGGTCTTGTAGGCTTGTCCTTCAGCAACCTTAGGGTGATGGTGCAAAATCTGAAAGTAAAAGTCTCGCCAAATTAGCTCATTGAGCCATGTTTCAGCACCTGAGCCACCGGTATGTTTTGCGGTTCTTGCAAGATGACGAATGGGAATCGTGCCAAAGCGTAAGTGCACGGAAAGATAGGAGGGGCCTTTAATTGCAGGGAAGTTGCGTGCATCATGGTAGTGACTAATCCGCTCTTTGAAATCTTCAAAAAGTTGAAGTGCGCCAGACATGCCCGTGGGCAACTTCATTTGGCTGAGATTGGTCGTTTTAAAGCCCATGTCACTTAAGCTTGGCATTGCATCAGCTTGATATTTAGCTAAATGCTGGATGTATTGATCGACTGGGTAGGCTTGCAAAAAGTAATCGTCGAGCTTTTTAAGGTGCGCATTTTTATATGGGGTAAACACGCCATAAGGCTTGCCCTGCTGAGTTAGCACCTCATCTTTTTCAAATAAGACTTGGTCTTTAAATTGATGAAACTCGATATTGAGTTTTGCTAGTTTTTTAGCGACATCCGCATCTCGATCGACTGCTGTGGGTTCGTAATCGCGGTTGCTGAATACCGCTTCAATGGCTAACTGTTGCGCTTGTTTAATGACAATCTCTTTGGCGACACCATACTCAACAATGAGGTCACTGCCATTTTTTTGGAGTGCCGCTTTAAGCTCTCTCAGGCTCTCCCAAATAAACTCAACGCGCCTGTCAGCTTTGTCTTGTAGTTGGTTAAGAATATCGGTATCAAAAATGAAGAGGCAAAATACTTGCTTGGAATCTTTAAGCGCATGATAAAGCGCAGCGTGATCGTAATCACGTAAATCTCGGCGAAACCATACTAAAGATTTATTGTATTTTTGCATGGTATTTTGGGTTCGCGAAGAACGCGATTACTCTCGATGATAGGGATGATGATTAATGACAGACCAAGCGCGATAAAGTTGCTCAGCGAGCACGACGCGCACCATGCCATGCGGCAAAGTGAGCTTAGATAAGCTCCACAGCCAATCAGCATTTTTCTTGATATCAGGATGCAGGCCATCTGCGCCGCCAATAATGAGGCAAACATCACGCCCATTGCCGAGCCATCCGCTCATGCGCTCTGCTAGTTGTAGCGTGGTAACTTCTGCCCCGTGCTCATCGAGCGCGACAACATAGTCTTTGCCGCAGGCTTCTAAAATGCGCTTGGCTTCAGCTTCTTGAACAACGGTAGAGTTTTTGCCGGCGGCACGCTTATCTGGTTTGATTTCGATGATGTCGACACTGGCTTCACGCGGCATGCGTTTGATGTATTCAGCACAAGCCTGCTCCACCCAAGTTGGCATTTTGTGACCAACGCTGATGATGCGTATTTTCATATTGGCTTGTGCTTGTGTTCCAAGCGATAGAGATTTAAGACGCTTTGGTGTCGTTGGTGATGTGGCGATTACCTTCAGCCGCACCCCAGAGTTGCTCTAGGTTGTAGTAAGCGCGGGTTGCAGGCAGCATGATGTGAACAATGATGTCGCCCAAATCAACGAGTACCCATTCACCCTCACGTTCACCTTCAGTACCACGCGCTTCAACACCAAGTTCTTTTAGTTTCACAATGACGTTATTTGCCATCGCTTTGGTTTGGCGAGATGAGCTTGCGTTTGCCACAATCATGTAACTTGCCATCGAGGTCAATTTACGGACATCCATTACGGTGATGTCATAGCCTTTGATGTCTTCAAGCGCGTCAACGACGGCTTGTTTCATTGCTTCTAATTCCATGGGGCTACTTTCTTGTATTGAATCTGTTGGCAAATTTTAGTGTGCAGGGCTTACGCCGCTTGCACAGGGATGTCACGACGTTGGTCGACGATACGGTTATCTTGGTCAACGTAAACGAGTTGTGGTTTGAATTTTTCGAGTTCTAATTCGGTATAGCTAGCATAGCTGGCAATAATCAATAAGTTACCTGGCTCTGCTTTACGCGCTGCTGCACCGTTCACAGAGATGATGCCAGAGCCACGTTGCGCACGAATAGCGTACGTAGTGAAACGCTCACCATTGCTGATGTTGTAGATGTCGATTTGTTGATACTCATGAATGTCAGCCGCATCAAGTAAATCTTCATCAATCGCACATGAGCCCTCATAGTCCAGCTCCGAATGCGTACAGCGCACTCGATGCAATTTGGATTTGAGCATGGTTCTTTGCATGGTTTCCCTATGTGTTTGATTGAAAAGCACGCACATTATAGTCGCTTACTCGCGGCCGCGCAAAATTACAAAAACTTAGGCTTTCCTTACAGCCGAGAGGCTAGTTGGGCTTGAGGGTGAACTCTATATTGTCAATTAATCGTGTTGTGCCCTGGCGCGCAGCACCTAGCACGACTAATTTGAGGTCTGCGTTTGTGGCAGGCAGAAGCGTTTCGGCTGAGCGAATCGAGATGTAGTCAACTACCCAGCCAAGCTGGGTGAGAAATTGTGTGGTTTGTGTTTCTAGTGCAGGAAAGTCTGTACGACCTTGTTTTACAGCGTCAACTAAGAGGCCCAGGGCGCGGTATAAACGCGGCGCCTCTAATTTTTGTGCCGAGGTTAGATAGCCGTTTCGTGAGCTCATCGCCAAGCCATCCGCTTCACGGCGGGTATCGCCAGCAATAATTTCAATCGGCAAATTCAATTGCTTCACCATGTCGCGAATGATGAAAAGTTGCTGGAAGTCTTTCTTCCCAAAAATAGCGACTCTAGTTTTGGCGCCATTAAAAAATACGAGATTGAATAGTTTGAGCACGACGGTTGCCATGCCTGAGAAGTGCCCGGGCCGAGCCGCCCCGCAGAGTTCATTGGCGACACTGGGTAAGTTGATGGTGATGCTTTGATGCGTGTTGTGAGTTGAGGCATCAAAGTCCGGATACATCTCTTGCTCGCTAGGCGTAAAAACAATATCAGCGCCCGCCGCTTTTAATTTTTCTAAATCGGCATCTAGGGTGCGCGGGTAGTTGCTCAAGTCTTCGTTTGCGCCGAACTGCAATGGGTTTACAAAGATGCTCACGACGACACATGCATTTTTGGTTTTTGCTAGCTCAACGAGTTGAATATGGCCTGCGTGCAAGTTGCCCATGGTCGGCACAAAGGCAATTGCATCTTGGGTTGCTAATGCTTGAGATAACGCATGTGCGGTTTTGACGACTTGCATAAGTTAATAGCTATGCTCTTTGCCAGGGAAGGCGTTGTTCTTTACGGCTTCTACATAAGCTTGAACAGCGCTTTGGATGCTACAGTTCCCCGGAGAGTTTTCTGCTAAAAAGTTTTTAGCAAAGCGCGGCGACTTAAACGCCTCAGGTTTTTTTGATGCGGGGCCTGTGTAAATACCGAGCAGGTCTTGAATGACCAGTACTTGCCCATCGCAATCGGCGCCCGCACCGATCCCGATGGTTGGTGCGTTAATTGATTCCGTGATGGTTTTTGCGAGCAGGGCTGGGACCATCTCAAGCAGCACAAAACGCACGCCGACCTTGTCCATGGCAACAGCGTCCTGCAAGATATTTTGTGCGCTCTCCTCTGTCTTGCCTTGAATGCGATAGCCGCCGAGCTGCTTGACGGATTGGGGGGTAAATCCCAGGTGCGCGCAGACCGGGACGCCATGTTCGATCAGATATTGTGCAGTGTTAACCATCTCGCCGCCGCCCTCTATCTTGACGATGTCTGCGCCTGCAGCGATGAGTCTCTTCGCGTTAAGCAATGCAGTTTCTTTGCTGAGTTCGTAGCTGCCGGCAGGCATGTCAGTCATGATGGAGCAGGCTATCGTGCCTGCTGCAACTGATTTTGTATGGTATTCCATGTCTTCGATGGACACGTTTAATGTGTTTTCAGCGCCCTGTAATACCATGCCTAGTGAGTCGCCAACTAGCAGCATATCCACCCCTGCCGCCTCGCTGAGCTTGGCAAAAGTTGCGTCGTAACAGGTGAGCATGGCGACTTTTTCGCCGCGTCCAATCATAGCATTGATCTTTGATAGCGACATGGCGTTTTAATCCCAAACGGGATTGAAGAATTCACGGCGGCTTTGTACTTGCATGATGCGCTCCACTAGCAAGTCGAGCGCATCTTCGCTGGTGGTGATGTTGATTTTTTCGTTGTTGACGATAAGTAGCGGTGAGCTGTCGTACACATGGAAGAATTCACTATACGCGTCAGCGAGCCGCGTTAAATAGTCACGCGAGATATCTTGTTCGTAACTGACGTTCCGCTGTTCAACCCTCTCAAGAAGCGTTTCCACAGGCGTTTGCAAATAGATGACCAAGTCTGGCTTCACTGCCTGCACTTGCATGTTCTGATAAATCTGACGGTAGAGCGAGAATTCTTCGTCATTTAAGTTGAGCCGCGCAAACAGCGAATCTTTTTCTAGGAAGAAGTCAGCAATGGTCGCATCACCAAAAATATCGCGCTGATTCAGATCGCGAATTTGATTGCCCCTTTGATTCAAAAAGAACAGCTGTGTCGGCAAAGCATAGCGCTCCGGGTCTTGATAGAAGCGCGCTAAAAACGGATTGGCTTCTGCTTTTTCAAGTAACAAATTGACAGGAAAGCGGTCGGCTAATTTACGGGCAAGGGTTGTCTTGCCGCTGCCGATGGGGCCCTCGATCACGATGTAGGGAAACTTTTCTGTGATATTCGTTTTCACGTTTATGCCTGTTACTGATTCTCTTTGCAAAATTAAAGTTTGCTCACACCTTGATTATCGCATTTTGCAGCGAGGTCGTCAGCGTATCCATGGTTGCCGATGCTAATTTTTGGTGCGATTTCTGCGAGCGGCAGCATCACAAAGCCGCGGGTGTGCATTCTTGGATGCGGCAAGGTGAGCGCTGGCGAGCTTGTTGCAACGCCCTCGTAAAGCAGTACATCTAAATCCAAGACTCTTGGCGCGTTGGGGAACGGGCGCTCCCTGCCATGCTGCGTCTCTATCTCTAGAAGCCTATCCAGTAACGCTAAGGGATTTAGGTCAGTTTCAATTTCCGCCACAGCGTTGATGAAGTCGGGCTGGTTGTCATAACCGACAGGCACGGTTCTGTAGAGGGATGATGCTTTGATGAGCTTAATATTGGTCGTGTTTGCGATGGTTTCTAAAGCCCGCTCAACTTGCGCTTGCGGGTCTTCTAGGTTGCTACCTAACGCGATAAAAGCTTGATGCATTATTGTGCGGCAGGTTTTCTTCTGCGACGGCGACGCGGTTTGTGTTCAGGCGTATTGCCGGCCGGCACGCTTTTTAAGAGGCTGATGCGTTGCTCAGGGTTTTCATCAGCAAACTTCGTCCACCACTCACCGAGCTCCATTGGGACTTCCCCAGACTCGCAGCGCAGCAACAGAAAGTCATAAGCCGCACGGTAGCGAGGGTGCTGTAGTAAGCCAAAAGGACGCTTACCGACGCGCATTTCAAAGCGTGGTTGCAAGCCCCAAATCTCTTTCATGGTGGTGCTGTAGCGTTTGTGAATCGCAAGTTTTTCAGCTTGGATGTCACTCACCTCTGTCATCGCCATGTGGAGCGCAGGGATCGGGCGGTTGCCTTGTTTTTGGTAACGCTGCCATGCCACCAGCACCTCGTGCCAAAGCAGGGTCGCGAATAAGAAGCCTGGTGAAACTGGTTTCTCAGCAAGTACCCGGGTGTCGGTATTTTTGAGTGCTAAGTTGACGAACTTAGCGCCGATTGGCTGTTCGAGCACCACGTCTAACAGTGGTAATAGGCCATGATGTAGGCCGTGTTTTCGGAGTTGCACTGCGCTCTCGATGGCATGGCCGGATAAGAACAGTTTAAGCATCTCATCGAATAGGCGCGATGGAGGCACGTCGTTTAATAGTTCGGCGAGCTTAGGGATGGGCGACTCTGTCGCGGCATCTATCTTTAAGCCCAATTTTGCTGATAGACGCACCGCTCTGAGCATGCGGACCGGGTCTTCGCGGTAGCGGGTGACTGGGTCGCCGATCATTTTCAGAACACCGGCTTGAATGTCAGCGACGCCATTATGAAAGTCGAGGACCTCTTCAGTAGCAGGGTCGTAATAGAGGGCGTTGGCGGTGAAGTCGCGGCGAACAGCATCCTCTTCTTGGTTGCCGAACACGTTATCACGCAGAATTCGGCCAGAGTCGGCCACCTGGTTGTCATCGCTCTCGCCTAGATGGCTGCCGCGGAAGGTTGAGACCTCGATGGTTTCATCGCCAAACATCACGTGCACGAGTCTGAAGCGGCGACCAATAATGCGTGAGCGGCGGAACACCCGGTTGACTTGTTCTGGTGTGGCGTCTGTGGCGACATCGAAATCTTTAGGGCGTTTTTTAAGCAGTAGGTCGCGCACTGCGCCGCCGACGATGTAGGCTTCGAAGCCGGCCTTTTGCAAGCCTTCGGTTGTTTTAACGGCAGCACTGCTGAGGAGGCGACGGTCGATGCGATGGGTTTTGCTAGAGATACGTTTGGCGTTATGGTCCGCACCTTGATGAGTGCGGGCATGTTGCTTCGTTGGTTCATGCTTGGCGGATTTGTCTTTTTTTGAAAATACGCGTTGCAGTAGTTTTTTAATCATTCAGTTTGAAGCTCGGTTGTGCTTAGTTTAAGCCTTATTATGCCACAAGACATCTGGCACGTTAGACGCTTGGTTGATGCTGCGACACATCACAAACAATAAGTCTGATAGTCGGTTGATGTATTGCAACGAGATCACGGTGACGGTTTCATCGCGGTTTAGTTTAATCATCGAGCGCTCAGCGCGACGACAAACGGTCCGTGCTAAATGACAGTAAGCAGATGCGCGCGTCCCGCCTGGCAAGATAAATTCTTTGAGTGAGGGCAGGGGCTCGTTTAGCTCGTCCAGCACATTTTCTAGTGCAGTCACGCGCTCAATTTGTAGCATGGTATAGCCGGGAATACAGATCTCACCGCCCACGTCGAATAGGTCATGTTGCACATCATCAAGTGTGCTGCGAATCAGTTCAGGTAAGGGCTCGGTGAGCAGTATGCCAATGACCGCGTTGAGTTCATCCACGTCGCCCAAGGCATCAATGCGTAAGCTATCTTTGTTGACGCGTGAGCCGTCACCAAGGCCCGTTGTCCCCGTGTCGCCTGTTCTCGTATAAATTTTGCTCAACCTGTTTGCCATGACGTGCTCCTAATAATAAGCGACCTAATTTTTTACCATTGTAACCGATGCGTCTCATAGAAAATGACATTCTGGTATGAGTTCAGCTAAACTCATGGGCATGCAAAACAAGATCAACGCATCAGCATTGCCTATCGGGGTCTTCGATTCCGGGGTTGGTGGCATCTCTGTGCTCAAGCACATTCGCGACCTGATGCCGCATGAGAATCTTATCTATGTGGCCGACTCAAGACATGCGCCTTATGGCAATCAAACGCCTGAGTTTATTCAAGAGCGCAGCTTTTGGCTCGCTGAATTTTTACTGAGACAGGGTGTTAAGGCCTTGGTCGTGGCTTGCAATACCGCGACCGCGGCGGCTGTTGCTGGCTTGCGTGAACGCTATCCTGATCTAACGATTATCGGCATGGAGCCTGCGGTAAAGCCGGCGGTGGCTGCGACCAAAACAGGGGTGGTTGGGGTGCTTGCGACGATCGGCACATTAAAAAGCGCACAGTTTGCCGCCTTGCTTGAACACTATGGCCAAGGGGTTGAAGTTGTGACACAGGCTTGTGTTGGGCTGGTCGAGTGTGTGGAGAAGGGAGCGTTAACCAGCTCTTCAACGAAGGCCTTATTAAAGCAGTATGTGCAACCCTTGCTCGATGCTAAAGCGGATACGATTGTCTTGGGCTGTACGCACTATCCGTTTGTGCGTACTTTAATTGAAGAGCTAGTGGGTAAAGACGTGGTACTCATTGATACGGGCGCCGCAGTGGCTAAGCACTTAAAAAACAGTCTCCAGGAGAATCAGCTGCTGCGTGCCTCAGATGAGGTTGGGGGTGTGAGCTTCTGGTCGAACAATGAGGGGGCTGATACTCAAGGGGTGATTAGCGCCCTCTGGGGAGATCAGGTGAGCGTCGCTCACATGATTTAAAGCTTAGTGATGCCCAGCTTTTTGGCCGGCTTTTAGTTGGTATTTTGTGCCGCAGTATGGGCAACTTGCCTTGCCCGTTTCAGATAAATCCAAGAACACGCGTGGATGAGAACACCACAAAGCAACCTCACCCGTCGGGCAGTGCAGTGGTAAATCTTTTGCGCTGACTTGGATGGTTTTACTGTTGTTTGCCATGTGGTGCTTCCTTAATTTCTCTAAACTTAATCTGCTAATTAAACCAACGTGAGCCAGTCAGCGTGTTTTGCTGACTTGCCTTGCACGATATCGAAATACATACTTTGCAATTTTTCTGTAATCGGGCCACGTTTGCCATCGCCAATCGCGCGGTTATCAAGCTCGCGGATAGGGGTGACTTCAGCCGCTGTGCCAGTAAAGAAGGCCTCGTCTGCTGAGTACACTTCATCACGTGTGATGCGTTTCTCAACCACTTGCAAGCCAATCTCGCCAGCCAATTGCACGATGGTGTCACGTGTAATGCCTTCAAGCGCGCTTGTTAGGTCCGGTGTGATTAGCTTGCCGTTACGAACGATAAATACGTTCTCGCCAGAACCCTCAGCCACGAAGCCGTCCACGTCTAGTAATAGTGCCTCATCGTAACCATCTTGCGCTGCCTCTTGGTGTGCCAAGATGGAGTTCATGTAGTTGCCGTTTGCCTTGGCTTTACACATGGTGATGTTCACATGGTGACGTGAGAAAGACGATGTCTTCACGCGGATACCATTCTTAATCGCATCATCACCCATGTATGCGCCCCAAGTCCAAGCAGCAACAATCACGTGCGTTGATAATGTTTTTGCTGAGATGCCCATCGCTTCAGGGCCGTAAAACGCCATTGGGCGCATGTAAGCTGACTCAAGATTATTTTCTCGCACCGCTGCTTTTTGCGCTTCCATCAGCGTTGCCTTATCAAAAGGCATCTTCATCCCCAAGATATGCGCTGAACGGAAAAGGCGATCAGTGTGTTCTTTCAAGCGGAAAATTGCAGCACCCTTGTCGGTCTTGTATGCACGTACGCCTTCGAACACACCCATGCCGTAATGCAATGTGTGGCTGAGGACGTGGGTTGTGGCGCTGCGCCAGTCCACCATCTTGCCGTCATACCAAATAAGACCGTCGCGGTCAGCCATCGATTTGGCTACTGCCATGTTAATTCTCCAGCGTGCAAAAAGCTCAATTGTAAACGCTCGCCCGCGTGCTGAATAGACGCAATCAGACTAACTTATAAAATGCATTTCATTTTTTAGGCTAAATTTGTTTAAAAAATGAATTATTAGTGGGAATTTATTGTCTGCCATTAACAATTGTTAACAAATTTTACGCTTCGTTACGATTAAAATCACAAGCCGATCAGGACGGGCTATTGAGTCTTGGCAAGTTTTAGCGGGTTTGTTTGTCCTGAATTGATTTATGTCAAAGCAACTTGATTTTATTTGCGGCATCTTCGCAACATGTCACTTTGCCGTTAATAAGCTTGATTTAAGTGGTCGAAATGCCAAGGTGATAGAAATATGAAAAAGATTCTATGGGTGTTGTTGGTGCTGTTGTTAAGCGCATGTGGCGCTGATAAGAAGCCGACAGCCTCGCTGGTTGGTACAGATATTACTGGCGCCGACTTCGCAAAAGATTTTAGTTTGCTAGATCATCATGGCCAGAAGCGCCAACTAAAAGATTATCTAGGTAAGACTGTGGTGATGTTTTTTGGTTATACGCACTGCCCAGATGTTTGTCCGACCACGATGGCGGACATGGCAAAGGTCATGAAGTTACTGGGTGAGCAGGCGAATCAGGTGCAGGTGATATTTATCACGCTGGATCCAGAACGAGATACGCAAGAGGTGCTGGCGAAATATGTGCCAAGTTTTGATGAGCGTTTTGTCGGGCTTTATGGCAGCGTGGCGCAGACCGCTGAAGTGGCCAAGACCTACAAGGTGTTCTACCAGAAGCAGGTGGAAGCTGGAAAATCAGGCTACACCATTGATCATAGCGCAGGCAGTTACGTCTATGACAAAACAGGAAAAGTAAGGATTTATTTCAAGTACGGCCAAAAGCCAAATGAAATGGTCAGTGACTTAAAGCAGATTATGTAATTCAAGCTGGTTTGTTTTTAAGTGAAGTAAAAGTAGTGAGATGTAGAAGGTTTTAAGTTAATCATTTTAGTTTTAGGAGACGTGGTTATGACGACTACGAGTGTTACAAATACTGAACAGTACAACTATGACGTGATTCGAAAGTTCGCCATCATGACTTTGGTCTGGGGCGTGGTAGGGATGTTGGTTGGCGTGTATATCGCCTCCGAACTTGCTTTCCCTGCCTTGAACTTCGATATTCCATACATCACTTTTGGTCGCTTGCGTCCTGTGCATACAGGTGCGGTGATTTTTGGTTTTGGTGGTAGCGCGTTGTTTGCAACGTCTTATTACATCGTGCAACGTACCTGTCAGGCGCGCTTATTTAGTAGCGGCTTGGCAAGTTTCACGTTCTGGGGTTGGCAGTCAATTATCGTTCTAGCGGCATTGGGCGATGTCATGGGCTACACACAGGGTCGTGAGTACGCAGAGATGGAATGGCCGATCGACTTGTTGATTGAAGTGGTTTGGGTTGGTTACCTTGTGCTGTTCGTTGGAACACTGATGAAGCGTAAGCAACCACATATCTATGTAGCCAACTGGTTCTATGTTGCGTTTATCTTGGCAACAGCCTTGCTACATACATTCAACAATCTTGCAGTGCCTGTGAGTTTGTTCTCAATGAAGTCATACAGTCTGTTCTCAGGCGCACAAGATGCGATGACACAGTGGTGGTATGGCCATAACGCGGTAGGTTTCTTCTTAACAGCTGCGTTCTTGGGCATGATGTACTACTTTGTACCTAAGCAAGCAGGTCGTCCTGTTTACTCATACCGTCTTTCAGTGTTGCACTTCTGGGCGTTGATTTTCTTGTACATGTGGGCTGGTGCGCATCACTTGCACTGGACAGCGATTCCTGACTGGACATCAACATTAGCTGCAACATTCTCAATCATGCTATTGCTCCCATCATGGGGCGGTATGGTGAACGGTATCCTGACACTGTCTGGTGCCTGGGACAAAATGCGTACTGACCCAATCATCCGTTTCTTGATCGTGTCTTTATCTTTCTACGGCATGTCTACATTCGAAGGTCCTGTGATGTCATTGAAAGACGTGAACGCGCTTTCACATTACACAGACTGGACAATTGGTCACGTGCACTCAGGTGCGCTTGGTTGGGTTGCGATGGTTACCTTTGGTAGCTTCTACCACATGATCCCTAAGCTCTGGAACACGAAAATGTTCAGCAATCGCCTAATCAACATCCATTTCTGGTTAGCAACGATTGGTATCTTGCTCTACATCACTGCGATGTGGATCTCGGGCATCATGCAAGGTTTGATGTGGCGTGCGTTTGATGACTTCGGCAACTTGCAATACGCCTTCATCGAATCTGTTGCTGCAGCGCATAACCTTTACATCATGCGTGCGGTAGGCGGTCTGTTCTTCTTAAGCGGTATGGTGTTGATGTGCTACAACATGTACAAAACCATCAAGAGCGGCTCGACTGAACAGGCTTAAGCTTTAAGCCGATATAAGCCTTAACGATTAAAAAGCTGGAGTTACCATGAAGCATGACAAAATTGAACGTAATGTAGGGATCTTGATTATCTTAACCATGCTCGCAATTAGCGCGGGTGGTTTAGTAGAAATCGTTCCACTATTCTTTATTAAAGAGACCGTAGAGAAGGTTGATGGCGTGCGTCCATACAGCCCGCTCGAGTTGCGTGGTCGTGACATCTACATTCGTGAAGGCTGTTACCTATGCCACTCACAAATGATTCGTCCGTTCCGTGATGAGGCGCTACGTTATGGCCACTACTCATTGGCTGCTGAATCGAAGTACGACCACCCATTCCAATGGGGTTCAAAACGTACCGGTCCTGATTTGGCGCGTGTTGGCGGCAAGTACTCTAACGACTGGCAAACGCAGCATTTAACAGCGCCACGTTCATTAGTGCCGCAATCAGTGATGCCTAACTACCCATGGTTGAGCAAAACTGCGTTGGACTACTCCGACATTCAAGGCCGTATGAAAGCTTTGCGTGTGACAGGTGTTCCATACTCAAACAGCAAGGCTGAGTTCGACAAGAACGTGAAAGACTTTGGCGAAGAAACTGCTAAAAACTTACACATTCCTGATGCAGAGAAAAACCTCATCGCGCAAGCGCAAGCAGGTAATTACGACACCAATCCAGACAAGTTAACTGAAATGGATGCCTTGGTTTCGTACTTGCAATTGCTCGGCACGATGGTTGATTTTAGAAAATATGATGATGACTACTTTGCTAAATTCCGTTAATCGCGGGGTTTGCAAGGGGTTGTTGAAGATGAATATTTTGGCAAAAGGATATTGAGATGGAATGGCTAATGTGGTTTACCAAGTTTGAAAATACCAAGCCGGTATCGCTGGTTATTTTCTTCGGCTTGTTCTGCGGGGTGGTTGTCTACCTCTACGGCAGCAAGCAGCGCGGTGCGCAATTAGAGAGTTTCAAGAACATACCTTTGCAAGATGACGACATTTAAGTAGGGAATAATCATGAGTCAGGACAACAAAAAAGTAACAGTCGAGACCACTGGTCACGTATGGGATGATGATTTACAGGAGCTGAATAATCCGCTACCACGTTGGTGGATTTGGGGCTTTTACATCACTTTCGGGTTTGCGCTCGTTTATTGGTTGTTTTACCCAGCATGGCCAATTGGTAACACATATACCAAAGGCGTCCCTGGGTTAAACAACATCACTTACGTTGCAACTAAGGTCGATGGCACGCAAGAAACAAAGACCACCCACTGGAACATGCGCTCCAAGTTGATGGTTGAGATGAATGAGCTTCACAAAGAGCAGAAGCCTTACTTCGATAAGGTGGCTGGCAAATCATTCGAAGATGTTTCTAAGGATGCAGAGTTGATGCAGTTCGTGAACTCAGCGGGTAAGACACTGTTTTCAGACAACTGCGCACCATGTCACCAAGCAGGCGGTCAGGGCAAGATTAAGTTTGCACCTAACTTGACAGATGACTACTGGCAATATGGCGGTACATACGAAAACATCCAAACCACTATCGTGGGTGGCCGTCACGGCGTGATGCCAGCATTTAAGACGATCTTGACTGATGCCGAGCTGACACAAGTCAGTAACTACGTATTGAGCCTATCAGGCGAGCCACATAATGCTGCTGCAGCAAAATTAGGCGATGCGATTTTCCACGGTGACAAAGCGGGTTGTTATGCATGTCACGGTGCGGAAGCTAAAGGTAATATTGCGATGGGTTCAGCGAACTTAACCGACAAGATCTGGTTGTGGCCTGATGTGTTGGGTGCAAAAACACCAGAAGCTAAATTGGGTGAAGTTAAAACCTTAATTTACGGCGGGATGGATAAGGGCGTGATGCCAGTTTGGGAAACACGTTTGAAACCAGAACAAATTAAATTGTTAACCGTGTATGTACATGACAGCTTGGGCGGCGGTAAGTAATATACCCTCATTAAGCTCAAGTCCTTGTTTGTAAGTCCAGTGTTTAAAAGCACTGCACAAACAACCAGTAAAAAATCGTTGTAGTTGAACAGATAAAGGCTTGCAAGCAATTGCGAGCCTTTATTATTTGAAAGAAAAAGATGCCAGATCAAGCAGAAAAGTCACTCTATCAAAAACATATCCCGATTGTGACGCGCTCAGTAAAGGGTCAGTTTAGAACCTTCAAAACGGCTGTCATGCTGCTTGCATACACCGTTTATTTCTTATTGCCTTGGATGCCTTGGGCGCGCGTGAGCGCTGCCTCACAAGCGATTCTTTTTGATCTGACGACTCGTCGGTTCTTTATCTTTGATTTAATCGTCTACCCGCAAGATATTTTCTGGTTGGCGATGCTGCTCTTTATAGCTGCCGCCCTGTTATTTTTTGTGACTGGCTTGGTAGGGCGCGCCTGGTGTGGCTACTTCTGTTTCCAAACCCTGTGGTCAGACATGTTCATTCAAATTGAGCACTTGATCCAAGGCGAGCGTCCAGCCAGATTGCGCTTGAAGAAACAACACTGGAATCTTGAGAAAATATTCAAGATCGGGGCGTCCCATGCGCTCATGATTTTGGTGTCGATGTGGACCGCGATCACCTTTGCCTGCTACTTCAGTTACGCGCCAACATTCGTGCATGACTTCTTTGCAGGCACAGGGGTCCCTGGCGGCTATTTTGCAGTCTTGGTGCTCACAGTGCTGACCTACATGGCTGGCGGTGTTGCACGCGAACAGATCTGTTTGTATGCCTGCCCTTATGCGCGTTTCCAAGGCGTGATGTACGAGGCAGACACCTTGGCGGTGACCTATGACACTAAACGCGGCGAAGGTTTAAAAGGTCGCACCATTCCTATTCAAGGTCTAAAAACACGCGACGAGCGCACAGCGGCTGGCCATGGCGACTGTATCGACTGCGGCTTCTGTGTGCAGGTTTGTCCAACCGGGATTGATATCCGCAACGGTCTGCAGTACCAATGTATCTCTTGCGGCTTGTGTATTGATGCCTGCGACAACATTATGGATTCCGTTGGCTATCCACGCGGATTGATTCGCTATGACTCAGAACGCAACATGGCGAGCCCAACGCCACATCCGCCAAAAGTGATGTGGAAACGATTCAAGGTCCTTGGCTATGCGGGCGCGATATTGTTAATGACCAGCGTGCTCTTCTATAACATCGGCACACGTAGTGATACGGAAGTAAATATTCAGCAGGTGCGCCAACCGCTTTTTGTCTTGTTATCAGATGGCAGTGTGCGTAACCGCTACCAGATTCATATTGTGAATAAAACTGAAACAGAACAAACTTACGAAGTCACGGTCCACCATATACCTAAAGAAGCTTTGGATATGGGTAACATTCCAGAAATCAAAGTGCGCGCAGGTAAGGCCTTGGCAGTGAACGCTAAGATCAACTTGAGCCATGAGCTTGCTGAGAAAACGCATGAGTTTGAGTTTGAGGTAACCCAAGTTTCAACGGGCGAAAAGATGGAATTAGAAGCGAGTTTTAATACGCCGAGAGAGCACGATTAATGTCACTATTTGCAAATGAACTCAGCATGACTGAAACCCTGTTTGGCGGCTTGGCCGTGGCTGCGGTTCTATTTTTTGTCGTGCGTAAAGTAGGGCTCTCTAATTTTTGGGCGGGCATCTTAAGTGGCGTTCTGCCGTTCATCGCCTACATCGCCTATAGCACACAGCACTGGCCTGGTGGTGATGTGCTCACGATTCATTTCGCCGTCTATCTTGCCAATGCAGGCCTGCTTATTGTGTTTGGGGGCATGCAGAAGAAAAAAGAGAGCATGCACTGGGCACCTAAGCTCATCATCGCTTTCTTTGTTGGGTTGGTGTTGTTGATGGCGATCCTCTTGTCCATCTCTTCTCGAGGTTTGCCAGATGGCTTGGTGCGCCTTGTGCTACCTAACCCGTCAAACGGCCAAGTACATACAGGCTTCCCTGGTGTAATACCGCACGATAGAAACAAGCTCTATGAGTCGCATGTTCAAGATATTGAACAACAGAAGAATCTTGGGTGGCACGTAGATGTGCAAGGCTTAGACGCCCTAAAAAATAATCTCGCATCGAATGTGGTGGTTAAGTTATCAGACAAACAAAACCAGCCGATCATCGCAGCAACTGTGACGATTGAGTTATGGCGCCTGGCCAATAGCGCGGACGACCAAACCATCCAGTTCTCTGAAACCAAGCCTGGCGAATATCACGCGACCCTGCGCTTGTCAGACGAGGGCTCGTGGTTGACTGACCTAGAGATTGTGAAGGGTGAGGCGCACTACGCGCTGAAACAACCTATTTCAGTAGGTCAATAATATTTAAGTTATGCAGATGGGTGAGCAGCATCAGACGCAGTACCATCGAGCTCAAGACAAGGTTGACTGCTTTCACTGCGGCTTGCCTGTCCCCGCGGGGGTTAGTTTTTCAGCCAGTATTTTTGGTCAATCCCAGCCCATGTGCTGTCGCGGCTGCCAGTCGGTCGCAGAGTCTATTGTTGAGAATGGTCTAGAAGACTATTACAAACACCGTACCGAGCTTCCTAAAACCGCTGAAGATCTCGTTCCCGATGCATTACTTCAGCTCGCCTTGTACGACCACCCCGAAGTACAGAAAAGCTTTGTGCTCGAGGGTGAGGGCAACTACAAAGAGGCCTCGCTGATTCTTGAGGGCATCACCTGCGCTGCCTGTGTATGGCTCAACGAGCGCCATTTAAGTCAGCTGGTGGGTGTGCGAAGTGTGAATGTGAACTACGGCTCACAGCGTGCACGTGTCCGCTGGAACGATAATCAAATCAAGCTCAGTCAGATCTTGGCCGAGATCAATAAGATCGGCTATCACGCCCACCCCTTTAGTGCCCAGCAGCAAGACGCGCTGCGCCAGCAGCAGCGTAAGTCTGACTTCAGAAGACTCGCTGTGGCGGGCCTTAGTGCTGGCCAGGTGATGATGATTGCCGTGGCCTTGTATGCGGGTCCTGCCCAAGGATTAGAGTTTGCAACCGCGCAACTATTGCGATGGTTTAGTTTTGTCTTAACCATCCCAGCGATTACTTACGCCGCATGGCCGTTCTATGGATCTGCTTGGCGCAGCATTCGCAATCGCCAAATTGGCATGGATGTGCCGATCACACTGGGATTAATGACGGGCTTTGTGGGCAGCGTCTGGGCGACGGTTCAAGGACAGGGTGTCGTTTATTTTGACACGCTCACCATGTTGGTGTTCTTCTTGTTGGGTACAAGATATCTCGAACGAAATGCACGTGAGAAGTCTATCGAGGCCTCAGAGAATCTATTGCGACTTGCCCCGGTGATGGCCACTAAAGTGGATGGTGAAGCACAGACCTTAATCCCCGTGATGGAGTTGAAATTAGGTGACGTCATTCTGGCTAAGCCAGGTGAAACCATCGCGGCTGACGGCATTGTGGTGACAGGCGAGAGTAGTGTCGACGAGTCACTGCTCACCGGCGAAAGCCGCCCACTGCCAAAATCTTTAGGCGCCCAAGTATTCGCGGGCAGTATCAACTACGAAAGCCCGCTCACCATCCAGGTGACCGCGATTGCTGAGAACACCATGCTGGCAGGCATTTCCCGTTTGCTAGACAGGGCGCAGGCGGAGAAGCCCAAGCTCGCAGAGACGGCTGACCGCGTTGCCGCCTACTTTACGACGGCCTTGCTGGTGACCGTTGCCTTGGTCGCCTTGGCCTGGTGGCAAATTCAGCCGGACCGTATCTTAGAAATTGTGCTCACGGTGTTGGTGGTGAGTTGCCCATGTGCCTTATCACTCGCCGCGCCAGCAGCGTTTGCGGCAGCGGGCTCCCACCTGGTCGGGCGCGGTGTTCTACTGACGCGTGGACATGCCCTGGAAACTTTAGCCAAGGTCACGCACTTTGTCTTCGACAAAACAGGCACGCTCACGCTAGGCCAGCTAAGTTTAGTCGATACCATCACCCATGCCGACCTAGATGCCGAGACCTGTTTGCAATTGGCGGCGAGTTTAGAAAAGCATTCGGAGCATGCGCTTGCAAAGGCCTTCTTAAACGCACAGGGTAATCGTCCAGTGCAGTTGGCGACAGATGTTAAGAACATCCCTGGCCAGGGCGTTGAGGGGCTTGTGGCGGGGCTTAGATTGCGCTTGGGTAACGCAAGACTCAACCAGGCCTTTGCGGCCCATTTAGCACAGCAGCACTTGTTGGGGGCTACGGTCGTTTGGCTCAGTGATGAAACACGACTGCTCGCGACTTTTGTGTTGGCAGACCAGGCACGACCAGAGGCTCAAGCGCTGATCCAAAAATTGAAACAGCAGGGCCTCAATGTCTCTATTCTGAGTGGCGACTCTGCTGAGTCCGTATCTCACTTTGCTAAATTGGTTGGTGTAGAGGACTGGAAAGCCGCCTGCTCACCAGAGGATAAGTTGGCGCATCTTCATGCCTTGCAGGCGCAAGGCGCGGTGGTGGCGATGGTGGGGGACGGCATTAATGACGCGCCAGTCCTCGCGGGCGCACAAGTTTCCATGGCCATGGGGAGCGGCACCCAGATGGCGAGGGCAACCGGTGATGTGGTGTTGCTCACCGAACACCTGCTAGAAATTGAACACGCGCTGGTGACGAGTCGTTTTGGCATCAGCGTGATTAGGCAAAACTTTATCTGGGCGATCGCCTACAACTTGGTCGCCTTGCCATTTGCTGCAACGGGCTTGCTGAGCCCATGGATGGCGGCGATTGGGATGTCAGTGAGTTCTTTGATTGTGGTCTTGAATGCGCTTCGATTGAAGTGAGTGATGCGAAAAAAAAGACAGCCTAGGCTGTCTTTTTTTAACAACAATTCTTAAAAGAATTATTTGTTCATTACGTACATTGTTACTTCAAAGCCGAAACGCATTTCTGTAGCTGCTGGTTTTGTCCACATAATAATTCTCCAAGTGTTTGTTTAAGTTGCTTTGCAGTCATTGCATCGCGTTGAATGAATAATACGCTTCACACCAAAAGTCACCCTATCAGTGATCATGAATAAGCACTCATGATTTTCATTAAATGCACAGCCTAAATTCTTTAGAAGCGGTGAAGTCTGGCTGACCAGGCCTTGAGCTCTTTTTCTGCAGTCTTGTAATCTGGATAGATACGTTCAACAGTCGCCCAGAATTGAGTCGAGTGGTTCATCTCTTTTAGGTGCGCTAGTTCATGTGCTACCACGTAGTTGATGATGTGCGGCGGCGCTTGAAGCAGACGCCAATTGAGCCGCACTTCCCCGCGACTGTTACAACTCCCCCAGCGTGAGCGCGCGTTACTTAAAAATAGCGGCGGCGTCTCCACCCCCAGCTTGGCGGCAAGCAATGCAATGCGCCTTGTGAAGTCGGTGAGGGCTTGTTTTTTGTACCATTGCAGCACCTTCCTGGCGATGCTGGTTTGGTTGTTGGGTGTGGGCAGCGCAACAGAAATGCGGCCTGGTTCATATTCCAAAGCGCGGCTCACAGAGTCCAAACGAATAGACAGCTCAATTGGATTGCCCAGTAAGAGCAGTGATGCGCCATCCTCCCAAATGAATTTCTCTAGTTGGTTTTCTTGCTGGGCTTTTAACTTCTTAAGGATCCAATCCGCTTTGCTGAGCAGCATGCGCTCAAGCTCTTTTTGTGAAAGTCTTGTTGGGGCATGAACGACTAAGCCATCGTGATTAATTTTTAGGCCAACGGTTTTGCGTACGCGGCGCTCTAGGTGATATGGAATTGGTTCGCCGTTGGGGATAGGCAAATGGAGCTGCGTCATTTTAGCGACTTCTTAAAAGCGGCATCTCGCTTTCAATCCAGGCCTCCACCATTTGATTCACGGCATCTGGTTTTAAGCCCGTCGTTTCAATCGGCTTGCCGATGCTCACGGTAATCACGCCCGGTGTTTTTAAGAATGAATTCTTCCGCCAAAACTCACCAGCGTTGTGAGCCACTGGCACCACGGTCGCTTTGGTATGGGTGGCGAGCCAAGCGCCGCCGATATGATATTTACCTTTCTTACCTGGCGCTATGCGCGTTCCCTCAGGGAAGATGACGACCCATAGGCCCTTGGCAAGCCTGTCCATGCCCTGGTCAACCATTTGCTTGAGTGCCTCACGGCCCGCTGCACGGTCAATGGCAATGGCGTGAAGTGCTGCGAACGCCCAACCTAAAAATGGAATCCATAAAAGACTGCGTTTCATCACCCAAATCTGTGGCGGGAAAATAGTTTGAAAGGCGATGGTCTCCCAAGCGGACTGGTGCTTGGCTAAAACGATACAGGAGTGGTTGGGGATATTTTCTTTGCCGATGACCCGGAAGCTTAGGCCGCAGGTGACCTTAAGCCAAAACATGGCAAGGTAAGCCCAGCTACTGACGATGCGTGAATGCAGGACAGCTGGCAAAGGGAAAAGTAAAATCGCAAGCACGGAGAACACAGGTGTGATGGCAAGCATCCCTAGATTAAACAATATCGAGCGGATGAGTCTCATGTTGTTCAACCTTAGCTCTTAGCAATGATATGTTGAACGGCTTCCGCCAAGTCAGCGAAAACCAAGGTGCCCTCGGGCAATCCACCAGCCGCTAGCGTTTCTTCGCCCTTGCCTGTTCGAACTAACATCGGTTGCATGCCAAGCACCGCGCCCGCTTGCAGGTCACGCAAGGCGTCACCCACCATTGGCACGCTCTTCATGTCTTGGCTATAGCGTCTACCTATCTCTTCCATCATGCCTGGCTTGGGTTTGCGGCAACTGCAGTTATCCTCTGCCGAGTGCGGGCAATAGAACATCGCATCGATACGACCGCCAAGTTGGCCGAGTGCCCTGTGCATTTTGTCGTGAATCGCGTTGAGTGTCACCATGTCGAAAAGGCCACGGCTAATGCCCGACTGGTTAGTCGCAATCGCCACGCGATAGCCACTTTGGTTGAGGAGTGCAATCGCCTCTAAACTGCCAGGGATTGGAATCCACTCGTTGGTGCTCTTGATGAAATGGACGGAGTCGTAATTAATGACGCCGTCCCTGTCTAGCACCACGAGCTTCATGCTTATGCCGCCAGCTTAGATAGGTCAGCCACGCGGTTCATGGCCTGATGCAGTGTTGCTAGCAAGCCTTGGCGGTTGGCCTTAAGCGCAGGGTCATCAGCGTTCACCATCACGTTGTCAAAGAAGTCATCCACAGGCGCCTTCAGCGCTGCCAATGCCTTGAGTGAGTTGGTGTAGTCGCCGCGCTCAAATAGCGCGTCAGCTTCTGGTTTGATTTTAGCGAGCGTGATTGCTAAGGCCTTCTCAGCAGGCTCTTGCAGTAAGGCGTCGTTGATTTTAGCTTCAACGTTACCTTCGATTTTCTTCAAGATGTTGCCAACACGTTTGTTAGCAGCAGCAAGTGCAGGGGCTTCGTCTAGGCTTGAGAACGCACGAACCGCTTCTAGGCGTTTTGGAATCTCGCTCAGCAAGCTTGGGTTCAGCGCTAACACGGCATCCACCTCTTGGGCGCTTGCGCCTTGCTCACGCAAGTTCACGCTGAGACGGTCAAAGCAGAACTCCGTTATTGAAGCTAAGACGCCTGCCTTGTCTTCCACCTTGAATTGCTGGAGCGCTAGGTCGATCATCGTCTCAAATGAGATGTTGAGTTTGCATTCGATCAGCATACGGATAATGCCCAGTGCCTGACGACGCAGTGCGAATGGATCTTTATCACCAGTTGGTTTTTCGCCAATGCTAAATAAGCCAACGAGTGTTTCTAATTTATCTGCAAGCGCTACCGCAACACCCACTTGGTTACGTGGTAACTCATCACCTGCAAAACGTGGCTTGTAGTGATCCTCAATCGCAAAAGCGATGTCGTTATCCAGCTTCTCATGTTGCGCGTAATAGCGGCCCATGATGCCTTGCAGCTCTGGAAACTCGCCCACCATGTCGGTCAGCAAGTCGACCTTTGAGAGCTGCGCAGCTTGCTCTGCTTTAGACGCTAGGTTGGCATCACCAATCTTAGCGGCAATCGCTTTGGCTAAATCGCTCACGCGTTTTGAGCGCTCGGCTTGCGTGCCTAGCTTGTTGTGATAGACCACTTTTTCTAAGCCGCTGATGCGTGACGCCAAGGTCTTTTTTCGGTCTTGGTCGAAGAAGAATTTGGCATCTGCCAGGCGCGGTCTAACCACACGCTCGTTACCATCGACGACCTTGAATGGGTCTGCTGGACTGATGTTAGAAACGATTAAGAATTTGTTGGTGAGTTTTTCGTTAGCGTCTAGCAACGGGAAGTATTTTTGATTCGCCTTCATGGTCAAAATCAAACACTCTTGCGGCACTTCCAAGAACTCGGTTTCGAATTGTCCGAGCAACACGTTCGGACGCTCAACTAATGCCGTCACCTCGTCAAGCAACGCATCATCTTCGATCGGTTTGAGGTTTTGTTTTTTCGCTGCTGCCGTTAATTGGCTAACAATTTCAGCGCGGCGTGCGTCAAAGCTAGGGATAACCGCGCCTTCGTTTTGCATCTGCGCTTCATAGCTGTCGGCATCCTTAATCACCACGGGCGAAACGCTTGCCTCAAAGCGGTGGCCTTGCGTGCTGTTGCCAGACTGCAAGCCAAGCACGCTGACAGGTACCACTGTGTTGCCATGCAAAGCCACTAGGCTATGTGCAGGGCGCACAAAGTTGACGCTCTCCCAGCCGTCGCTTAGTTGGTAGGTCATGACTTTAGGGATCGGTAGCTTGCTCAACCCCTCTTCGACCGCCTTCTGTAGCGCCTCAGCAAGTGAAGCACCCTTAACCAGCGCGTCGTAAAACAGGATGTCTGCCTTGCCGTCGTTCTCGCGCTTGAGGTTGGCGACAGCGGACTCGTCAGCACCCAGCGCGTTCAGTTTTTTGACTAGTGCAGGGGTTGCGTTGCCATTGGCATCCAGGCCAACAGTCACTGGCATCAATTTTTGTGAAACCGCTTTGTCTTCGGCTTGCGAAGATACTGCAGTGATATGAACGGCTAAACGGCGAGGTGAGGCGTAGGCTGTTGCCACGCTAGTTTCTGCTGTTAAGGCCTGTGACTTTAGGCTTTCCAGCACTGAGCCAGCGAAAGACTCGCCTAGTTTCTTGAGCACTTTAGGCGGTAGCTCTTCGACAAATAGTTCGACTAATAGATTGTTGCTGCTCATGCTGCTGCCTTTTTATTTTGTGCTTGCTTCTCTAGTTCAATTTTTTCCAAGACCTCATCGGCCCATGCTTTTGGCGCCATCGGGAAGCCGAGGCGGGCGCGGCTATCTAAATAGCCGGCGGCGACCGCACGAGCCAAGTTGCGGATGCGGCCAATGTACGCGGCACGCTCAGTCACGGAAATTGCGCCACGCGCATCGAGCAAGTTGAAAGTGTGTGCCGCCTTTAGCACCTGCTCATAAGCAGGCAAGGCGAGCTTGTTTTCAGTGAGGTGCTGCGCTTGTTTCTCGTGTGCATTAAATGCGGTGAGCAAGAAATCCACATCGCTGTGCTCAAAGTTGTAGGTCGATTGCTCAACTTCATTTTGATGGAATACATCGCCGTACTTCACATCAGCAGAGCCGTTGACGCCTTTTGAGTACACGAGGTCGTACACGTTATCCACGCCTTGGAGGTACATCGCTAAGCGCTCTAAACCGTAAGTAATTTCACCCGTAATCGGTTTGCAGTTGATGCCGCCAACTTGTTGGAAGTAGGTGAATTGGGTAACTTCCATCCCATTTAGCCAAACTTCCCAGCCCAAGCCCCATGCGCCTAGTGTTGGGTTCTCCCAGTCATCCTCTACAAATCGGATGTCATTTTGTTTGAGGTCGAAACCGAGTGACTCAAGTGAGCCAAGGTAGAGCTCAAGAATATTCGCTGGTGCTGGTTTTAGCACCACCTGGAATTGGTAGTAGTGCTGTAAGCGGTTTGGGTTTTGACCGTAGCGACCATCTTTAGGGCGGCGGCTTGGTTGCACGTAAGCGGCTTTCCATGGCTCTGGGCCAAGTGCGCGTAAGAACGTGGCGGTGTGAGAGGTGCCTGCACCGACTTCCATGTCGTAGGGTTGCATCAGCGTACAGCCTTGCTTATCCCAGTAGTTTTGCAGGTTTAAAATAATCTGTTGAAACGTCAGCATGATTTGTTTTCTTGGTGTTATTAAAGCCGCAACTTTGCGACGTAAGTGGTAACTCGCGATTTTACTTCTTTTTGCGCCCCCATAAAAGAATTAACGCGATGAATAATAGACTGATAATCGCCCAATTCCCCCAGCGGATGTATGGCGTGCTGCCTGTGTAACCTTGGACAGTCCCGTTTAAGATGACGGTAGTGAATTGCGGCACGGTGGCAAGTACATCGCCTTTGTTGCTGATAATGGCTGTCGCACCAGTGTTGGTGGCGCGAAGCACCATGCGGCCTGTCTCTAGGGCGCGCATCTGAGAGAACTGTAAGTGTTGCTCGGCGGCATTTGAGCGGCCGTACCAAGCGTCGTTGCTGGCATTTACGAGTAAGGTTGCTTCAGGCAGTTGCCGAATGATCTCCTCGCCAAACACGTCTTCGTAGCAGATGTTCACCGCGATTTTTTGTCCCGCCATGAGCATCGGCTTTTGTTCGTAACTTCCTCGGCTTAAATCGCTGAGCGGCATATTGAGCCAATCGCGATAAATCCAGCCGAAAACCGACTTAAGCGGAATGAATTCGCCAAACGGCACCAGGTGGGATTTGTCATAGACCTGAACGGGGTCAAGGCTTGAGATGCCGAGCATGGTGTTGAAGTAAGCCTCTTCTTTTTGTGACACTGCACCAACCAAAATGGCCTTGTGGTCTTCTGTGGCGATGGTTTTGAATGGCGCCAGCACCTGATCCTGCGCCATGTCTTTTTGTGCCAAATCGATAGCAATTGGCAAAGCTGTTTCTGGAAGGATGACCAATTCAGCCTGCGCTTGCTTGGCCATGCCCAGGTACTGATTCACGGTTTGGATGGCAATCGACTCATCCCATTTCATCTCTTGCGCGACGTTACCCTGGATTAAGGCAACTTTCGTGGGGTTACCAACAGGCGAGGTCCAATTGATTAGGCTAAATGCCCCGCCAACAATCCAGATGGCCAGTAGCCCAACAATGACCGAGCGGCGCTGTTTCTGTTGTGCGATGAAAACCAGTAGGCTCGCGCTAACGGTGACGGTGAGTCCTACACCAAACGCGCCAAATATCGGGGCGAAGCCAGCAAGCGGGCTAAATGGCGCCTGCGAGTAGCCAACCGCCAGCCAAGGGAAGCCAGTGAAAATCCAATCCCGCACCCACTCGCTCAGTACCCAAAGAATGGCTGCGCTAGGGAGTAGGTGGGCAGAGCGTTTTGCTAGGTAGCCAACGCATGCTGGGAATAGCGCCAAGAATGCGCACAAGAGAAAGGTTGCCAAGCCCGCCATCCAAAATGGCATGCCGCCGATATCGTGGAGGCTGATGTATATCCAATAAATACCGGCAATAAAAAATCCCAAGCCAAAAAGAAATCCTAGCTTCGCAGCTTGTTTAGGTGAGCTGGTGAGCTCCCATAAATAGAATAAGCCAGCGATGCTAAGGATGGGCAGGATAAACACATAGAATGGCGCAAAGCCAAATACACATAACGCGCCCAGTAGGAGGCTAGTAAGTTGTGGGTGTTTTTTTAACCAGGACATTTTGTAATCCACTAGACAATGTCCAACAGTATAGTGAATCGTACTGATATTTGGATTGTAGAAATAAAAAAAAGCGACTTAAAAGTCGCTTCTGGGTTTGCTTGTAAGATTATTTTTTGAGTGGTGTTGTTTTGACAGCATCACCAGGAATTTCACTGCCGTCGTTGTTCATAAAGACCACCATCACCACCTTGTCGTTGATGAAATCTAGTTCCGTGGTCTGGTAGTACTCGCCTTTTTCATCGGTATTTAAGTAGTGGTACTGCCAAATTGAGGCGACCGGCTTGCCAGAGGCCGTTGCAATATCCTCGACATTGCTTGGTTCGCCGAACTGTTCAATGATTTTTGCTTTCTCAAAGCCATTGATGCTGGCAATGAAGTCCTTTTCATTGGTCGGGATATCGGATGCAGGGGCTGCAACTTGAGCCTCAGCAAATGCAAGGCCTGAGAGACTTAACAGTAATGCAAATGTGACTAATTTCATCGCGCGCTCCAATCCAAATGTATTGTTAGGAGCTTAAGATTAAGAATAAGTTCCGATCGTCGATTTACTCACTCACTTCTTCTGCGGCTTTAATCTCTTCAATTAGTACGGAGTGCAAGCGTCTGCTGTCCGCTCTGAGCGTAGTAAATTTGAGGTTGTTGAAGGTGATGCTCTCGCCACGTTTTGGGAGGTGGCCGAACTGGCTCACGACCAAACCGCCGATGGTAGAGAACTCCTCATCGCTAAACTCTGTGCCCAGCACCTCGTTAAAGTCAGCGATTTCAGTGAGCGCCTTCACGCGGTATTTGCCCTGCGTATCGCGGATGATGTTGTCTTCCGTTTCATCAAAATCGTACTCATCTTCGATGTCGCCCACGATCTGCTCAAGCACGTCCTCAATCGTAATCATGCCGGCCACGCCGCCGTACTCATCCACCACAATCGCAATGTGGTTGCGGTTACTTCTAAATTCTTTCAGTAAGACATTAAGGCGTTTTGACTCTGGAATAAACACGGCTGGACGTAGCATGTCACGCACATCAAAGTCTTCGCCCGCGTAGTAACGCAGTAAGTCTTTTGCTAACAGAATGCCGATGATGTCGTTCTTATCATCGTCGATTACGGGGAAGCGAGAGTGAGCCGTTTCAATCACAAACGGGATGAACTCCTCAGGCGTTTGGGTGATATCGATCACGTCCATTTGCGAACGAGGGATCATCACGTCGCGCACTTGCGTCTCTGAAACTTGGAGCACGCCCTCAATCATGGCGAGCGCATCCGCATCTAGCAGGCTTTTTTCAAAGGACGCGTGCAGTAGCTCGACAAGTTGTTCGCGGTCATCCGGTTCGCGCAGTAAGAAATGACTTAGTCGCTCCAGCCAGTTTGGTTTTTCTGCTTCAGCCATGATATTTGCTCTCGTTTTCCATTAAGTATGAAAGATTATTCGCTATCAGCATAAGGGTCTGCATAGCCTAGTTTCGTTAAGATTTCTGTTTCTACACTTTCCATCAACTCTGCCTGCGCTGCAACCTCGTGGTCGTAGCCATGGGCGTGCAAAACGCCGTGCGCTGTCAAATGCGCAAAGTGTGCTTCCAAGGTCTTGCCTTGCTCCTTGGCTTCCTTTGCCACCACGGGCGCACAAATCACAATGTCCGCCATGATGAATGGCTCTTCCGCCAATGGGAAGGTCAGCACATTGGTCGCGTAATCCTTTTGGCGGTAGGCCTTGTTGAGTTCGCGGCCCTCGTCCTCGTCCACAATCCGCAGGGTGATCTCGCTGTCGACGCGGATGGTATTCCTTGCCCAGCGTTTGAACTGCGTGATCGTTGGCAGGCCAGCGAGCTCGCTTGCGTATTGCACTTCCATAGAAAGCGACGGTTGTTTACTCATGTTTGTGATGTTTCGGGTCGTGTGGTTGTGCGTGTTTAGTCGCATCATACTTCTCGTAGGCGTTAACGATTTTTTGCACCAGAGGATGGCGTACCACGTCTTCGGATAGGAAGTGGGTGAACGCGATGCCCTTGATGTCTTTTAGCACCTGCTGCGCCTCGACCAAGCCACTTTTTTGGCCGCGCCCCAGGTCGATTTGTGTCACGTCGCCGGTGATCACCGCCTTGGTGCCAAAGCCAATGCGGGTTAAGAACATCTTCATCTGTTCGGGCGTGGTGTTCTGTGCCTCATCCAAAATAATAAAGCTTTGGTTAAGCGTTCTGCCGCGCATGTAAGCGAGCGGCGCGATTTCAATGGCGCCGCGTTCAAACATTTTGTTCACGCTGTCATAGCCACCCAAGTCGTAGAGTGCATCGTATAGGGGACGTAAGTACGGGTCTACCTTTTGTGACAGGTCGCCAGGCAAGAAGCCTAAGCGTTCACCCGCCTCAACCGCAGGGCGGACGAGGACGATCCTCTTGACCTTGTCGCGCGTGAGCGCATCCACTGCACAGGCCACGGCGAGATAAGTCTTACCCGTGCCCGCTGGGCCTATCCCGAAGGTGATGTCGTAGTCTTGGACCTGCTGCAAGTAGCTCACTTGACGAGGTGTACGGCCATGCAAGTCGGCGCGGCGTGTCATTAGGGCAGGCATCGCCGCGGTGGTGATGGTGTCTGGATTCAGTTTGTTCACTTCAACAAGACCCAGTTGAATATCTTCTAGCTCAATCGCCTGTTTAGAGCGTGCATAGAAGCTCTCCAAAAGCTGCGCCGCAAGGCGCGCATTATCTTTGTCGCCGGTGAGCTTGAAGTGAGCGCCGCGGCGTGCGATCTCAATATCTAAGGCTGATGCAATCTGTTTAAGATTTTCATCAAGCGGCCCGCACAGGTTAGCGAGGCGGTGGTTATCTTCGGGCTGTAAGGTGATTTCCATTATTGAACAATCTTGCCGACTAAACGGCGTGGGTTAGAAACATCAGTAATTATTACATTCACAAATTGGTGGATTAGTTTGGCGTCGCCCTCAATATCCACCACGCGGTTGTTGTCCGTTTTTCCTGCAAGCAGGGAAGCATCTTTCCAAGATGCACCTTCAATTAACACGCGTTGTTCAGTGCCAAGCATGCCTTCGGAAATGGCTTTTGCTTGGGCTTCGTTAATGGCTTGTAGCTTATCTAGACGCGCTAATTTAGTGGCTTCACTGACGTCGTCTTTTAAGAAGGCGGCTGGCGTGCCTGGGCGTGGGCTATACAAAAAGCTGAAACTCGCATCAAACCCTACATCTTGCATGAGCTTTACTGTGGCCTCAAAGTCAGCTTCGGTCTCGCCTGGGAAGCCGATAATAAAATCAGATGTGAACGTCAGATTTGGGTTGGCAACTCGCAGCTTACGGATGATCGATTTGAATTGTAGCGCGGTGTAGTTGCGCTTCATCGCCATCAAAATGCGGTCGCTCCCAGCCTGCACAGGCAAGTGCAGTTGTGTCGCCAGTTTAGGGACGTTAGCGAAGCAGTTAATTAACTGCTCGCTCATTTCATTCGGGTGGCTGGTCGTAAATCGAATGCGTTCGATTTGTGGAATCTCCGCGATGGTTTCAATCAGCAACGCTAAGTCAGCGGTGTCATCTTGATACTCGGTGCGGTAGGCATTAACGTTTTGTCCAAGCAGGGTGATTTCTTTTACACCTTGCTGCGCTAATTGAATTGCTTCGGTCAGGATGTCCTCGAATGGCCGAGAGACCTCTTCGCCGCGGGTGTAAGGCACCACGCAGAACGTACAGTATTTGCTACAGCCTTCCATGATGCTTAAGAAGGCACTCGCGCCTTCAACGCGTGGAGGGGGTAGATGGTCAAACTTTTCTATCTCGGGGAAGCTGATGTCGACTTGTGATGCACCGCTTGATTGCTTATTTTTAATCATCTCGGGCAGGCGGTGTAAGGTCTGCGGACCAAAGACAATGTCCACGTAGGGCGCACGTTTGATGATGTTGTCGCCTTCCTGTGAGGCAACGCAGCCACCAACGCCAATCACTAAGTTTGGATTTTTCTCTTTGAGCTCAACAAAGCGGCCTAGGTGACTGAACACTTTGTCTTCTGCTTTTTCGCGGACTGAGCAGGTGTTAAGCAAAATGACGTCTGCATCTTCTGCCGTATTCGTTTCCACCATGCCATCCGATGAGGAGAGCATGTCCGCCATGCGTGACGAGTCGTATTCATTCATCTGACAACCAAAGGTTTTGATGAAGACTTTCTTAGGGGGCGTCATGTTTAGGCAAGCAGTGCGCGCTGTAAAGCGCGTGGCGGGGTGTTGTATGATGGGCTGCAGGAGCAACTTCGCAAAATAGGTTTAAAACTCAGAAAGATAAGTCCTAATTGTAGCTTAGCCAGAGTGGAATGCCAAACGCCAGATCATAAATTCATCAAGTAGACTTACTATCAATTTTAATTAAATCTGTGGCACAATTAAGTACGTAATTTTCATAACAACAAAATACTTGGGGGCAATCATATGTTTTTCGGATGGCAAGGAATTGCAACATTAATTGGGATTGTGTTCGCGGTGAGCTTAATTCTTTACGTGTTCTCAAAGTGGCTAGAAAAAAATTAATTTGTTCGACGTAAAAAAAGCTAGGTTCGCCTAGCTTTTTTTACGTGTTTTTTTAGAAGTATTCACTCTTAATCCACAAGGCTACAGAAACTAATCCGACCATAATCGGCACTTCAACTAGTGGACCGATAACCGCTGCAAATGCGGCCCCTGAGTTAATTCCAAATACAGCAATGGCTACTGCAATAGCCAATTCGAAGTTATTGCTCGCGGCTGTGAAGGAAAGAGTACAGCAGCGCTTGTAGTCAACGCCCATCTTAGTTGTAATCACAAATGTTATTAAGAACATCACAACAAAGTAAATGAGTAATGGAACTGCGATTGTCACTACATCCATCGGCAGTTGAAGTATCAGCTTTCCTTTTAAACTAAACATCACAACGATAGTGAATAACAAAGCAATCAAAGTGATTTTGCCTATGTTCGGCACAAAGGTATTTTGATACCAATCTTTTGAAACAAACTTGAGCATGGTGTATCTAGTCATCAAACCTGCAATACAAGGAATACCCAAATAGATGAATACGGTCT
>CAIULB010000007.1 GCA_903899965.1 uncultured Methylophilaceae bacterium | reverse complement strand
TGCAATTTTGACATCTGCATTCGCGAGTGCTGACTGTATGCGATAGCTTGGGGCGTATCCACTAAATAGCGGAATCGTTACATTGAGTCCAACCGTTGTTGTGTTCATTGCGCTGAGTTGACTGCCATCTTGCCAAGTATTGGACATGGCTACATTGACGGTTGGTTTTGCTGCAGCGCGACTAGATAAGATGGAGGCCTCTGCCGCTTTGACTTGCGCTTCGCTGGCGATTAGATCAGGGCGGCGCGTAATGGCTTCGTTAATTAAGGTTGTGATGTCTTGATTAAGCGCTAAGGCTGCGACGTTTAGTTCGCTGGGCATTAGCGTTAACGTTACATTCGCAGGCAAGCCCATAACGTTTGCCAAGCTCCCATAAGCACTCTTTAAAGTACCTTCAGCGGTAATGCGCGTTAATGTTGCTTGTGCATAAGCTGTTTGTGCTTGCAGTTTGTCTGCTGGGGTTGTTACCCCTGCTTGATATCGTGCCTCTGCTGCTTTGAAGCTCTCCTGGGCAGCTGTCTCCGATGCAATGGCGGCCTCTAAGGCGCTAATACCAGCTTGTACTTGGTAGTAATTGGTCACGGCGGTAAATAGTATCGTTTGCACCGCTGCACTTTGCGTCGCACTTGCCGCTTGCAATAGCTGCCGAGCATTTTCTAGGGCGGCATCTCGATTACCAAAGTCATACAAAAGGTATGTTGCCACTAAACTGTTATTTAAATTGGTATAGGCATTGTCACGGTTCACAAGACTTGGGCTTGAGGCGTTTACATTAGTCCCTATGGTGTTGATGACCGAAGGTAAGTAAGCCGACTTAGCAATCCCAACTTGTGCGGCTTGAACCCTTGCATTCGCCCAGACCTCTCGTGTTTGAGCGTTGTTGCATAAGGCCGCATTTGCAACATCGCTCAAGTTTAAGGTGCTCTGTGTATGAATGCTTGAACACGTATCTTGATTGTCTGTTGTTAAATAACCTGCTGGCAAGGATGGCTGGGGGCTAATGTTGAGTGAGTTGGTGCTATACCAAATGGAGTCCTCTCCGGCTAAAGCAAAGGAGGAGGAACATAAGAGAAATACGAATGCTGGAATGCGTAATATATTCAAGGAATGGCCTCTAGTTTTCTATTTAAAGAGCGCCGTGTTCAGCGTCGAACTTTCTTTCGGCCTTAGTGAGATGTGTGACCAAGATGTGAGAGATTAAATTAATGCCCGTACCCGCATAGAGTGCTGGAAGCAGGTACAAGGCGACCGACAACTCTGAGCTAAATAAACGATTATCGAGCATCGATAAAGAGTGCTTGGCCATGTCAGATAATATTCTAAGTAAGAATATATCTAATCCAGCCAAAATAATGAGAATGATGCCAAATGAAACAACAGTCGCTCTTGATATAGAGCGTTTGTGCCAAATCAAAAAGTAGACAAGCACGGGGGTTGCGACTGAGAAAATAATTAACTCAATAAATTCTTTTTCTAAAAAAACACTAACCATTCCAGTCCCGTCTAACATTTATACAAGAGCCTCATTAACGTCGCTCAGTTTATTTGGTTTACAAGCAAATTAATTTAAGTCAAAAAAACCAAAAATCCATCAGCAAAATATATCAATCCAAGACCGCCACATAAGACGCCAGTGAGCCACACCAATTTCTTCTTCAATAAGCCCGCAATAGAAGAGAGCAGGATAGAGATTTGTAAATAAATGACGGCCAACCCAAAGGCGTGTGAGTGAATTTGTGCTTCATCTCGATTCGCTTCCAATCCCTTTGCCTTAGTTTGTAGCTCTTCTTTTTCTTGGTTGTACTTTTCTACTTTGGCACGGTAATCATTGATGATCTGATGGTACTTATCTGAAAGTTGTTGTTGCGTTGCAGCTGGTAGCGAGACCAAATCAAGCTCAAGTTTGTCAGCTTGCATCTGATATAGGTAGGATTTAATGCTTTTTGATTGATAGAGGGCCCACTCATCGGATGCTTGTGATTGACTCATAATGGACTTTGTTGAGAATCCTCCCCCCTTAAAAGTAGAAAGCGTTGCACACACCGCAAAAATGACGGTGGTTAATGCCAAATAATTTAGCCACTGTTCTTTTTTCTCTTCTGCCATTTCATCTCCTTTTAATTTTAACTTTCCTGCTGTTTCCAAGTATACACCTTGGCTAGTTCAAGAGATTTACCCAAGTAGCGTATAAAAAAAGTTTGACAGCAGTCAACGCGTAACTTAACAGCACGTTAAATGTATCAAGTAACACAAAATAACAATCGCTTTAACCGAGGAGAAGTAAAATGAAACAATTGCATTGGCTATTGCTTGCCGCTGGTATTTCATCAAGTGGCGTATAAAAAAGTTTGACAGCAGTCAACGCGTAACTTAACAGCACGTTAAATGTATCAAGTAACACAAAATAACAATCGCTTTAACCGAGGAGAAGTAAAATGAAACAATTGCATTGGCTATTGCTTGCCGCTGGTATTTCATTAAGTGGCGCTGCGCAAGCGCATGAGTATGGCCATTATGGTCATGGGTACGGGCACGGCGGCGTTGGTTTTTATTTCGGCGTACCGGGTCCTTATTATCCCTACTATAGCTATCCGTATCCTTACTATCCCTATCCACCTGCAGTCATCGCCCCAGCACAACCGCCTGTGTACGTTGAGCAACAGCCACAAGTTGTCCAGCAAGCACCAGTCCAGCCGCAAGCGGCTCCAGCACAAGATGCGACCAACTATTGGTATTACTGTACCAGCCCTGATGGGTACTACCCTTATGTTAAAGAGTGCCCGGTTGGTTGGAAAAAGGTTCCAGCCACACCACCAAAATAAGTTGATTAGGAAAATGAATCATGAAATTTAATGTAAAACATATCGCCGTGATTTGTTCGGCACTAGCATTGGGCGCTTGCGTCTCCCTTCCTAATGGTCCGAGCAGAATGGCTTTACCGGGAAGCGGTAAATCTTTTGATCAGTTTCAATATGATGATGCGTCATGTCGTGGTTTTGCTCAGACGCAAATTGGCGGTAAGACAGCGCAGCAAGCTTCGAATGATAGCTTTGCTGAGACAGCCGTTCTTGGCACTGCGATTGGCGCGGCAGTGGGCGCAGCCGTAGGCGGCGGTCATGGCGCAGCTGCCGGTGCAGCAGGCGGGCTTTTAATGGGTAGTGCGATTGGCGCGAATGCGGCAAATGTCTCAGGTTATACCACCCAGCAGGTATACGATAACGGGTACATACAATGCATGTATGCAAAAGGGCACAAAGTACCTGTTTCTGGCAGACTCAACCAACAAGCTCCTTATAGTCCAGCCCCTGTTTCACCACAGAATAACTATGTACCACCTCCGCCACCAGGTTCACCGCCTCCGCCACCAGGTTCACCGCCTCCGCCACCGGCAGGCTCACCTTCGGTCCCTCCTGGCTATTAATTCATTGGATTGAGAGGATGTATATGCAAATTAGAACATTAAGTAAATTGCTAATATTGATCTTGGCGACAGCAATGCAGACAACATCTTACGCTGAAGAACATTTTCGGGGTGAGCGAGATCATGAAGAACGCGGTCATGACTATCGAGAGGGCTGGCGCGGCGACATGAGCCGCTTTCATGAGCGTGATATCGATATCTGGAGGGGTGGTCGTTGGTATCACGGCTATCACGATGGTCGTAACGCATGGTGGTGGTTTGCCGGCGGTGTATGGTATGCCTATAGCGTACCTGTTTATCCGTACCCTGATCCTTACCAGCCACCGGTTGTCATCGTCCAGACACCACAACCACCGGTCTACGTAGAGCAAACGCCTCCGCCGGTGCAAGCTGCGCCGCCAACGCAATCTTCTCCGCAGGCGCAGTTCTGGTACTACTGCAGCAATCCTGCAGGGTACTACCCTTACGTGCCTAATTGCTCTGTGGATTGGCAAAAAGTCCCAGCAACACCTGCTCAGCCACAGCAATAATTTTTAATTAATTTTATTTAGGAAAATTACCATGAACATGAAATATTTATTATCAGCAGTATCCTTTTTAGCTGTTTTTGGTTGTTCAAATACGTATGCCCATGAAGGCAATGATGCTCATAAAGAAGATAGAATGCGTGAAGCATTTGAGCAAGCTGACACTAACAAAGACGGAAAAATTAGCTACGAAGAGTTTCGTATTGCGCATGAAAAACGCGGTGAAGAAATGTTTAAGAAAATGGATGCCAACGGGGACGGTTTCATTGATGCTGCTGAACGCAAGGATTTTCATGAAAAAATGCGGGAGCATCGTCATGAACATCAAAAAGAGTGGAAACATAAAACGAAAGATGAAGGTGCAATAGTTAACGAGACTAAGTAGTTTTTTTGTTTCCTGATTTAGTCTGAAGATTCTAACCCAGACTAAGTCAGTCAATTAATCTAGCATATCGAAATTGTCATCGAAAACATTAAGTGGAATTCACCAATTTCAGTAGACATTTGATAATGTTGATTGTCCTTCACCGTCAACGAAAGTGTGAAGAATTTTTGGTGGTATTGACTAAAGTGTGGGGTGATTGATTAATGTCAACCCAATCCATTGCTGATTCGTTACTATACCCAAGCAGTGTCATTTTTAATAAAAGGAGCAATAAATGAGTAAATTATTAGCAGTTTTAATGGCAGGTATTTTTTCAGCAGTAACTTTTTCAGCGCTAGCAGCAGACGAGCCAGTAGCCCCAACAGAAACAGCGGCTAAAGCTGTGCCAAATAAAGCTAAGCACGCCAAAGCAGCTCACGCTAAGAAACAAGCGCACAAAAAAGAAGCTAAAGAAGACAAGAAGGAAGATGCTAAAGAAGTATCAGCCAAGTAATAGTTGTTAGTCGGAACATAGAAAGCGCCTACGGGCGCTTTTTAGATTGTAACTAAGGCCAGAACGACTATATCTTATATAGATTGTTACTGGCTTAGAGTAAGTTGCGATACAGCACTAAAAATCCATTTAAATTTTGAGGTGAAAATGAAAGAACTCATTAAATTAGTTCTGGTAGCAGCTACCCTACTAATTTCTTTTAATGCATCAGCGGAGCTAAAAATTGGCTACGTTGAATTGAATCAAATTATGCAATCGCAACCTGCTTTAGAGATTGGCAAGAAATTACAATCCGAATTTGCATCTCGCATTTCACAAATTGAGCAATCTAAAAAGAAAATCAGTGATAAACAAAGCTACTTAGATAAAGATGGTAAAAACTTATCTGAAGCTGATTTAAAGACAAAATCGAAAGAGATTTTAGATCTTTCAATAGAGCTTGAGAGAAAACAACGTGAATTGAATGAGGATGCAACACTCAGAAAAAATGAGGAAATGAAGAAATTTCAGGACCAAATTAACAAAGTGATTGATTCAATTGCTCAGACTGAAGGCTATGACCTGATTTTGTATAATGGCGCAGCGTTCACAAGCAAGAAAGTTAATATTACCGATAAGGTTATTTCAGCAATCGGCAAGTAATTCTTGTTTGTTGAATTGCACTCAGAATTGACCCACTTAGGGGTATAAATTGCACTAGAAATTGACCCACGTACCGATACTATTCTGCTCAACCTATGAGCAGGAGAATGGGAGTGATCACCGTGGAACTATTAAGTGTAATTAGA
>CAIULB010000006.1 GCA_903899965.1 uncultured Methylophilaceae bacterium | reverse complement strand
CCTTTGAGTTTGCCGATGCCTCTGCTGAACGTTCAGCGAACGGCTGTACGGTCAAACTTAACAAAGAACCCGTCATTGAGTTCTTGAAATCAAACATCGTGCTCATGCAGAACATGATTGAGCATGGCTATGAAGATGCACGTACATTAAAACGTCGTATTGAATCGATGGAAGCATGGCTTGCCAACCCAACATTGCTTGAACCAGATGCGGATGCAGAATATGCCCACGTCTTTGAGATTGATTTAAACCAAATCAAAGAGCCACTTGTTGCTTGTCCTAACGATCCAGATGACATCAAGCCACTCTCAGCAGTTCAGAACGACAAGATTGATGAAGTCTTCATCGGTAGCTGTATGACTAATATCGGTCACTATAGAGCTGCAGCGAAGGTGCTTGAAGGCCAAGGCGCAATACCAACCAGACTTTGGATTGCACCACCTACCCGTATGGATGAAGCACAGCTCAGAGACGAAGGCGTTTACTCAACCTTCGGTATTGCAGGCGCTAGAACCGAGGTGCCGGGCTGTTCACTCTGTATGGGCAACCAAGCACGTGTAGCAGATAAAGCCACGGTCTTCTCAACCAGTACACGTAACTTCGATAACCGCATGGGCAAAGACGCACGCGTTTACTTAGGCTCTGCTGAACTTGCTGCGGTGTGTGCAAAACTAGGTCGCTTGCCAACGACGCAGGAATACTTACAAGTCGTCGGTGACACCATCAGCGCACATCACGCCCAAATCTATCAGTACCTCAACTTCAATTTGATGGATGAGTATAAAATCAGCAAAACAATTAGCTCTGGCAAAAAAGTGATTGCCATTAATGCTGGCGCGACTGTTTAAATACAAAATCAACAACCATATATTTTAAAAACATCACAACAACAATAATAAAACGCAACTGGGAGCAAGGATGAGTTCTATCGAATCAGTGATGCATGAAACAAGAGTTTTCAAGCCAAGCGAACAACTTCAAGCCAATGCAAATGTTAAAGGCATGGCTGAATACCAAGCGCTTTGTAAAAAAGCAGGTGATGACTATGAAGGCTTTTGGGCTGAGTTAGCACGTGAATTACTTGATTGGAAAAAACCTTTCAGCAAAACATTAGACGAATCAAACGCGCCTTTTTATCGCTGGTTTGATGATGGCGAGCTGAATGTTTCATACAACTGTTTAGATCGTCATTTAGCGACCAGGGCTAATCAGAACGCGATTATTTTTGAGGCGGATGATGGCTCAGTGAGCCATGTTACTTATCAAGAACTTTATCACCGCGTTTGCCAACTAGCGAACGGACTTAAATCACTCAAGCTTAACACTGGTGACCGCGTCATTATTTATTTACCGATGGGCGTTGAAGCGATTGTTGCGATGCAAGCTTGTGCCCGTTTAGGCTTAACACATTCAGTTGTATTCGGCGGATTTTCATCTAAAAGCTTACAAGAGCGAATTCAAGATACAGGCGCACGCGCTGTCATCACAGCTGACGGTCAATTCCGTGGCGGCAAAGCATTACCACTCAAATCTGCTGTAGATGAAGCATTGGCAATGCCCGGCTGTGAAACCGTTGAAAAAGTAATCGTTTACAAACGTACTGGTTTAGCGATTGACACCCATAGTCGTGATATTTGGTGGGATGATTTAATCGCAGGACAAGCCAATACATGTGAACCCGTTTTTGTAAACGCAGAACACCCATTATTCTTGCTCTACACATCTGGCTCAACAGGCAAACCTAAGGGTGTTCAACACGCTTCTGCGGGCTATTTGCTGCATGCCATGAACACCATGCGCTGGACGTTTGATGCGAAAGATGGCGATGTCTTTTGGTGTACAGCAGACGTGGGCTGGATTACTGGCCACAGTTATGTAGCATATGGCCCGTTGGCGTTGGGTGTAACTCAAGTGGTATTTGAGGGAATTCCAACTTATCCAGACGCAAGTCGTTTTTGGCGGATGATTGCTGCGCATAAAGTCAGTATTTTTTACACAGCACCCACTGCGATTCGCTCATTGATTAAGTCTTCAAGCACCAATCCTGAGCTTCATCCTAAGCAATATGACTTAAGTAGCTTACGTTTATTAGGATCAGTAGGCGAGCCGATTAATCCTGAGGCTTGGATGTGGTATTACGAAGAAGTAGGCAACAACAATTGCCCAATTATGGATACCTTCTGGCAAACAGAAACTGGCGGTCATGTGATTACGCCATTACCAGGCGTCACCCCACTCATTCCAGGCTCATGCACTCTCCCCTTCCCAGGCATTCAAGCTGATGTCGTCGATGAAACAGGCAAGGACGTGCCATGGGGAACTGGTGGCTTAATGGTAATTAAACGTCCATGGCCTTCAATGATTCGTACCATCTGGAATGACGATGAACGCTATGTAAAATCTTACTTCCCAGAAGATTTAGGTGGAAAACTATATCTGGCTGGCGACGGCGCAATTCGTGATGCGGAAACTGGCTACTTCACCATCATGGGGCGTATTGATGATGTGCTGAATGTTTCTGGTCACCGCTTAGGCACCATGGAAATCGAGTCTGCATTAGTAGCCAATCCCTTAGTAGCTGAAGCTGCTGTAGTGGGCAGGCCTCACGACATCAAAGGGGAATCTATTGTTGCTTACGTCGTACTTAAAGGTAAGCGTCCTGAAGGTGAAGATGCTAAAAAAATTATCGCTGAGCTACGCGAGTGGGTTGGTAAAGAAATTGGCCCAATTGCCAAGCCAGACGATATTCGGTTTGGCGATAATTTACCTAAAACACGCTCAGGAAAAATCATGCGTCGCCTGTTGCGTAGCTTAGCAAAAGGCGAAGAAATTACCTCGGATATTTCAACTTTAGAAAATCCAGCGATTCTTGAACAACTAAAACAAAGCATCGCTTAAGTTTTAATTTAAATGCAGTAAATCAAGATGGGGCAGTTTGCCCCATCTGCATGTTAGGCGCGGCAATTTACATCAAACGCATTCACGCTTATCATGCTGTCCGCGCGCTCAATTAAAAAGCGCGATTTTTAACAAAAATAGGCAAAGCATTCATGTTGAATCAGCAAGTCGATGTTTTATTAGTGGGCGCAGGAGTGATGAGCGCAACGCTAGCGGCTATGCTAAAAGAACTAGACCCCGGTCTATCCATTCATATGATTGAGCGCCTACCGAATGTTGCAGGCGAAAGCTCAGATGGCTGGAATAATGCTGGCACAGGGCACGCTGGTTACTGCGAGCTCAACTACACCCCACAGAATTCAGATGGTAGCGTTGCGACAAACCGCGCGCTTCAAATCAATGCCGCGTTTGAAGAATCACTCCAGTTTTGGTCTTACTTAGTAGAACAAAATATTCTAAAAGCTAAAGATTTTATCAACCCAACGCCTCACCTCAGCTTTGTGTGGGGTGAAGATAATGTCGCTTTCCTAAAAAGACGTTTTGAGAGCCTTTCCCAACATCCATTATTCCAAGATATGGAATATAGCGATGATGTGAGCAAGCTTAAAGAATGGATGCCACTCATTATGGAAGGCAGGGATAACCAAGTAGTTGCAGCCACGCGAGTCGATTATGGTACCGACGTGGACTTTGGTGCGTTAACGCGCGGGTTGATTTCACACCTACAAAAACAAAACGGTTTTGAGCTTCAGCTCAATCAGAATGTGCGTCGCTTAAAACAAGATAAGCGCGGCATTTGGAACGTCAACATCCAAGACCGCACGACCAAAAAATCACACACCATTCATGCCAAATTTGTATTCCTCGGCGCCGGTGGTGGAGCCTTACCTCTCCTTCAAAAATCTCGCATCGCTGAAAGCAAAGGTTATGGCGGATTCCCTGTGAGCGGATTGTGGTTGGTCTGCAAAAATCCTGAAATTATCAAAGAACATAACGCCAAGGTATATGGCAAAGCTGCGATTGGTGCTCCACCTATGTCTGTGCCGCATTTAGATACTCGCATTATTGATGGCGAGCCTGCTTTATTGTTCGGCCCTTACGCTGGATTTACCACTAAGTTCCTCAAAAAAGGCTCATTCTTAGATTTGGCGAAATCATTTAAGGTTAATAACCTTAAGTCGATGATGTTCGCAAGCTTACGTAATATGGGCTTAACTCGGTATTTGATTGGTGAGGTCGTGCAATCTCAAGAAAGCCGCATGAAGTCATTGCAACAATACTTCCCTAATGCAAAGCCTGAGGACTGGCATCTAGCTACGGCTGGCCAACGTGTACAAATCATTAAAAACTGCCACAAAAAAGGCGGAAAGTTAGAATTTGGCACTGAAATTGTGACAGCCAAAGATGGCTCTATTGCATCATTACTAGGAGCCTCTCCTGGTGCATCAACATCGGTTCAAGCGATGACGGATGTGATTAAACGTTGCTTTAGTGACCGTATTCAAACACAGGAATGGAAAGTAAAAATGCGCACATTGGTGCCATCTTACGGACGATCACTTATTGATGATACTGAGCTACTAAAAGAAGTCAGAGCCAGAACACTTAGGACACTAGAGCTTAAGAAATAACCATCATAAAAAAGCCCAGCATTGCTGGGCTTTTCATTTTCGACTTAAAACTACTTAAACTTCTCTTCGTTCACAATTTTTTCTAGTAGCTTCTTAAATTCAGGGCCAACTTCGGGGTGACGCAAACCTAAACGCACTGTCGCTTCCATGTAGCCAGCTTTAGAGCCACAATCATAGCGAACGCCATCATAGCGGTATGCCAAAATTTGTTCTTCAGCAAGTAAAGCTGAAATGCCATCTGTTAGTTGAATCTCACCGCCAGCACCAGGCTTCACTTTATCCAAATGATGGAAGATTCTTGGCGTTAAAATATAACGCCCAACCACGCCCAATGTTGATGGCGCTTCTTCTGGCTTTGGCTTTTCCACAATACCAGACACCTGCTCAATTTGTTCATTCACTGGCGTTGTTGCCACAATACCGTAACTCTTAGTTTGCTCACGTGGCACATTCTGCACCCCTAACAATGAGCAACGATAATAATCGTAAGCCTCAACCATTTGCTTCATAACTGGCACCTTGCCATCCAACAAGTCATCTGCAAGTAGCACAGCAAATGGCTCATCATTTACTACTGGCCTAGCAATACGCACAGCATGCCCCAGACCCAAAGCTTGTGCTTGGCGAATATAGATGCAATTTACATTCTTAGGAATAATGTTTTGGACGATCTTGAGCAGTTCGTTTTTACCATTACGCTCCAGCTCGTTCTCAAGCTCGTAAGCCATATCGAAGTGGTCTGGAATAGCGCGCTTATTACGGCCGATAATGAAAATCAAATCAGTAATGCCAGCATCAATTGCCTCTTCCACCGCATACTGAATCAAAGGCTTGTCGATAATCGGCAACATTTCCTTTGGATTAGCTTTGGTCGCTGGCAAGAAGCGTGTACCAAGACCCGCGACAGGGAAAACAGCTTTTGTAACTTTCTTCATAGCGCTACCTTTGGTGTTCATTTCGTATTATTCAGTAATAATTGCTTGATACTTAGACTTCAATTCATCGGTCAAATGCGGCGCTAACACTTGCAACATTTGTGCGAATACTTTCGGATTGCCTGCGGCAATATTGCCTGTTTCAATCCAAGTCTCATTGCCTTCAAAGTCGCCGACAATACCGCCTGCTTCTTGCACTAACAATGCACCGGCTGCAATATCCCATTTAGACAAACCAATTTCCCAGAACCCATCAAACCATCCGGCTGCCACATAGGCCAAATCGAGCGCTGCTGAACCAGGACGGCGAAGACCAGCTGTGTTTTTAATCATGTCTTTAAACATGCCAAGGTAAGTATCTAGGTGTTTAAAGTCACGGAATGGGAAGCCCGTACCGATCATTGCACTTTGAAGCTTAGCGCGGTTACTGACACGAATACGCTTGTCATTTAAAAATGCACCGCGCCCGCGTGTAGCAGTAAACAAATCATTACGGCTTGGATCATACACAACCGCTTGCTCTAACTGACCGCGACTCATCAACGCAATCGACACAGAATACTGTTCAAACCCATGCAAGAAGTTAGTGGTGCCATCCAATGGATCAATAATCCAAACGTGCTCAGCGTCAGTACGATCATTGCCACTCTCTTCACCGATAAAGCCATGATCTGGATAAGCTTCTTGTAATGTTTCAATAATCGCACGCTCTGACGCATGATCGACTTCACTCACAAAGTCATTGTAATTTTTACTATGTACCTTAATCGAACCCACATCTTGAGAAGCGCGATTGATGATTGTGCCAGCACGGCGCGCGGCTTTAACCGCATTCGTAAGCATTGGATGCATGTGTATTTTCCATTGTTGCCCGATATCGAATCCTGATATCTGTGTATTAAAACTACATGAGGCATGATTAAAGAGCTGTTAAAATAGCATTTTAATGCTTTATGCCATGACTTCCAAACTTAACTTGCTAAATAATTTCCGCATTGTGCTCTGCCAAACTAGCCACCCTGGCAATATTGGCTCAGCGGCACGCGCAATGAAAACCATGGGGCTCAGTCAGCTCTATTTGGTACAACCTAAACACTTTCCAGACAATGAAGCCAACGCGCTTGCTTGTGGCGCTGTTGACCTACTTGAGAACGCGGTGGTTTGCGATACATTAGAAGATGCTTTAAAGGGCTGCGCCGTCGCGATTGGAATGAGCGCCCGCAAACGCCAGCTTTCTCATGAACTCATGTCAGCGCGTGAAGCAGCAACAAAGGCAGCAAGTATTGCGAATAGTGAGCAAGCTGTAGCTTTGGTGTTTGGTACAGAGATGAGTGGTCTTTCAAATAGAGAACTAGACCTTTGCCAATTACTTGCGATGATACCGACTAACCCTGATTTCTCATCGCTAAATGTCGCTGCAGCCGTCCAAGTGATGTGCTATGAGCTCCGCATGGCGGTAGGCGAAAGCAATATTGAAAACACTACAAACAAAGTACCACTTGCGACGAGTGAAGAGATTGAAGGCTTTTATCAGCACCTTGAAGAAACACTGATAAAAATTGGCTTTTTAAATCCCAAAGAACCTAAAAAACTGATGCAGCGCGTTCGCCGAATCTACGCACGTGCCAGCCTAGAAAAAGAAGAAGTAAACATTTTGCGTGGTATATTAAAACTTACGCAAAACCCAAGAAGCTTTAGCGATAAAGAGTAAAGAATAATGTTTAAGCATATTAAAGAAGATATTTCTGTTGTATTCGAACGAGACCCAGCAGCTAGAACGCATTGGGAAATAATCACCACTTACCCTGGCGTGCATGCGCTCATCATTCATCGCCTTTCACATTGGGTTTGGGGTAAACGCTTTTTCTGGATTGCGCGCTTTATTTCACACATCGGACGCTGGCTAACGGGTATTGAAATCCATCCTGGGGCGACTATAGGTCGCCGCGTATTTATCGATCACGGCATGGGTGTTGTGATTGGCGAAACAGCCGTCATCGGCGACGATTGCACGCTCTACCATGGCGTCACGCTGGGTGGTACCTCATGGAATAAAGGCAAACGCCATCCAACGCTAGAGCAAGGCGTCGTCATTGGTGCAGGCGCAAAAGTGTTAGGCCCAATCGTCATCGGAAAAGGTGCGAAAATAGGTTCTAACGCTGTGGTCGTAAAGGACGTACCAGAAAATGCGACTGCGGTTGGCATCCCTGCTCGCATACTTGAGCAAGAAACCAATAAACAGCGCGATGATATGGCTGAAAAAATTGGCTTCTCAGCTTATGCTGTTAGCGACAATGCAAATGACCCGATGACCAAAGCAATTCATGCTTTGCTTGACCATGCCGCAGCACAAGATGTGAAATTACAAGAGGTAATGGCGCAGCTTAATAAGCTAGGTGCGGATGTGGAATCAGATGCTGAAGTTGGAAAAGCATTTGATGTGGATGCGTTTAAGAAACTTTAAAGCCTTTGGGGCTTAAACGCCTTTATTTTCGCCAGCGCGAATCCACTGCAACAAATTAGACCACTGCTGAATATCTTGTTTGACACGTGAAGGACTCATGTCGAATAAGCTCATGCCACCTTCGGCAGCGTGCACATAAACTTGCGCATTCCGTAGATGCCCCATCACAGGGAACCCGCTTTGCGCCAAATACTCTTCCAAGTTAAGCGCAGCTTTTGTTCTTGCGTTGACGCGCATTCCAACCATCGCCACAAAAGTACGCTCTTTGCGAACCGCCTTCTCTTCCTTGAGCACCTCTAGAAAATCTTGAGTGGCGTTGATATCGAATGTAGATGACTGCATTGGCACAATCACCCAGTCTGCCGCTTTTACTGCGTCACTGAGCTTTTCCCCGCGTAAACCTGCAGGCGAATCAATCACATTAATGTCGGCACTTAAACTACTAATGTTGCCACTTCGTCCGTTAAGCGCATGGATTAATGGCAAATCAACAGAGCGGCGCTCTAGCCAATCCAATGAAGATTGTTGCCTATCCATATCAGACAAGACAACATGACGGCCTCGACTGGCAAAATAGCCAGCCAAATTAGTTGCTAGCGTTGTTTTACCGCTTCCCCCCTTGGGGTTCGCGATCAAAAACGTTTTCATTACTTCTTAACAGCTGGTTTTGCAGTTGCTGCTGGCTTTGCAGGGGCTTTAGTTGCTACTGCTGGCTTTGCTACAGGCGTTACTTTTTTAGCTGGCGCTGATTTAGCAACCACTGGTTTAGCTGCTTTTGTTTTTACCTTGGCTGCTTTTTCATCAGCCTTTGCTTTTGCTTTAGCTGCTTTTTCTTGAATAGCTGCCATGTTCGCGCGCCATTCTTGTAACTGTTCATCTTCCAATTCCAATTGAATAGCAATCGCCTCTTCAACCGTTAACTTTTCTTTTTGCAAACGCTTAGGTAATTTACCACCCATACGTGAAAGCACACGATCACGATCTTCTTCGCTTAGTTTTTTAGCTTTTGCAACATAATCAACATTAATACTTTTCATAAGACATTTTCCCTTTTATTTATTTATTTATTTAGAGGCATTCTACCTTATTGAATTTCATAAGATTGTTACATTTTCATGACAAACCATAAAAAAGTCGAGATTACATTGCATTAATTATGATTAATTGATTTAAGTCAATTCTGAGATGTTCATGTGAAGAAATTATTTCACTTCTAAGTATCTTTAATTAAGGATTGAGAATTAAAACTAAGAGCGAAAGATTTCATAAAATTTTCATAAAAGTCCAGATAAACCCGCCTAGAATTGTTCAAACCTAGACGGATGCGGACATGACAAAACAAACAGATACAAAGCAATCTCATCGATTAAAGTTTGCCTTAGTCACCGAAACATTTAAACCGGAAATTAATGGCGTCGCGATGACGCTAGGCAAGGTAACCGAGTATCTTTCTAACAATCAGCATCAAGTCCAAGTCATTCGCCCCAAGCAAAGTAATCTAGATACTCCTGCTGACACACAAAACCTCAAAGAAGTGTTAGTTACAGGAATGCCAATCCCCTTCTATAAGCACTTAAAATTTGGTTTTCCTGCTAAAAATCGTTTAATTAAATTGTGGTCTGGAATCAAACCAGATGTTGTGCATATCGCCACCGAAGGCCCCTTGGGTTGGTCAGCACTTCAAGCCGCAAAAAAACTCAACATTCCAGTGATTAGCTCTTATCACACTAACTTTCATCAATACTCCAAACATTACGGCGCAAGCTTTTTGATGAAGCCCATTGAAAGCTATTTAAGATACTTTCATAACCAAACCTTAGCGACACTTGCCCCAACACAAAAGGTCGTTAAAGAACTCGAAGCAAGTGGCTATAAAAATGTTTCCATCATGGCGAGAGGCGTCGATACAAGCCAATTCTCCCCAGCCAATCGTTCAGCTGATTTACGTAAAAAATGGGGTGCAGATGAAGGCGATTTGGTTGTCATTCATGTAGGCAGACTAGCGAAAGAAAAAAACATTTTTTTAATGTTGGATGCATTTCACGCTATCCAACAAACCAGCCCTAGCGCAAAACTTGTATTTGTTGGAGACGGCCCCTTAAGAGATGAGCTTGCACATACTTGTCCACAAGCCATTTTCTGCGGTAGTCAGCAAGGTAAATCGCTTGCTGAGCACTACGCCTCAGCAGACTTGTTTATTTTTCCTAGTGTCACTGAAACTTTTGGCAATGTAGTGCCGGAGGCCTTAGCCAGCGGCTTATGTGTTGTAGCTTACGACTATGCAGCGGCAGGGCATATTATTAAACACCGCAACAGCGGTTTATTAGCGCCATTCAATCAAAGTAAAGCACTCATTAATGCGGCCGTCGACGCCGCCAAAAATAATGATCTGCTCAAGCACTGTCAGAAACAATCAATTGCCAGCATTGCGAATATCCGCTGGGAAAGCGTTATTGAGGAACTAGAATCACTGCTCTACGCCACAGCAAATGGATTTAAACCAATCAAACCCAAAAGCAAGCGCGTGCGCCAAAGAGCCATCCGATTGGCGCTTCATAAAAAACTCAATCTGATCAAACTCTAATACAAGCCAACATCAAGCATTTCAAGCGCGAATTAATACTTGACTAAAGTATTGGGTTATTATAATATTTCAGCTTGTTTAAGGCTATCAAAACATCCTTAGCCAATACCCCAAACCTCCAGGAAGATAAATATGCGATTAACCACAAAAGGTCGATTTGCAGTCACCGCCATGCTAGACCTCGCTATGAGCGAGGCAGATAAACCTGTGACTTTAGCTGGCATCAGTGAGCGCCAAAGCATTTCTTTATCCTACCTAGAACAGCTGTTCAGCAGACTGCGTCGTTGCGGTTTAGTTAAAAGCGTTCGCGGTCCAGGCGGGGGTTATCGCATTGCAAAACCATTAAGTGAAATTTCTGTGTCTGAAATCATTAGCGCTGTGGATGAGTTGATTGATGCCACCCAATGTGGCGGTCAAGAAAACTGCCGCGATGAAGGTCGCTGTATGACGCATGATTTGTGGACTAGCCTCAATGTCAAAATTTTAGAATACCTTTCAGGCATTAGTTTGGCTGACTTAGTCGCAAGCAATGAAGCTAAAGCAAAAGGTGAAAGCAAACCTATTTCGTTCAATGCAAAAAAAGAATTTGCGGCGGAATTGCTGGTTAATTAATCATGTCTAACGAACATATTTACTTGGATAACAACAGCACCACGCTTTTAGACCCACGCGTACTAGAAGCAATGTTGCCCTACATGCAACACCAATATGGTAATGCTACTAGCCGCCATTTATTTGGTCGCGCGGCACGCAAAGCTCTAGATCAAGCACGCGAACAAGTCGCTGAAGCTTGTGGAGCGCATCCATCACAAGTCACCTTTACCGCGAGCGGTACAGAAGCCAATAACTTCGCCATTCAGGGCATGGCTGGCAACAATGAAAATGCCAAGCAAGTTGCAGTGAGTGCAATTGAGCACCCAGCGGTAACACGTCCCGCTTTTGCACTACGTGAAAATGATTATCGTATTGCGGTTATCGCGGCTGATAACTTTGGGAAAGTTGATCATTTAAGCTTAGATGTTGCCTTAGAGAAACCAACTAGCCTAGTTTCTGTGATGCTCGCAAATAATGAAACTGGCGTGATTCAAGATATTGCAAAGTTAGCTGAAATCGCCAAATCCAAAGGTGCACTTTTCCATACTGACGCTGTACAAGCATTAGGCAAAATAGCAGTGGATTTTGAGTCATTAGGCGTTCATGCCATGACTGTTTCATCACACAAAATCAATGGCCCACAAGGTGCTGGCGCCTTGATTTTAGATAAGCGTGTGGATATCAAACCGCTATTACACGGTGGTGGTCAGGAAAAAGGTTTGCGCAGTGGCACAGAAAACGTCGCTGCAATTGTGGGCTTTGGCGCAGCATGTGCATTACTCAAAACTGAACGTGAGACTCGCGCGAAAGTAACAGCTCAATTACGTAATGCCTTTGAACTTGGTTTGCATGATTTAGGTGCGACAATTTTTGGTGATAAAGCAGCGCGTTTAGCAAATACCAGCTTTTTTGCTTTCAACGAAATCGAAGGCGAAACACTCGTGATGGCCTTGGATCGCAAAGGATTTGCAGTTGCCAGCGGCTCTGCATGTTCAAGCGATAGTACAGAGCCTAGTCATGTATTAATGGCCATGGGCGTTGCGCCAGACTTGGCCCGTGGCGCAGTTCGCGTGAGCTTTGGTGTAAAGAATACCAGTGATGAACTCAATCGCTTTTTAGCTGCCCTACAAACTGAAGTTCAGCGTTTACGCCAACTGACAGCTGTTGCAGTTTAATAGAATTAGCAATTTAAGACCTACAGGAAATATATGACAGTAAAAACGCCAATTTATCTTGATTACTCAGCGACGACACCGGTTGACCCGCGCGTTGCTGAAAAAATGATTCCGTACATTACGGAGCATTTTGGTAATCCTGCTTCACGTAGCCATCCATTTGGCTGGACTGCCGAACAAGCGGTTGAAGAAGCGCGCGATGAAGTAGCAAAATTAGTAAATGCTGACCCACGTGAAATTGTATGGACATCAGGCGCCACAGAATCTAACAACCTAGCCATTAAAGGCGCGGCTAACTTTTATAGCGGCACTAAAGGCAAGCACATCATTACCGTGCAAACCGAACATAAGGCAGTAATTGATGCAGTTCGCGAACTGGAACGCCAAGGATTTACAGCGACTTATTTAGCGCCAGAGCCAAATGGTTTGATCGACTTAGAAAAGTTTAAAGCGGCTATTCAACCAGACACAGTTTTAGCTTCGGTGATGATGGTCAACAACGAAATCGGCGTGATTCAAGACATCACAGGCATCGGTAATATTTGCCGCGAAAACAATATTATTTTCCATGTGGATGCCGCACAAGCGACAGGCAAAGTGGATATAGATTTGGAAAAGTTACCTGTTGATTTAATGAGCTTCTCAGCGCATAAAACCTACGGCCCTAAAGGCATTGGTGCATTGTATGTTCGCCGCAAACCACGCATCCGCATCGAAGCACAAATGCACGGTGGTGGTCATGAACGCGGTATGCGTTCTGGCACATTAGCTACCCACCAAATCGTCGGCATGGGCGAGGCTTTCCGTATCGCCCGCTTGGAAATGAAAGCAGAAAACTTACAAGTGAGACGCTTGCGCGACCGCTTGTTAGCTGGCCTTGAAGAGATTGACGAAGTGTATGTCAATGGCGATATGAAAAATCGTGTGCCGCACAATCTCAACATCAGTTTTAACTTTGTTGAAGGCGAATCACTGATTATGGCGGTGAAAGACATTGCCGTTTCAAGCGGCTCTGCATGTACCTCTGCAAGCTTGGAACCTAGCTACGTATTGCGCGCTTTGGGTCGCTCTGATGAGCTTGCACATAGCTCAATTCGGTTCTCAATCGGTCGATTTACAACCGAAGAAGATGTGGATTACACCATCGCTTTGATGAAGAGCAAAATTGGTAAATTACGCGAGCTATCTCCGCTTTGGGAGATGCATTTAGATGGCATTGATTTAAGTAAAGTTGAGTGGGCAGCCCACTAAAGGAGTATCAAAATGGCATATTCAGACAAAGTTTTAGACCACTACGAAAATCCTCGTAATGTTGGCACTTTAGACAAAAACGATCCGCACGTTGGCACTGGCATGGTCGGCGCCCCTGCATGTGGCGACGTGATGAAACTGCAAATTAAAGTCAATGATAGCGGCATCATTGAAGATGCTAAATTCAAAACCTACGGCTGTGGCTCAGCGATAGCTTCGAGCTCACTCGTAACCGAGTGGCTCAAAGGCAAAACACTAGACCAAGCAGCTGAGATTAAAAACTCAGCAATTGCAGAAGAGCTTGCATTGCCGCCAGTTAAAATTCACTGCTCGGTGTTGGCAGAAGATGCAATTAAAGCTGCTGTTGCGGATTTAAAATCAAAGCAACCTGCTTAATGAAGGCTTAACGATTTATGGCAATTACCCTCACAGAAACCGCAGCGCAACGCGTGGAAAAATTCTTGGCGAACCGTGGCAAGGGCATCGGACTTCGTCTCGGCGTTAAGACGACCGGCTGTTCTGGCATGGCTTATACATTAGAGTTTGTGGATGATATGCAGCCTGAAGATACCGCTTTTGAAAGCCATGGCGTGAAAGTGATTGTTGATCCAAAAAGCTTGGTGTATATCGACGGCACAGAGCTGGACTTTACTAAAGAAGGCTTAAACGAAGGCTTTAAATTCAACAACCCTAACGTCAAGGATGAGTGCGGTTGCGGTGAAAGCTTTACCGTTTAAGTCGCTTTATGGAATTGCTACAAAGAAATTACTTTGAATTAATGGGCTTGCCCACACAGTTTGAAATCGATCTAACGCTACTCGATCAGCATTACCGTACACTCCAATCCGAAGTACATCCAGACCGATTTGTGACGGCCTCAGCTAATGAGCGCCTGCAGTCTATGCAAGTCGCTACTCAAGCAAACGAAGCTTACCAAACCTTAAAAAATACCACGGCACGGGCACGTTATCTTCTTCAGCTTAATGGCGTGGAAACTTTAGAAGAGAGCAATACGGCGATGCCAGCGGACTTTTTAATGTTACAAATGGAATGGCGTGAAGCCATTGATGATGCGAGCGCAGCCAAAGATGTTTCGGCATTAGATGCATTGCTCATCGAAATTAAACAAATGGCGAAAGTATTATCGCAAGACCTCAGTGGTCAGTTTGCAGAAAAAGCTTATACCCAAGCCAGTGAAAGTGTCAGAAAGCTGAGCTTTATTGATAAAATTAGTGCTGATATCAATCGAGCAATCGAACAACTAGAAAATTAATCCCACATGGCTTTATTACAAATCGCAGAACCAGGTATGAGTGCCGCACCTCATCAGCATAAGCTGGCGATAGGCATTGACCTTGGCACGACCAACTCACTGGTGGCGACAGTACAAAGTGGCATGAGCACCGTTTTGCAGGATGAGCACGGTCACGCCCTACTGCCTTCTGTGGTGCGTTATTTAGAAGATGGCAATATTGTAATTGGCCACTCAGCCCAAGCCGCACAAAGTGCAGACCCTAAAAATACGATTAGCTCCGTAAAACGCTTCATGGGTCGTGGAATTAATGACATTCCTGATACTACACATATCCCTTACAAGTTTCGCGATACTGGCGCTGGCATGGTACAAATCGAAACACGCGCTGGGATCAAAAGTCCTGTGGAAATCTCGGGTGAAATTTTACGTGCACTCAAAACCCGTGCTGAAAAAGCTTTAGGTGGCGAGCTCACTGGCGCAGTAATTACCGTACCAGCTTACTTTGATGACGCGCAGCGCCAAGCGACTAAAGATGCCGCCCGTTTAGCTGGGTTAACCGTCTTGCGCTTGCTAAATGAACCCACTGCCGCTGCAGTCGCTTATGGTTTAGATAACGCGTCTGAAGGTGTTTATGTGATTTACGACTTAGGCGGCGGTACGTTTGACGTGTCTATCTTGCGCTTATCCAAAGGCATTTTTGAGGTGCTTGCAACTAATGGTGATTCAGCCCTAGGTGGCGACGATTTTGACCACCGTATTTTCTGCTGGATATTGTCTGAAGCAGGCTTGCCTCCGCTCAACCAAGAAGATACAAGAGCACTCTTAACCAAAGCGCGCGAAGTGAAAGAATGGCTAAGCGAAAACCCTGAGGCGCAAATCACAAGTGTCTTAAGCACGGGTAAGCTTGTGAATATCAAGCTGACTGCCGATAAGCTAGTCGAACTCACACAAACATTAGTCACCAAAACGCTGAATCCAACCCGCAAAGCCCTACGCGATGCTGGCTTGACCATTGAAGAAATTAAAGGCGTGGTGATGGTCGGCGGCGCAACGCGTATGCCTCAAATTCGCCAAGCTGTCGCTGAGTTTTTTAAGCAAGAGCCACTGACTAATTTAGACCCTGATAAAGTCGTGGCGCTAGGCGCGGCGATTCAAGCCAACGTCTTAGCCGGCAATCGTAGTGATGATGACTTATTGCTACTAGATGTCATCCCACTATCCCTCGGCCTAGAAACCATGGGCGGGTTAGTAGAGCGCGTGATTCCTCGCAATGCAACTTTACCTTTAGCGCGAGCGCAAGATTTCACCACATTTAAAGATGGCCAAACCGCGATGAGTATTCATGTGCTGCAAGGCGAACGCGAACTCGTTTCAGATTGTCGCTCACTGGCTAAATTTGAATTACGTGGTATTCCACCCATGGCTGCTGGCGCGGCACGTATTCGGGTGACCTTCCAAGTGGATGCAGATGGCCTGCTCTCCGTGACCGCACGCGAGCAATCTAGCGGCGTGGTGGCTGATATTGTCGTAAAGCCATCTTACGGCTTATCAGAAGATGAAATCACCAATATGCTGAAATCGTCTTTTGGCGCAGCCGAACAAGACAAAGAAGCACGTGCATTAAGGGAAGCAATCGTAGATGCCGAGCGCTTAATGGAAGCGATTAATGCAGCGCTCGCACAAGATGGCCATCTTTTAAATGCAAATGAAAAGTCTGCCATTGAATCACAAGTGCAAGCCTTAAAAACAACTAGCCAAGGAACGGATAAAGATAGCATTATTGAAGCCGTAGAAGCACTCAACCATGCCACAGAAAACTTTGCTGGAAGACGAATGGACGCCTCAGTAAAACAAGCGTTTGCTGGGCAAGACTTAAATAAATTAGAACTTTAAAAGACGAAAAACATGCCTCAAATTATCGTATTGCCACATGAAGAACTTTGCCCAGAAGGCGCCGCCTTTGAAGCAAAAGCTGGCGAATCCATTTGCGACACCCTGCTCAATCACGACATTGATATAGACCATGCTTGCGACAAAGTTTGTGCATGCACCACCTGCCACGTGATTGTGCGTGAGGGTTATAAAACTTTAAATCCAGCAGAAGACCAAGAAGAAGACTTGCTCGACAAAGCTTGGGGGCTGGAGCCTAACTCACGCCTCTCATGCCAAGCCATTGTTGGTACAAGTGATTTAGTCGTAGAGATTCCGAAATACTCAATCAACATGGCTAAAGAAGGTCATCGCTAAACCCTCCTCACTAGCCCTCACAGCAGGGCTGATAAACCGTACTACCTCGAACTGTCATCAAACGTTCACATTGTCGTGATTGACTAGTGCTTTTGAGAATGTATGAATCAAATGGATTCATACATTCTCTGACTAAAAAATTCTGCTGCAAGCCTACTCAATGGGAGCAATCTAAATGCCTAAGAAAGACAAAGTAGAAGTTCACTGGCTAACTAAGCCACAAGAGCACGACTACCCAGCTGCGGAGTCATATTTAAGCTTAATTTACGATAATAAAACTTCAGCGGCTTTTGTCACCGAGCTTAAAGAGTCGGCACTTGTAGAATTTAAAGCCAAGGATATCTTTAGAGCATCAAACTTATCTCTGCTTGGCGTGAGTAATTTGCATGTCAGGCGCGACATCAAAAAAATTAAAACTGGCGAACTAATGTCCCCATTGCTGCTTGTCAGAGATAGCGTGAATGGCAAGCTCACCATTGCTGACGGCTACCATCGCCTTTGCGCTGTTTATCGGTTTGACGAAGACGCATTAATCCCATGCAAAATTGTTTAATTTAAAGAATTGTCATATTAATGTAATAGTAGCCCCCTAAAATAGGTCTTGATTAACGCATAATCACTCCTAATTTATTAGAGCGCCTTATCAGCGCTCTATTTTTTTATCTTTTATTTGAGTAGATAAAATGAAGATATTTTTTATTAGTTGGATAGTGTCCGCATTGTTATTTGCGAGCTATTCCAGCCACTACAGATTGTTCGGCTTTAAAAATATGGCTAAAACAGCTGGCGGCCTCATTGCGCTGTTTTCTCTGGGCATTTTCCTTTTCGCAATTGGATGCCTTGCTTACAGAGAGGCAATGATTTATTCGCTCATTTCATAAGCAGTGGATCTAAAAATCACCCCAAGATTTATTCTTAATAAGTTCACCACAATGTAACAAAAATGATTTTATATAGTGGTTTTACACCACCGATAGAATGCCATTAATGAGTGAAGATACATCTAACCGTTGGGCTATTGTGAGTTTAGACGTCCCCAAATTTACAGTCACAGTTTCTGATAGCCAATTAAAACGAAAAAAAACTTACCATGTGCCCTATTTGACACACGCCATTATCAAAAATGAAAACTTAATGGTTGCGACGTCTTTTAATAAGATTATGGAAATCGATTTATCAGATGGCTCGAGAAGGTTTGTTGATTAAGACTCCTGATGCAATATAAAACGTCATCTATTTATCTTTATTTCGACACATAACTGAAACAATAAAAAACCATAATCAATCACAAGTTAAGCAATTTTAAAGAAACAAAAAAATGATTGAAGTGATGAATTTAATTAAGCAAAGAAAAACAGGCGAAATCAACAGCCCGCTCGTTCACCAAAAGGTGCTAAAAAGCATACATCAAATTTCTAAAGATGAAATATCCAGAACTGCCGCCACACTCAAACATATTACCGAACACCTAAAAGCCAAGAAACAAGAAAAACAACCCAAAGATATCGTGCCTGTATACCTCGTTTTTTAGCCTATCGTTTTAACGTTAACTCCCTTTAGAGCGTCCTTCGTGGCGCTCTTTTTTTCACATAAACTTCATGCATCCTTAACACAAGCCGTCATTAAGCATGTGTAAGATACGCACAACTCAAATAAGCCCTTAGCCACAGATTTGGCTGTGGTCGTGTCAATATTGAATTAGTCTATTAAAAAGTGAAATTTGTGCCCGAAACCATAGGTTTTTTTGACTTCAACGTCATCAAGCATCATCAGGATTACCTCAACTTTTCCATTACCTTTAGCTTCGGCAAACACTATTGCGAAGTCGCGGGTATGGGATGGCTAGGTAAAAAGAAGGTGCATTACTACATCAGCAGCATCGTGATGGACAAGAAACATGCTTCATTTGCAGAAGCCAAAGAAGTGGGTATCGCTGTCGTACAAGACAGCGCCGTGTTTGAATATACTCAACTAGACCACTTAACTAAAACCTACATCAAAGCTAAGTTGCTAGGCAAATAAGGCCTTTCAGTAAATAAGAAAATTATTGCCCACTTGGCCCAGCAATAAGATAAAGCTGCCCACCTTCAACTAGTTCAGGGTCGCTTGATTTTGCGTGCACTTGGAGCGATCCCAAGAAGTAACGCTTATTCCCTTCAAACCAAGGGGCTTTGCGTACCAAATCTGTAATCTCAATAATCCCTGAGTTTTCTTCATCTTGCGTTAAGAATGCCGGGCTATCTTTATCTAAGAATGCTTCTGGCGCCACTCTAAGCACTTTTTCTGCCTTGCCAGTTTTTGGGTCAAAGTTCCAAATCGCCGCCATGTGAGGATTGTCGCCTGGGTCTTCTTCCACTAACACTTTGCCATCGCCCGCTACGGTAATGTTGTCGAACATCTGCGCGCCAATATCACGTGCATTAAGCACGACTTTAATCGAGCCACCCTTTTCTGACTGGGCAATGTCATCAAAAGCAAGTTGAAATAATTGACTCGTTCCGTCTATCTTATCTGTGGTGGCAAAGTAAAAAATATTGGGGTTATTCACATCCCAAGCCCCATCTTCTGGGCGCATAAAATTAGCGACACCTAGTTTTTGTCCAGCCTTTTCTAAATCCTCACCGCTCATCGCAGAAACATCACCAAAAGTCGCAAACCCAAAGCGCTTACCATCCACTTTTACTGCGAACAAATTGCCACCCATCAAACCCGCTTGCTCCACAGGGTTGCCAGCTGCTCGTTTTTCACCCACATACATATAGACTTGGCCGCCAGGGCTATCATCCATGCCCATCACCACGGTTCTAATGCCTGTGCTCGGGTTAGCCACGGCATTTTCCCAAGCAAACTTGCCAAGGTAAGGCAGCTCATAACTCACGCCTTTTTGCTCACCTGTGACTACATGGGCAAAAGCACGACCACCTTCGCGGTCTTCTTCACCATTCATAAATAAACGGCCATTGAAGCCTTTGCCAGAAGCCGCATCATATAGGGCGCTCAAAGGCGGCAAATCCGCGGAACATAATCGGTTAAAGCTGTAGGCTGGAGAATTTACATGCTTTTTATCATCAGGTAACCATTGCTTCACCTGCTTGATTAAATCTTCGCCATCGGTAATTTTCAAGCTGGCTATATCTAGTGTCCAATGCGACACAAATGCACCTCGTCCAAAATGCTTGCGATTCTTACCTTGGTCCTTACCAATCTCATGATTCATATAAATCGACAACGTACCATCACCATTATCTAGGGCACCCAAGCCATCAGGAATGCCCACCATGCGGTAGCTTATTGCACCGACAGCATCACCCACATTCAGCAAGGGCTTGACTTGCCAAGCAGCAGAGGTTGGTTTTAACCATGCTTGAGAGTTAACCGCCTCCGCATGGGCAATGGACAAATTAAAACAAAAAGCCATCAGCATTGAGGCCAGGATAAAAAAGTACTTTTTCATGTGAGTGTCCATAATAATGATTAATACAATCATCTCATCATAAAGGAGAAATAAAACAGAATTTTGACAGCCAATAAAAAACCCGCCGAAGCGGGTTCTTTACAGTTTAAACAATGTAGTTTGAACTTAGGAGATTAGAACTTGTATGTCATATCCATTTGGAAAAGTTGGAAATTATCCCAATCCAAGGCAATATCTGCACCAGAAGCTGAAATAGTACTCAAAGCATCATTCTTTCTTTTTGCGTTTGCATAAGTAAGATTCAACATTAAGTTATCTTCAACATTGTATTGGGCTTTAGCAACCCAACCTTTTGTATTTAGTCTTGAATCCATCAAGTCACTATCGTTAATGGTTGGATCTTGTGCAAAAGCACCAATTGATTGGTACCAACCAGTAACTTTCCAGTCACCGGCCTTCATTTTATTGCCTTCAAAAGATTTCAGATCTTTAGCTGAGCCAAAGGCAACGCCAAGCAACCAAGATGTATCATCTACATTAGCGCTATATACTGAAGCACGATTTGGATCAACTACACCAGCGGCAGCTGCACGATCATTGCCACTAAAGTTATGCACATAATCACCCAATACACGGAAACCAGTATTGTCAGAGATCATGTAATTTACTTCAGCTGGGATTTCAAGAATATTTAAATCATTCACGCCTGCGCCATTTGTTGTGTAATTAACACTGCTAGTTTTAATATATGGAGCAAATGTGCCTTTTTGAGAGCCACTACCACCGCCGTAAGTGTAGTATGTAGCTGCAACTATTGCAGATGCTTTGTTATCAATCAAAGGTACCTTTGCACCAACCTGAGTTGCCCACATATTTGCAATGTGAGTCGGTGTATATGCGCCTGTAGATTTAGTTTCTGTTTCTAAACGGTTACCTTGATATACATCTTGAACTAAATTAGCAAAAAGCTCAGTACCACCTGTAGTTTTGTAATTTAACTTTTCAACCAAACCACCAACAGATAAGTCAGCATCCCAAACCATTGAAGTTGTATAGAGTGGATTCTTCATTACACCAGCTTCAAGAGCTAACCATGGTGTAACTTGATAGCCAAACATAGCTCTTTTAAGGTTAACGCCTAACTTAACTTGTGACTCAGTAGCCGATGATGTATTTTCACCAAATGTATAGTTATCTGTTCTGCCAGCAGTGCCAACAACAAAAGCAACATCTGAATATGCTTTTCCAGATTTTGTTTCCAAACCAAGTTCGAACTTACCACGAGCACGCTGTCTAGTAATATCAGTTGCCGTATTATCCGCTTGTCTAGCTTCGTAACGAGCACGGACATTACCATACAAAGTCGCATTGTCGATCGCGTCAGAAATAGTTACTTTACCAGCTTTCTTCAAAGCTTTAGCTTGACCAGCAGCTTCGCCTTCACGGCCTTTGTTTAACAAAGCGCCTTCTTCTTCAGTCAACACGCCTTTAGCTACAAGCGCGTTCACGATGTCAGTTGTTGAATTTACTACCATGTTTTAGCGTGTTGATAATGTTGAAAGTACAAAAACAGAAAAGCCCAGTCGACCGTTTTATATAAAAGCAGTTATTTTTTCTAAGTAGTCACCCCACCAAGCCATCATCTCTGTTCGTTCATCTAAATACTGTGCTCTGTTATAAGCACGACGCACTTGATTGCCTTCTGCGTGTGCTAGCTGACGTTCAATCGCATCAGCCCTAAACCCATGTTCATTTAGTATTGTGCTGGCAATCGCCCTAAAGCCGTGGACGGACATTTTGTATTTGTAGCCAAGCCTATAAAGCCCATCTATGAGCGCGTTCTCAGGCAATGCTTTATTGGGATTGCCTTTGTGAAAAACTAAATTCTCACTTGGATAAATTTGCTTGATATGCGTAAGAATAGAAATCACTTGCTTAGATAATGGCACTAAATGTTCCACACGCATCTTCATACGCGATGCTGGTATTTTCCAAATCGCGTTATCTAAATCAAACTCATCCCACTTAGCCAACACCAATTCATTCTTACGCACAAATGTAAGCGCAATCAATTGCAGCGCATAGCGTGTAATCAAATCACCTTCCCTGTCATAACTTTATACAGCACGCATTAACGCTGGTAAGTCTTTTACATCAACCGCGTTTTGATGTTTAACAGTATGCGCATGCAAGACTAGATTTAATCCAACAGTCACATCCTGCTTACAAGCATCAATAACAATTGCGTATTGCCATATGTGATGTAAAACATTTAATAAGCGATTAGCTTGTGTATATGCCCCTCGGGCTTCGATCTTTTGTAGAAGTGCGAGTAAGTCAGCTTTAGTAATTTTAGCAATCTGCTTTTTACCAATAAATGGATACAGATTTCTTCGTATTACCCTATCCATCTCTACCAAGTGAGCATCTGACCATTTAGTTTCTTTTCGTGAAAGCCATTGCTGCGTAACTAACTTAAATGAAAAGTCTGCTTTAACTGTGATTTCTTTATGCACCACTATATTCGGATGATTTTCAAGATGCGCAGGATGGCTGTATTTGGCTATGATAATTTGCTGATAAAAGACTTTAGCGTTTTCATAGGCTGTGCGCTTATCCGTTGTTTTCATACTTCTGCGATAAGTCTTACCCCTATCCCAATACAATGCTTGCCAATAAGGTGAAGCATTATTCAAATAGATTTTGAGCTTTTTGGGGTAATTTGGTACAGGTGAAACTGTACCGATAATTGCGGCTGTTATATGGCGTGGCTTTTCTAGCATTGCGCTAGTGTATTTTCGGCACAACGGCTTGGACAACCTTAAACAGTCGACCTGCCAATCGACTAAAGGTCGACTTTGTTCT
>CAIULB010000005.1 GCA_903899965.1 uncultured Methylophilaceae bacterium | reverse complement strand
TGTGCTTTAAGCGTTAAATCAACATTAAAAAGCCCGCAATTGCGGGCTTTTTTCATTTATCGCGAGAGAGTTAATTACTTCTCACTCATTTCCTGATAAACCGTATATTTAGCATTACTACCCTTTGCTTTATCCACTGGATATTTGATGGCATTCAATGCAATCTTGTCATTAGCCGCTTGTATCAAATCAATGCCAATTACTTCAGCTAATCTCAATAAGTAAACAAAAGTATCTGCAATCTCATGTGCCACCTCTTGTCGCTTTTCAGCACTTAAATCATAGCTCTCTTGAATCGTGTCCCACTGAAAGTGTTCAACTAACTCAGCAGCCTCAACAATCATCGCCATCGCAAGATTCTTAGGTGAGTGAAACTCTGCCCAATCGCGCTCATTTACAAAAGCATCTATTTTTTGACGCAACTCGTCTAAACTATCCGCCATTACTTTTCCTTTCGATTAGACCCAGCCACCAGCTTAATCTCAAACAAACGGCACTCTAATGGACCATTAAACAAAGGGGTGCGTTTTGTCGGCGCTAGACGCATCATTTTAGGAAGACGCATATCATTGGTAAGAAAATAAGCATTCCAGCCAGCAAAGTTGCGCTTCAAAGTCTCACCCATCTTGGGATACAAGGCTGCCAACTCTTCATCCTCACCGATACGTACACCATAAGGCGGATTAGCAACCATCACACCCTCACCTGCTGGCGCTGGCACTTGAGTAAATTCCAATTGCGCGACTTGCACTGCTTCTAACAAACCAGCTTGTTGAAGATTTTGCTTAGTAACACGCACTGCACGCAAATCAGCATCGCTGCCGTAAATTTTAGAGAATACGACGGGTTTTGCCTTTTTCAAGGCATCCTGACGCAATTTACCCCAAAGCGTTTCATCAAAATTTCTAAGCTTTTCAAAACCAAAATGACGATTGCTACCTGGTGCAATGTTGAGCGCCATCATGGTGGCTTCTAATAAAAATGTACCACTACCGCACATTGGATCTAAAAATGGCTGACCTGGCTTCCAGCCAGAAAGCTTGATAATGCCTGCAGCTAAGTTCTCACGTAAAGGCGCCTCAATGCTGGCACGACGTAAACCACGCTGATATAGCGCATCGCCAGATGTATCCAAATAGAATTGATAGCTATCAGCGGCTAAATAAGCATGAATGCGAACATCAGGCTCTTTGGTGTCAATATAAGGTCGACTATTAACGGCTTGGCGAAATTTATCGCACACCGCATCTTTAATCCGCAAAGTAGCAAACTCTAAGCTTTTAAGCGGGCATTTCACACCAGTGACTTTCACCATAAAGTTATTGCTGACCTTAAACCAACCTGGCCAGTCAAGCTTGTATGCGGCATTAAATAAATCATCTTCAGTCGCGTATCTTCCACTCGCCACGCGCCACATAATGCGAGTGGCAATACGGCTTTCAAGATTTGCTTTATAGCAAACAGCCATATCACCAGCAAAGCCTACCCCGCCGTCTGTGGCTTGAATAGCTTTTGCGCCAACGCTGGCAAGCTCATCCGCCAATAAAGCCTCGAGGCCGCGTGGACATGTGGCGAAAAAATTGTGTTGGCTCATGTCTAATACTTTCTTTAAATTTACGCCTCAAATAAGAGGCGATTAGTAGTGCTTAAATTTTCATCTTTGAGTTTCTCAACAAACTCAAGAAACTCTATTTTGTGATGTTCTTGGAGGGCTTTTGCACGCACTCTTAACGTTGACCATCTCAAATCACGGGGAGGACGTTTAAAACCAAATGCCACGATATTGCCTGGGCGTCCTGTGCGTAAAACCAATACGCGGTCATGGAAACTTTGCTCAATGCGTTGCAAATAGATATCGAAGTTCTTATCTGAACCCCACAAATTAACAGCCATCATGCCATCTAATCGCAAGGACGCTTCACAAGTATCAAAAAAAGCTTGATTGTACATCTCGGGCGGAACGCCTTGGCTGTCAAAGATATCAAGCAAAAGTACATCTGCCGTAGTGCTGTTTTCTTGGAGATAAACAACCCCATCCCCTTCGATAACTTCTAATCTATCGTCATCATCAGGCAAGAAAAAATGGCTACGTGCAACTTGAATAATGCGCGGATTAATCTCAATAACTCGAGTTTGCATCTCAGGTAAAAAGTAGTGGATGTATTTTGGAATAGAGCCACCGCCCAAACCAACCATCAACACATTCTTAGGCGTCTTCATGAACAGCAAAAACATCATCATGCCGCGTGAATAAGCAAGCTCTAGTTCATAGGGCGCTTTAACACGCATCGCACTTTGCACGGTTTCTGAACCTAAATACAAAGAGCGAACGCCATCCATTTCGCTGACATCAACGCTCTCTTCTCCCGTCATGCCTTTATGCACAGCCCTAGAGATTCTTCGTCCAATACTTCGCATTTAGAGGACTTCCTCCACACCCTTACTGTCATCAATAAGCACATCAGTCACCACTGGCGCTTCTTCCGCAGCCTTGAAGCGCGTATCGATTTCCATCATCAACGTATCAATTCGCTTAATTTCTAGAGTCACTCGCGTGCCCACAGGCAAGTCAGGCAAACTATGAACCTTGGTAATGTATGGCATATGATCAAAACGCACTAAGTTTTCACGCCAAACCGTGGCTGAAATCTCTTCAACATTTTCTTGTACCAAATACTGTAAGCACCAGTAGCGCTCCATACGGGTTTGAAAGTCTCCGTAAGCGTTATACGTTAAATCAAAATGTCTCATAATCATCGCAAGCTCATCGCTATTTTGCGGATAAATTGGCTCGTCACCTTGCACCACTGCAATGATTTGGCGCTGATTAACTAAGTCTACAGCACGCCGCAATGGAGAAGTACTCCAGGCATATTGCGACACACCTAAACCTTGATGCGGATCAGCTTGCGTCGTCATATAAACCTTACCGCCATTTTGCGCACGATAAATCCCTGGTAGTTGATGTTCTGCAAGCAAAGCACCCCATTGGCTGTTAGCCTCAATCATGAGTTCAGCAACGAGCTTATCCATTGGTGAGCCACGACGACGACCGACGATGCGCACTTTGCCATCTTCAACATAAAAATTGTAATCAATTTGTATTGGGCGGTTTGGGTCGTGCTTGCCACGTGTTTTTTCAAGCGACTCAGCCAAATCAAATAACAAAGAAAGCTTAGCCCAGTAAGGATGGCCGTTATCTTCCGCCAATGTATCTTCATTGAAGTAAGGTTCCAAAGTGTCATGGCGCAAGTTATCCACCACATGAACCAACTCGACTTTGCTATGGCGATTGCTAATCGTTAAATCCGCCGCCACATCTAAATACATCGAGAGCGCAGGCTTCCACTCTCCTTCGTTTAAGCTAAAAGGCGTAATCGCGAGCTCTGGCAACATGGTGATTTTATTGCCCGGCATATACACTGTAGAAAGTCGATGCAAGGCCACTTCATCTAAAGGCGTATGGGGCGCAATGCCTAGTGCTGGGGCGGCAATATGAATGCCAACTCGGTGTGCACCATCTGGTAATATTTGAATCGAAAAGGCATCATCAATTTCAGTCGTCGTGCTGTCATCAATACTAAAAACTTCTCCTTCAGCGCGCGGTAAATCTTGCGGCATATCAGCCAATGACAAGCCATCCGCAAACTGAATGCCTTTGGGGAAATACTCTCGCAAAAACGCACCAAGGTGATAATCGTGATTTGACTTAATGCCACCAGCGTAAGAAATGACTTGGATAGGATTCACATGAAGCTCAGCAGAAGCCTGCTCAACAGCTTTCCACTCCATGCTGTTTTTATCAGGCTCGTAAAGTAGCATATCTAGCTTAAGCGCCAACTCTTCTGGCATTTGCTTCGCTTTTAACTGCTCAACGAATAATTGGATTTTTTCAGCCTGCACGCGCTTTTTCTCAAGCGCAGCCAGTGCAGCTTTGAGCGTATCTGGTGGCGCCGCTTTATATCGCCCCTTACCCTTGCGGTAAAAGTAAACTGGCGCGCTATGCAAACGCATTGCAACGGCAGCCGATTCAATCGCACTTGGTGCCTTACCGTAATATTCTTTAGCGAGCTCTTCAAAGTCAAACTCAGGCTCGCCGCAACATTCCCACAAGAATGATACTTCCAAGCCTTCAGTCTCAGTATTTGCTGCTTCCATAAAGCTTGCTAACGCGCTTTCAAACCTCAGCAGCACATTCGCCACTTTAATTTTAGAACGCTTACCGCTGGCTGATTCCACCTGCAAAGCGCCTGCAGTTTCAGACATCACGGAGGCGACTTTAAAGCCACCATCTTCTTCAAAAAATACATTCATTACTTGGGCGTCACAGTACGTTCAAAATTCAATTGCGCACATTTTACAGTGCTTTCAGTTCCGCGCTTGAGATAACACGGATAAGATGTCACTTTATTTGCAAAATGACTGTATTCATCAATGGATAATCGCATTCCGATTACGTTATTAACGGGTTTTCTTGGTTCTGGAAAAACGACACTTTTAAACAAGTTGCTCAACCACTCCGGCATGAAAGATACTGCCGTCATCATTAACGAGCTTGGTGCGACAGGCTTAGATGACATTCTTGCTAAAAATTTGGAACGCACCGTTGAAAGCCAACACATTGCCGACAATACAATTTTATTAGAATCAGGTTGCTTATGTTGTACGCTCACCACCGAAATGGCAGACACGCTTCGCGATCTATTCTTCAAACGCGCACTTTCAGCCATTCCTGAGTTTAAACGCCTCATTATCGAAACCACAGGCATGGCAGACCCAGGGCCGATCATGGGTAGCTTGCTCAATGAACCAGTCATTAGCTCAACTTACCGATTGGATGCTGTAGTGGTGACAATAGATGGTGTTTATGGGCTAGACCAGCTCAAGACACATAGTGAGGCGAGAAAACAGGCCGCTGTGGCCGACGTCTTACTTATCACCAAATCTGACTTGGCAAACACCTCGCAAATTGACGCTTTAAAAACTTCGCTTAATGAGATCAACCCTGGCGCCTCGCAACACCAAGTCGCACAAGGCCAAATCGACCCCAGCCATATTATTGACATTGGTTTGTTTGATAGCGCTAACCAAAAAGCCAAACCAGAACGCTGGTTGCGCGCTCCCAGTAAAAAAAGTACAGGGCTGTTTAAAGAGGCACACGATGATGGGATCACCAGCTTTACCATTGCACTACCGATGCCGCTCAGCTATGACAAACTAGAGCCTAAACTCGAATGGCTATGCACCACGCACGGTGAACAGCTGTTACGAATGAAAGGTATTATCCATGCCGACGATCAGCCAGACCCAATTGCTGTGCATGCCGTGCATAAAACACTCTACACACCAACCATGCTCACGAACTGGAAAGAAGAAAAGCCGATTTCTAGGCTTGTGTTGATTGGTAAAGGGTTAGATGAGGCGGTAATTAGAAACGAAATGATGCGGATTTAGTACTATTTCAAATCATCCCAAATCTTATCCAGCCGTTTAGTCGATACAGGAAATGGTGTTTTAAGTTCTTGAGCAAACAAAGACACGCGAAGTTCTTCTATCAACCAACGATAATCTGCTAACGCCTCACTCACCTCAGTATTGGCTTTACGTAAATTACTCACCTTATCTTGCCAGCGCTGCCATACCATCTGGACGTTCTGGGCACTTTTCGTATCACGGTCAATCGCGGCTGGGTATTTATCAAGACGCAGTTTTAATGCTTTGAGATAGCGAGGAAGATGTTGCAATCTCTCCCACGGCGTTTGGCTAAAAAACTTCTTCGGCAGCAACAAAGCCAATTGCTCTTCAACTTCTTTTTTCACACGCGCCATATTGGGCGGCAAAGTGTTGAGCTTTTGGGTTAGCGCTAAATATTCCTGAGCAATAGCACTCGCAAGCCTCGATGAACCATCCACAACCGCTGGCAGACGCGTTCTCGCGCGCTGTTTGAGTGTCATAAAATCTGCATTAGTGCGTGGTAAATCATCCTCACCGATAAACGCTCGATCACTAATGGCTAGTAGCATGTCCTCACGTAAATCGTCTGGCGAAATGAGATTGCGTAACAACAGCGCATATTGATTAAATTGTGGCAGACCTTTTTCAAGCTGTTTCATTTGCTCTTTTAGCTCAAAACGCATCAGTCTGCACACACCCATCCTATGGGCCTTATGAGCCATCGTTTCTGTATCAAACAGCTTCACCGCAACGTTATCTTTATTGTCTTCTAGCGCTGGGTAGCCAGTGAGTTGATGCCCCTCTTTAGTAAAAGTCAGCGTTTTAGGCAAATCACCAAAGTCCCATTGCTTGAGGCCTGTTTTCTCAATGCTGGGCGAGCTACTTCTAAAGGTAAGTTGTGCGGCACTTCCTAACTGTGCCTTCAGTGCATTCCAATCGCGCCCCATGCCTAACTCGCGACCTTTTTCATCCACTACACTAAAGTTCATGAGTAAGTGGTCGGTTAACGCGCTTAAATCAAAATCAGCCACACTTAATTTGAGGCTAGTTTGCTTCTGAATGTAATCTGCGAGCGCTGGCAAAATGGCTTGCTCATGTTGCGCGTGCTCTAAAAACCCCGTTACAAAATCAGGGACTGGCACACAAACACGGCGCAAGGTTTTAGGTAGCGCTTTCACAAGCGCAGTAAGTTTTTCTCGTATCATGCCTGGCACCAGCCATTCAGCTTGCGTGGGCTTAAGCTGGTTAAGTAATGCAAGCGGCACGGTGGCGGTCACGCCATCAAGCGGATGCCCTGGTTCAAAGCGGTATTTAAGCGTGAGCGTGACACCGTCCATCACAAAGCTTTCTGGGAATTGAGCCTCTGTGACCGCAGCCGCACCGTGACGCATCAAGGCATCTTTAGTAAGGAAGAGCAATCGCGGCACTTTCTCTTCCGCCTCTTTCCGCCAATGCTCAAAACTTGCACCGTTATAAATGCCTTGCGGAATAATCTGGTCGTAAAAAGCAAATAATGTGTGTTCATCCACCAGCACGTCTTGGCGGCGGGCTTTGTGCTCTAGCTCTTCAATCTGCGCAATGAGATGTCGATTAGCCTCAAAGAACGGCGCCCGGGTATCAAACTCCATATTCGCCAAAGCCTCACGCACAAATATCTCACGTGATTCTTGCGGATCAATTGGGCCGTAATGCACACGGCGCTTAGGAATAATCGTCAAGCCATATAAGCTCACGCGTTCCCAAGCTGAAACTTGGGCGAGCTTTCTATCCCAACGCGGATCGCTGTACTGACTTTGCGTTAGGTTACGGGCAAGCGGCTCTATCCAATCAGGGTCGATTTTGGCCACGCAGCGCGCATAAAGCTTACTAGTTTCCATTAGCTCTGACGCCATCACCCATTTGGGGCGACTCTTCTTGAGCGCTGAACCTGGCGCAATGGTAAAGCGAATACCACGCGCTCCTAAATAACTATCCGCTTCACCATCTTTAAAGCCGATATTGCCTAGCAATCCTGATAATAAGGCCCGATGAATTTGGTCGTAATTTTTATCTAAATCCGCCTCTTCTGTATTAGGCTTCAAATCTAGCTCTTCAGCGATTTCACGGATTTGCCCATGCAACTCACGCCATTCTTTTAGGCGTAAGAAAGACAGGAAGTTTTGATGGCATTTACCCAATAAATCTTTATTGGACTTCTTCGTTTTAAGCGCATCATCATAAAAATTCCAAAGCTTGAGGAAGCTCAAGAAGTCCGAGCGCTCATCAGCGAATTTAGCATGTGCTTGGTCTGCCGCCTCGCGCTTATCCATTGGTCGTTCACGAGGATCTTGAATGCTCAAAGCACTCGCAATAATCAAAATCTCGCGCAACACGCCCTCTTGTTTAGCAGCCAAAATCATGCGGCCGACACGCGGATCCAAAGGCAGACGCGCTAACTGTTTACCTAACTCAGTAATCTCCCGGTTAGCATCAACCGCGCCTAGCTCTTGCAAAAGCAGATAGCCATCTGCAATGAGGCGCGATGAAGGCGCTTCAATAAAAGGAAAGTGGCTAATATCGCCAAGGCGTAAAGCAGCCATCCGCAAGATAACCGAGGCCAAAGAACTACGCAGGATTTCAGGGTCGGTAAAGGCTGGGCGACCATTAAAATCCTGCTCATCATAAAGCCGGATACAAATACCATTAGACACACGACCGCATCGCCCTGCGCGCTGTTTAGCGGCGGCTTGGCTAATTTTCTCTATCTGCAACTGCTCTACTTTGGCGCGGCTACTGTAACGATTCACCCTAGCCAAACCTGCATCAATCACATACTTAATCCCTGGCACGGTAAGTGAGGTTTCAGCCACGTTTGTCGCTAGAACAATCCTTAGTGCTCCCGTGGTCCGAAAGATTTTTTGTTGGTCTTCAATCGAAAGTCTTGCAAACAGTGGCAAGACTTCAATATGTCTAAGTTTCGCGGAGCGCCCTTGGTATTTTCTTAAGTGCTCAGCAACATCGCGAATTTCACGCTCACCCGGCAAGAAAACCAAAATATCGCCATCACCTTGGCGCAGCAAATCATCCGCAGCATCTAAAATCGCTTCTTCAATCGCCTCTTCCGCATCATCTTCTTCTAACCAGCGCGCCTCAGTCTTACCTTTGCGCTTAATACCAAAAAGATTATCGTCATCCTCGCCAATATCCTCTTCAACCGTTTGTGCGCTATAGCCAGCCTTACCAAGCGGACGATAACGAATTTCAACGGGATAAGTACGGCCTGAAACTTCAATCACAGGCGCCCCATCAAAGTGTTTGGAGAATCTATCCGCATCAATGGTGGCGGAAGTCACAATCACTTTTAAGTCAGGGCGTTTTACAAGAAGTTGTTTAAGGTAACCCAACAAGAAATCGATGTTCAGACTGCGCTCATGCGCCTCGTCGATAATAATAGTGTCATAGGCATTGAGGAAATGGTCGCCCTGCGTTTCTGCAAGCAAAATACCATCGGTCATCAACTTGATATAGCTTGATTCTGAAAGCTTATCGTTAAAGCGGACTTTATAGCCAACCACCTCACCCAGCGGTGATTTAAGCTCTTGCGCAATACGACTTGCCACAGAACGTGCTGCGATGCGTCGTGGTTGTGTATGGCCGATTAAACCACTCACCCCACGACCAAGCTCAAGACAAATTTTAGGTAGTTGAGTAGTTTTTCCAGAGCCTGTTTCCCCGCAAACAATCACCACTTGATGCTTGGCGATTGCGGCCTTAATTTCATCTCTGCGCCCAGTAACGGGTAAATCAAGCTCATATTCTGGCTTGGGCAAAGCATTCAAACGCGCTTGATATTTTTGATGTGAAGATGAAATCTTCTGCACGATTTCAGCCAAGAGCCTATCCGCTTTTTGACTGACTTTTGCGTCAGGTGCCTTTTCTATATTTTTTTGCAAATCAGCCATATCGCGTATCTTGCGACGTAATCCGTGGCGGTCTGCCAACATACAAGTGGCGAGCGCTTGGTTAAACTGGGTTATAGATTGGGAGTTATTCATGTGGGACTTCAGCAACACTTAAGCAAAGCGCGTATGCAGTTCTTCCAGATTCAGTGTTTCAAGGATTTGTGCCAAACGGACTTGCGCATTTTTGCGTGGGCTATTTTTGTAGCGCGCGATAATCAGCTCATTCTTCATAGAATGCTCCCAACCGACAAGCTCTGTCACCGTCACTTGATAGCCGTGCGCTTCTAACTGAAGACATCGCAAGACATTGGTGATTTGGCTTCCAAACTCACGGGTATGGATAGGATGACGCCAAATTTCAGACAAAGGTGTTTTGCCGAAAGACTCATTTTTATGTTTACGCAGCACCTCAGCAACTTCGGCCTGGCAGCAAGGCACCAACACCATAAACTTTGCCTGTTTCTGTAGTCCAAAACGAATGGAATCGTCTGTCGCAGTATTGCAAGCATGCAATGCTGTCACAATTTCCACTTGCTCAGGCAATAACGCTGAAGTCATCGACTCCTCAACGCTTAAGTGATGAAAGTCCATGCGGTCAAAATGCAATTGCTCGGCCAATTCTTTAGACTTTTGGACCAACTCAGCGCGCGTCTCAATACCGACCACCTGGCCAGATTGATGTTGCTTCATAAATAAGTCGTAAAGAATAAATCCCAAATATGACTTGCCTGCACCATGATCTACCAGCGTGATGTTGTCATCCTCTTCCATCAACTCTGTCAGCAAAGGCTCGATAAAATGATAAAGGTGATACACCTGCTTCAGCTTACGACGAGTATCTTGATTAAGCTTACCGTCACGCGTCAGGATATGTAGCTCTTTAAGCAACTCAATTGACTGATGTGGCTTGATTTCGGGAATTAAAGTCATAGACGCATTTTAACTGATGTTGCATCAATACGCTTTAATGCGCGCAAATTAGGGCTAGATTGGTAGGCAATGTTAGAATGCGCCCTACAACTTCGAACGACTTGCTTGACAGTGGTCATATTCAGTGAGGATTTATGGCAATTCAATGGTATCCGGGTCACATGACCCAAGCACGCAAAAAAGCCGAAGAGACAATGGAGTTCACTGACGTTGTCATCGAGGTATTGGATGCCCGCGTACCAATGGCCAGCCACAACCCAATGATTGATGAAATGCGTTTATTTCGTCAACGCCCGCAGCTTAAAATTCTTAACAAAACCGACTTAGCTGACCCTGCTGTTACTCAAGCATGGCTTAACTATTACAACAAACAGCCTAATGTAAAAGCGGTGGCTATTTCATGTAAAAAACCAGGGGATGCCGCAAGAATTCCTAAGTTATGTGCTGCGCTTGCGCCGCACAGAGACTCCCCAATCAAACCGCTACGGATGATGATTATGGGCATTCCAAACGTTGGTAAATCAACGTTCATGAACGCCCTGCTTAATCGCCGAGTGGCAAAAGTAGGTGATGAGCCTGCCGTGACTAAATCACAGCAACGCTTTGAACTTAGTCCACTCATGAGCATTACCGACACCCCCGGCATGATGTGGCCAAAAATTCAGTATGAATCAGACGGTTTTATGTTGGCCGCTAGCCACGCGATTGGTCGTAATGCGGTGATTGATGAAGATGTGGCTATCTTCCTTGCTGACAACCTACTCAAACGCTACCCAACTCTCTTAGCCACGCGTTACAAAGTAGATGTCACTGGAATGGATGGGATCGATTTACTTGAAGCCATCGCCAAACGCCGTTCTTACAAGCTTAAAGCTGGGGAATGGGATATGGAAAAAACTGCGGTCACTTTCTTAACTGAATACCGCGCTGGCACCATCGGCCGCATTAGCTTAGAGACCCCTTCAAGCCGCCAAGAAATGATGGATGCGAATAAGAAAGTAGTGCTGGAAACCGCACCAGAAGAAGACACTGACATCGAGACTAGGAAAGAATAGTTTTATTTTTTACAAGCTGTTTGCTAAATTCCACATCAAGCTTACTTACCCGCTTAACGATTTGCGGCCCAAAGCCATTCACGAACACCACAAAATCATCCATAGTCATGGGCTCACAAAGCTTAGTTGACACCCCATTTTCTCCCGGCTGAGAGAGCCAAAACAAGCCCTTTCCGTTAGTACCCATCGAGTAGTTTTGCTCGCCACGTTTGTTGAGGCGCTCTACCGCACTACTCGCTTTAGTTGATCTCATGATATCCCTTTGATTTTATAAAGCAGTTATAGCGCATGCCAAGCCTTGATAATCACGGCCTGGCCGAGCACTTGTTTAGGTGAACTAACATCCACCACGTTCCACACCGTCGCTTGTTCAATTAAAAAGCGACTACCATCTTTAGCAATCCGAACACCCGCATAGTTTTCAATAAACCCATGTGTTGCCACTTGATGCAAAAACTCTGCCCGCGCTTCGCGAAGCATAGCCTCTGCAGAATAGCGCGAAGGCAAACCCAGCATTTCTTCTGGCACCATCTTAAACAAAGCTAAAGCTTGATGATTAGCGTAGTTAAAGAGCGGGTCTTCTCCTGCTTGATGCGAGGCAATCGCAAAAGGTGCATCCATCAAAACTTTTGCGGCATCGCCGCCATTCTGAATTAAAGGCTCACCAATCCAATGCTGATAACTTGTCATTAATAAATGACTGTGACGAGCTAAAAAAGCCGCCTGCTGATAATCATCTAAGAATGGGTTCGATTGCATGGCGCAAACTATGCCACGATTTGATAGCTAATGTTAGCCTGAAAAGATAAAATTGCGAGGCTGAACTAAAACGTAAGCGTCTTTCTCAATACTTAAAGTTCTAATGTTAAACACCCTCAACGCCCCACAGCGCGAAGCCGTAAAATATCTTGATGGTCCCCTGCTCGTGCTAGCTGGCGCTGGTAGCGGAAAAACACGCGTGATCACCCAAAAAATCGCTTACCTGATTCAAGAGTGTGGCTTTGCGCCAAGAGAAATTGCGGCGATTACGTTTACCAACAAAGCCGCTCGTGAGATGCAAGAGCGCGTCAGCCAATTGCTCGTTCGGGTCAACACAAAAGGCTTAACCATTGCGACCTTTCACTCACTTGGTATGCAAATATTGCGCCAAGAAGCGGAAGTATTAGGCTATAAAAAACAATTCTCGATTTTAGATTCATCGGACAGCTACAAAATCTTATCGGACATATTAGCGACCACAGATAAACAGCTATTACGCAAAACGCAGTGGCAAATATCTAGCTGGAAAAATGGATTTTTAACACCAGACCAAGCAAAAGCGAATGCGGATGAAGAGCTTACGCATGCAGCGGCCAAGGTTTATCAAATTTATCAGCAAACACTTAAAGCCTATCAAGCAGTTGATTTTGACGACCTAATTAAACTACCCGTTGAGCTTTTTGAGCAACACCCAGAAGTGCTGAATAAATGGCAACACAAGCTCAAATACTTACTCATTGACGAGTACCAAGACACCAACGCTTGCCAATATAAATTGGTGAAGCTACTAACAGGTGTTGAAGGGAATTTCACCGCAGTGGGTGATGATGACCAAGCGATTTATGGCTGGCGAGGTGCAGACGTTGAAAATCTCCGCCAACTCACACAAGATTTCAAGCGCTTAAAAGTCATTAAATTAGAGCAGAATTATCGCTCCACTGTTCGTATTTTGCGGGCGGCTAACCAAGTGATTTCCAACAATCCAAAGCTATTTGAGAAAAAGCTTTGGAGCGAGCTTGGTACAGGCGATTTAATTCAAGTGAGCGCCGCACGCGATGATGAGCATGAGGCTGAGTCGGTGGTGATGAAGCTAATGGCGCACAAGTTCGAAAACCGCACCACCTATGCTGATTACGCGATTTTGTATCGGGGCAACCATCAAGCACGCATATTAGAACAGCACTTACGTAACCATAAAATACCCTACACCATCTCGGGCGGGCAATCCTTTTTTGATAAAGCTGAGATTAAAGATTTAGTCAGCTACTTACGTTTAATTGCCAATGAGGATGACGACCCTGCTTTCATCCGTGCGGCTACCACCCCTAAAAAAGGCATAGGCAACACCACGCTAGAGCGTCTAGGTGAATACGCAAGTTTGCATAAAATTTCTTTATTTGCCGCAGCGTTTGAAGGTGAGTTTCAGCGCGAACTTGGCGGGCGCCAATTGGATGACTTACTCACTTTTTGCCAATACATTAACAAACTCCAAGACCGCGCGAGCAAAGACCCTGCGGGCGAGGTGCTCAATGACATGCTCAGCGCTATACAATATGAGGCGTTTTTGTATGACTCAGAAGAGCCACGCGCAGCAGAGGCTAAATGGAAAAACGTATTGGACTTTGTAGGCTGGTTAACCAAAAAGGGTGAAGGCAACGGCGATGACGAAACCCGTGATTTGCTCAACCTCACGCAAATGGTTGCACTAATGAGCATGCTGGAGGGTCGTGAAGATGGTGAACCTGATGCAGTTAAGCTATCCACACTTCATGCGGCTAAAGGTTTGGAATTTGGTCATGTATTTTTAATTGGCGTAGAAGAAGGCATTTTGCCGCATCGTGAAAGCGTGAATAACGACAAAATCGAAGAAGAACGGCGTTTGATGTACGTGGGTATTACCCGCGCACAAAAGTCACTTAACATTTCATGGTGCAAAAAACGTAAACGCGCTGGCGAAACTGAAATTTGCGAACCAAGCCGTTTTATTGAGGAATTGCCAGCAGATGATATCCGCCATTTTGGCAACCCAAGCGCAGACCCTGCTGCAAGCAAAGAACATGGCAAAGAACGTATGGCGCAAATTCGCGCGATGCTCGGCCAAAGCTCGAATTAAAAAAGCACAAATTAACTAGAAAGCAGTCATGCCACATATCACCCTAGACAACGCCTCCCTCGCCTTCGGCCATCACGCTTTATTAGACAAAGCGTCGTTTCAGCTAGATCCTGGCGAACGTGTTGGTTTGATTGGTCGCAATGGTGCTGGAAAATCCAGCTTGCTGAAAGTGATTGCTGGCGAAACTAATTTAGATGATGGCAACGTTTGGCGTGCAACCTCCGTGCGTATTGTTTATGTACCGCAAGAGCCGGTTTTAGACCCTAAGCACACGGTATTTGAAGCGGTAGCCGAAGGCTTGGGCGCAATGCAACAAATCCTAGTGGACTATCATGAAGTGACCCATAGCATGGGTGCAGCGGATGCAGATATTGATGCGCTAATGGAAAAAATGCAAAAGTTGCAACATGAGCTAGACGCCAAAGATGGCTGGGGCATGCAAGCTAAAGTGGAAACTGTTTTAAGTAAGTTAAGCTTGAATCCTGACACCCCAGTTGCTTCACTTTCCGGCGGCTGGCGTAAGCGTGTTGCGCTAGGACGTGCTCTAGTGGCAGACCCTGAGGTGTTGTTATTAGATGAGCCCACCAACCATTTGGACTTAGAAGCGATTCAATGGTTAGAAGAACTATTACTTAACTTTAACGGTGGCGTGTTATTTATCACCCATGACCGCCGATTCCTAAATCGACTCGCAACACGCATTGTGGAGTTAGATCGCGGCAAGTTAACGGATTTTATTGGAAATTACGAGAACTATCTCATCAAAAAAGAGGAGCTGTTAGCTGTTGAAGCAACCCATGCAGCTAAATTCGACAAAGTGCTCGCACAAGAAGAGGCTTGGATACGCCAAGGCGTTAAAGCGCGCCGAACTCGCAACGAAGGCCGTGTGCGCCAATTAGAAAAATTACGCTTAGAACGCGCCGCGCGGCGAGAACGCCAAGGCAATGTCAAGCTATCACTTGATGCGGGAGAGCGCTCTGGCAGCTTGTGGCTGAACTTGATAATGTGATCAAAGCCTATGGTGACCGTACGCTTATCAACGGATTTACGACGCGCATCATGCGCGGCGACCGCATAGGCTTACTCGGCCCCAATGGCATTGGTAAAACGACGTTACTCAAACTTATCCTAGGCGAAGAAGAAGCCGATTCAGGCATCATTCAGCGCGGCACTAATATGAACGTGGCCTACTTTGACCAAATGCGCGAACAATTAGATGAAGAAGCAACTCTTGCAGACACTATTAGTCCAGGCTCAGATTTCGTTGAAATTGGCAATGAGCGCAAACACGTCATCAGCTATTTGGAGGACTTCTTATTCCCTCCTCAACGCTCACGCTCACCAGTAAAATCGCTTTCTGGCGGCGAACGCAATCGCTTGCTACTTGCTCGCTTGTTTGCACGCCCTTCTAATGTGTTGGTGCTTGACGAACCAACCAACGACTTAGACATCGATACGCTAGAGTTACTGGAAAGCTTATTACAAGACTTCCCCGGCACCCTATTCCTAGTCAGCCATGATCGTGCTTTCCTAGAGAACACCGTCACGCAAGTTATTGCCTTTGAAGGCAACGGACAGCTCACCGAGTTTGGAGGCGGCTACGATGACTGGTTACGCTTCACTGAACAGCGTGCGAGCGCCCTTATTAGCGCGCCAAAAACAAAAGCTCCCGAACAAAAACCCGCGACAGCAAGCGCAAAGCCTGCAAAAGCAAAATTAAGCTACAAAGAACAACTAGAGCTTGCCGAACTACCAGAAAAAATTGAAAAAATCGAAACTGAAATTGCCGCAATTAATATGAAATTGGCAGACCCTGAGATTTATAAAACGGACTTGGATAAACCAACCACTTTGCAAATCGAATTGACTGAACTCGATGAAGCGCTATTAAACATTATTGCGCGCTGGGAAGAATTAGAAAGCAAAAACGCAGTGTAGCTCATGGGAAATTTGGTGCCCCCGACACGAATCGAACGTGTGACCCTCCCCTTAGGAGGGGGAGAATAACAGTATCTAGTTGCGTTGATATCCATTCCCAATAATTAAATTATATATATAAAACATAAATATAGTTTAAATCCAAACGTTACTTCTGTTGATTTATATTACTTCATATTGCTATAATTTCACTACATAGCCCCTACACAGAATTAAGCTAAGATGAACACAGTTAAATCAACTCCTAAAAAAAGGAAAGTTAGAGAAATTTTCACTGCCGCGAAAATAGCAGGGTACGAGTGCGAGCCTGGAAAGAATCAGACATTTTACGGAGATGCTAAGATTCCAAGCTTAGGGTTACGTGTAACTGCTAAAGGCGCTAAATCTTTCATATTTGAAACATCACTGAACAATGAAACAATACGAACAACCATTGGCGATATTCGCACTTATACAATCATAGCCGCCCGTGCAGAAGCTACTAGGCTGAAAGCTATGACGGATAGAGGCATTGACCCTCGTCAAGTAGTAGCTGAACAAATTGCAAGTGATAATGCAAAGAGAAAGGCTCAGGAAGAGCAAGTTGCCATAACTGCAATGCAATCCAAAATTGAATCACTTACAGTAAGCGAGGCATGGAACTCTTACGTTAACGAACGAAGCGCATCTATGGTAAACGGCAAACCTGAATGGGGTTCAAGACACAAAGAACATTTAGCCTCATATGTGCAAGCTGGGGGCGTTCAACGCAAACGTGGGGGCCGTCCTGACCAACCAAATGTAACTCGTGAAGGTATTTTATACCCACTGATGAATAAACGCCTTATAGACCTAGATTCCAAGGCAATTGAATTATGGTTAGATAAAGAGTTAACTAAGGCCCCTACTTCTACAGCCAAAGCATTTAGTGCATTGCGTGCATTTCATACATGGTGCAGTAAGAATGATGAGTATAGTGGCGCTATTCATGCAAACGCCTGCCAAGCTGACAATGTTAAAAAGAAAGTGCCAGCATCAAGAACAAAAGAAAATGACAGCTTAAGGCGCGCCCAAATTAAACCATGGTTTGAAGCAGTAAAAAAGATTGGCAATCCAATTATTTCAGCTTATTTGCAAGGCTTGTTATTGACTGGAGCAAGACGTAATGAGTTAGCAAGTCTTCGTTGGAAAGATGTAGATTTCAAATGGAAAAGTATCACTATTCGTGACAAAGTAGAGGGTGAACGAACGATACCCCTAACGCCTTACTTTGAAAACTTAATAAGCCCACTAGCTAGACGGAATGAATTCGTATTTGAGGGTGTCCCGTATTTTGTGTAAACGTCGGTTAATTACTGCTGAGGCATCCTCTCCTCAAACTGAATAGTAAACCTATTAAGCGCAGGTTTCCAATCACGCAGCGGCATTGTCCATTTCTGGCTAATGTTTTGTAGT
>CAIULB010000004.1 GCA_903899965.1 uncultured Methylophilaceae bacterium | reverse complement strand
CTGCAGTCGGTCAAATTGTGACTTTAATAATGGTGTCTTTGATCGCAGTCGACATCGCCAATTATTAAAATAATCAAATTGTACCCTAAACTTTGAACTTCTTGGATTTGGTACTACCTGGCTCGCTTGGACTAATTGGGAATAAGCCATTTCAGCTGACGCTAAAAATAATAGTAATAATCGAAAAATCTGTTGATATGTATTTTTTTGTAGTTAAATCATTACATTACACATCAATAAAACCATAGTAAAACTCAATAAAATCTTGTGGATAATTTGTTAACATTTTATACGTTTTAATTAAATAACGTTAGATGCAATTTTCATCCACACCTTATCTACAACATAAGCACAGCAATTTTAATCTCGAATCACCTGCACTAAAAATGCAATGTCTCTAGCAATGGTTTGATCGTTTTGTCTTAACTGCTCTATCTCATCACACGCATGCATCACAGTTGTGTGATGGCGACTTCCAAAAGCCTCCCCAATCTCTGGGAAACTGTGGTTGGTGAGTTCACGTGTTAAAGCCATGGCGATCTGTCTTGGTCTTGCAAAGTTGCGTGTACGCTTCTTACTGTACATCTCAGCCACTTTGATCTTGTAGTAATCTGCCACCGTCTTTTGGATGTACTCGATGGTGATTTGACGACCACGGACCGCAATCAAGTCCTTTAATGCCTCTTTTGCCAAGCTCACATCAATCTGGTGACCTGTAAACTTAGACATCGCTACAATACGGTTGAGTGCACCCTCTAACTCACGCACACTTGATCTGATCTGCTTAGCGACAAAGAACGCGACCTCTTCGGTGAGCGCGATGTTTGCTTCCTCCGCCTTTTTAAGCAAAATGGCGACGCGCATCTCCAGCTCTGGCGGCTCAACAGCAACGGTTAATCCCCAGCTAAATCTTGTTCTTAGCCGCTCCTCCATATCCGCAATCTCTTTCGGATAGGTGTCGCAGGTGATGATGATTTGCTTCTTAGATTCAATCAGTGTGTTGAACGCGTAGAAGAACTCCTCCTGCGTACGGGTCTTCTTCGCAAAGAACTGAATATCATCGATGAGCAACATATCAAGTGAGTGGTACAGGCGCTTAAATTCATCAAACGCCTTGTGCTCGTATGCTTTTACCACGTCAGAGACATAACGTTCTGCGTGTAAATATTTAATCTTCGCCTCAGGGCGCAACTCTTTGAGGTGATTCCCAATCGCCTGCAGCAAGTGCGTCTTACCTAGCCCCACCCCGCCGTAAATGAATAGCGGGTTGTAGGTGTTGCCTGGGTTTTCAGCGATCTGTAATGCGGCCGCGCGCGCCAACTGGTTGGCTTTACCGGTTACCAGGTTATTAAAGTTAAACGCTGGATTTAGGCCTGAGTGTTCAGAAATCTTATGTTTTTTAGCTACAGGCTCTTTCGGCGCGCTTTTATCAACAGCCTTACTAACGACTGATTGCGCTTCCTTAGACTTAGCTTTTATGGGGCCACCATCAATAAAGGATTCAATGCTCTTGATGTTGTCGTCGTTATAGCTTTCAAGTAAAACCACATTGACTTCGATTGGGTGCGGAAGAGTTTCCTTGGCAAAGTCGACCACGCGAGATAAAAACTTATCCTTCACCCACTGCTGAACAAATCGATTGGGCGCGAACAGGGTTAATGATTGCTCATCAATCTTGTAATGTAATGGTTTTATCCATGTATTAAATTGCTGCGCAGACAGTTCTTCTTGAAAACGTCCAAGGCAGGCGACCCAAAAATTGTTCATGGCTTACTAAAAACCTTAAGATTCCAAATCGATTTTATTAACTTGTTGATTTATCAATTTAATGTAAAATTTGGACGGTGTTTGATTGTTAAAATTATTGCAGTCATTCTAGCTTGTTTAGTAAAACTTATCCACAGACAAAGTGTATAATTCACACCTGTTTTATAAGCATTTATTTGCAAAATATTGATTGACACAGGTATCGATATTGGGGTTTAATTACGCCCTTTGCATCAAATGCACCTAGAAGTCATCGGAGAAATATAATGAAACGCACCTATCAACCATCTAAAGTACGTCGTGCACGCACACATGGTTTTTTAGTTCGCATGAAAACTCGTGGTGGTCGCGCAGTGATTGCTGCCCGTCGTGCTAAGGGCCGTGCTCGCTTAGCTGTATAATTTTCTTACCTGTTCACACGGTGAATTGCTGTGTGCAAGAATTAGGTAAGTATGAATTTTAAATTCCCAAGTGAATTAAGATTATTAAAAACGGATGATTTTTCATCCGTTTTTAATTTCCGCAAGCGAATTTCCGCGACAACTCTCGTCATCCACTATCGTAATAACCCGCAGCCCCACCCCCGCCTTGGTTTGGTCGTGAGTAAGAAGGTGGCCAAGTTATCGGTGGACCGTAACTACATGCGCAGGGTCTTGCGTGAGCTTTTCAGGCGAAATAAAGTGAATCTGGGTAACCTAGACCTTGTTATTCGTCCGCAAAAGCCCTTTAGCAGTAAAAATTACAATGAGATTGCCCAAGAGTTTGATATGCTAATCACTAAGCTGAAAAGCAGACTGCAAGCTTGATTCATTTTGAAACACTGAGACAACATTGGCTAAAATTTTATTGTTTATGATTAGAGGCTATCAACGCTTACTAAGCCCACTCTTGGGGCAACAATGTCGATTTAGCCCAACCTGCTCCCACTATGCTTACCTCTCTATAGAGAAGTATGGTGCAATAAAAGGTTCTTTTTATACCGTACGCCGATTGTTAAAATGTCATCCTTGGCATGCTGGCGGCCACGACCCCATCCCTTAATTAATACTTTAGTGCAAAGACGAAAATAAATATGGACGTTAGAAGACTGATTTTGTTTGTTGTTTTGTCATTTTCAATCCTGTTCTTTTGGAACACATGGCAAGAGAAGCATCACCCTGTTGAGCCTGTTGTGGCAACCCATGAGGCTGGCGAGGTTAAGGCAAGCACCGCGAGCATTGATGTGGAGACACAGTTCCGCCTCCAGACGGACAAGCGCATCCACGTTCAAACCGACCTGTTCAAGGGCGAGATCGATACCTTAGGCGGTGACTTACGCAAGCTGGAACTCACGCAGCACCGCGCGGCGGACTCTGACACAAACAACTTTGTGCTTTTAAATGACCAATCTGCACCGTCGGTTTACGTTGTGCAGTCTGGCATCGCAATCGGTAAGCTTGCAACGCATAAGGAAGTATTCACTAGCGCTGAGAGTGACTACCAGATGGCAGCTGACCAAAACGAACTCAAGGTTGCGCTTCTTTGGGTAAGCCCTGAGGGTGTGAAGCTCACTAAGACATACACCTTTGTACGTGGCAGCTATGAGGTCAAGGTGGATGAGGTGATTGCAAACGGTTCTGACGCTGCAATTGATCCGCTTGCTTACTACCAAATTGTGCATGACAGCGAGTCTAGCCAAGGCACGAAGATGATGCCGACCTTCACTGGCGGCGCTTACTTCACCGATGCGGACAAATACAAAAAAGTTAAATTTACCGAGATGGCTAAAGAGCCACTCTCAAAATTGGCTAAAGACGGCTGGGTTGGCTTGGTGCAGCACTACTTTGTGGGTGCTTGGATTCCTCAAACGAAAGAGGCCCAAGAAATCTACACCAAAGATCTTGGTAACAAAATCTACGCCATCGGTACGAAGTACAACTTATCCTCTGTCGCGCCAGGCGCAAGCAAGGAGTTGAATGCGAAGCTTTATGTGGGCCCACAAACCCATAGCGAGCTTGTGAAGGCGGCACCAGGCCTTGAGTACACGGTTGACTATGGCTGGTTGAGCTTTATCGCTTCACCGCTCTTTATGATTCTTTCTGCGATTCAAAGCCTAGTTGGTAACTGGGGCTACTCAATCATTCTGCTCACCATCTTGATTAAGTTGGCGTTTTATCCGCTCTCTGCTTCTGGCTATCGCAACATGGCACAGATGCGTGAATTAGCGCCACGCTTACAAAGCCTAAAAGAGAAGTTTGGTGATGATCGCCAAAAAATGCAGCAGGCGATGATGGAGCTCTACAAGAAGGAGAAGATCAACCCGATGGGTGGATGCTTGCCTATCCTTGTTCAGATCCCGGTATTCATTTCGCTCTACTGGATGTTACTCGCGAGCGTAGAGATGCGCCACGCACCATTTATTTTGTGGGTTCAAGATCTTTCAGCGCCGGACACGCTCTTTGGACATATTCCAGACTTAGTGCCGTTGCTTGGCGGTATGCCGATTGGCCTTCTACCAATCCTTATGGGCGTCTCCATGATTGTGCAAACGAAGCTAAATCCTAAACCAGCCGATCCTGTACAGGCCAAGGTGATGATGTTCATGCCAATCGCATTTAGCGTGTTCTTCTTCTTCTTCCCTTCAGGCCTAGTGCTTTATTGGTTCGTGAACAATGTGCTGTCAATTGCACAACAGGCACGCATCAACCACCTAATCCATGCCGCGGCGCTTGCGAAGAAAAAAGGAAATGCAGTCCGTTAAGTCTAATGCTGACTCCATCGCCGCCATTGCAACCGCGTCCGGCTCTGGTGGTATTGGCGTTGTTCGTATTTCAGGCCCTGCTGCGCCGGCCATCGCCGGCGCCATACTAGGTCATTGCCCTAAGCCTCGCTACGCCGCCTACCTGCCGTTCCTCGACGGGGATGGTCAGACCATCGACCAGGGCATAGCCATTTACTATGCTGCCCCTAACTCGTATACGGGTGAAGATGTGCTTGAGCTTCAAGCCCATGGCGGTCCAGCCCTCCTGCAGATTCTACTCACGCGTTGCCTGTCACTCGGTGTCCGCCAAGCGGAGCCCGGCGAGTTCACCCGCCGTGCCTACCTCAACGACAAGATGGACTTGGCGCAGGCAGAGGCCGTCGCCGATGTGATCAGCGCGGCGACTACTGAAGCGGCGCGAAGTGCGATGCGCTCCCTGTCCGGTGAGTTCTCAAAACGTATCAACGACCTGCTTCAGCGTCTGGTTGAGCTCAGGATGTTTGTTGAGGCGTGCTTGGATTTTCCTGAAGAGGAGATCGATTTTATCTCCGAGGGTAACGTGAAGAAAAAAATCGAGGATGTGCAGCGCGAGCTCCAAAAAATATACAACGAGGCAAAACAGGGCAATTTATTGCGTGAGGGACTGACGGTCGTGTTGGTCGGTCAGCCGAATGTTGGAAAATCGAGCCTGATTAATCAATTGGCGGCCGATGACATCGCCATCGTGACCTCCATCGCGGGAACCACCCGAGACACCATTAAAAGCGCCATTCAAATCAATGGCATTCCGCTCCACGTCGTTGATACCGCGGGCTTGCGTGAGACGGATGATGAGATTGAACAGTTCGGTATCGCCCGAACTTGGCGGGCTCTAGAAAGCGCCAATATCGCATTAATATTAGTAGATGCAGCTCACGGTATTACGGAAGTTGAAAAATCGATTTTAGCCCGTTTGCCGCAGGATTTGCCCAAAATATGGGTGCATAATAAGATTGACCTCGCTAAAAATTTGCCATTTATCGAGGATCTGGATGGCGAGTCACATATTCACCTCTCGGCTAAAACGGGTAATGGGGTTCATCTGCTCAAGGGGGCACTGCTCAAGGTTGTCGGTTGGCAATCGACCAGTGAGGGAGTCTTCATGGCGAGGACGCGTCACCTGGAAGCGATTCGTCAGGTCGAGCAGCACCTGCGGGTGGCGCTCGATGCGATCTCCCAGTCCGAGCTGGTGGCTGAGAACCTCAGAATGGGACAGGATGCGTTAAGTACGGTAACGGGGGAGTTTACGCCGGATGACCTGCTTGGCGAGATCTTCAGTAAGTTCTGTATCGGGAAGTAGTTCTACTTCTTATCAAATATTTTTAACACCCAGCGGCATGGCACGCCGAAGATGGTGAAGATGCGACGTGTTTCACGTGAAACATTTTCTTGGTTCTTAGGTTCAACAGCGCTACCCACATCATATTTAACGCCCGTAAACATCGCAACGATCAGGTTGTCCTTGTGCACAATGCTCTCGGTAATCACGCCTAAAACGTGGATGCACACTAGGCCTAACCATGTCCATGCGCTGTAGAAGTGGACGGCGTGTAAAAGGTCCGGCGCATTAAATAGCCAGCCGTCATTAAACACAAAGAAGCCACTCGTGACCGTAATCAGGCCAAGAGCTAGCAGGAGGTAGATGACCAATGACCCGGCTGGGTTGTGACCAACAAACGGTTTGGAGCGACCCTGTAGGGTTCTCCAAGCATAGCGCACCGCGCCCTCAGGGTTTGGTGGAAAACTTTTGAATTTTGCGTACCCGGTGCACAAGAAGCCCCAGAGGATGCGACTTAGAATTAAACCGCCGGCGACGTAGCCGGCTTTGGTGTGGGTGATGCGATCCCACTCAGACGCGTGCGTATAAAATGCGACACCAAAGGCGACCACCAGTGACCAGTGAAAGATTCTGACGAAGGGATCCCAAACGTATCGCATTTTTACGCGCTGCTTTGCTTCTAATTACTTAACTGTTAACAAGTAGGCGATGAAGTTGCCTTTTTCTTGCGCAGTACAATCACGACCGATGATGTCGTTGCAATGCTTAGTAAAGTTCTTTTCAACAGTGTCTACAGAAGTGAAGCGCTTTTCGTTTGCAGCAGGTGCAAGTGGACGAATTGGCTTGTTAGTCACAATGTGTTTACCGTTGTCTGCTGGATTCGCGGTGTGGCAAGATGCACAAGCAACTTGTTTGCCCTTGATCGTTAGTTCACGGTTGAAAAAGTTTTTGCCATCTTCAGCAGATAGACCAGTTGAAGCTGGGTTGATGTTCTTTGCAATTACTGCATATTTGTCAGCAAGTTTTTGAGCTGTTACTACGTCAGCTTGCGCGTTGAATGCTGTAACGCTTAGTAATGCCGTTAAGATAAAAGATAATTTTTTCATTTTTGTTCCCTGTATCGATTTATTAAAAGTACGTTTCTTAAACACAATATTTGTGAGCAATAAGCATACCAACTTACCAATTCACATTATATGGATAATATTGCATTTATGTTAACGAAATATGTCGTTTTCATAATATTTGTAAATGCCCCCATGTTTCACGTGAAACATCGTGCTTAAACATGACGGCATGTGCAGATTAAAGTAAGATACAAGCCTTTCGTTATTAAGCATTATTTACATGCAATACACAGAAAAATTTGATGTGATCGTCATTGGTGGGGGTCATGCGGGTACTGAAGCCGCCTTGGCGGCGGCGCGCATGGGCCAAAAAACCCTGCTGCTCACCCACAACATCGAGACGCTGGGTCAGATGTCCTGCAATCCTTCCATTGGCGGGATTGGCAAGGGCCACCTTGTGCGAGAGATTGATGCGCTCGGTGGTGCAATGGCGGCGGCAACCGATGAGGGTGGCATTCAGTTCCGCACATTAAACTCAAGTAAGGGTCCGGCCGTTCGTGCGACGAGAGCGCAGGCGGATCGCATCCTCTACAAGGCGGCAATTCGCCATCGTTTAGAGAACCAAGAGAATCTCTGGCTGTTCCAGCAGGCGGTAGACGACATCATTCTCGACGGTGACAAGGTCATGGGCGTGGTCACGCAAATTGGTCTACGCTTTGAGGCAAAGGCCGTGGTGCTTACCGCTGGGACGTTCTTGGCAGGCCTCGTTCACGTGGGCTTGAGCCATTACCAGGCTGGCCGTGCGGGTGATCCACCTGCGATTTCATTGGCCGCAAGATTAAGAGAGATCGGCTTGCCGGTGGGCCGCCTGAAGACAGGGACACCGCCACGCATCGACGGCCGCACGATTGATTACTCAGTGATGCTGGAGCAGCCGGGGGATAATCCTGTGCCGGTGTTCTCATTCTTGGGTAGCGCGAGTCAGCACCCTAGACAGGTGCCCTGCTGGATCACCCACACGAATGAGAGAACGCACGACATTATTCGAAGTGGTTTGGACAGGTCGCCGATGTATACGGGCGTCATTGAGGGAATCGGTCCTCGCTACTGTCCATCTGTTGAGGACAAGATTCACCGCTTCTCCGATAAAGAATCCCACCAGATTTTCTTAGAACCCGAGGGCTTGGAGACCAACGAGATCTACCCTAACGGGATCTCAACCAGCCTCCCTTTTGATATTCAGTATCAGCTAGTGCGCTCCATCCGCGGCTTAGAGAATGCGCACATCTTGCGCCCTGGCTATGCGATTGAGTACGACTACTACGACCCGCGCGGGCTCAAGGACTCGCTTGAAACCAAGGCGGTCAATGGCCTGTTCTTCGCCGGTCAAATTAACGGCACCACAGGTTATGAAGAGGCTGGCGCGCAAGGCTTATTGGCTGGCGCGAACGCTGCCCTATTTGCCCAAGAAAAAGAGAGTTGGTGCCCAAGCCGTAACCAAGCCTACTTAGGCGTACTCGTAGACGACCTCATCACGCGCGGCGTCACCGAGCCGTATCGTATGTTCACAAGCCGTGCGGAATACCGCCTGCTACTTCGCGAAGATAATGCGGATATCCGACTCACAGAGGCCGGTCGTAAGATTGGTTTAGTGGATGATGTGCGCTGGGAGGCTTTCTCACGCAAACAGGAGGCGATCCTCCGTGAGCAGGAGCGCCTGAAATCAACATGGGTGCGCCCTGGAACCCTTCCCAAGGAGGAGGCGATTCGGGTGCTCGGTAAGGCGATTGAGCACGAGTACTCGCTCTTTGAGTTATTACGTCGCCCTGAATTAAGCTATGAGAGCTTGTTGAGTTTGCCGACTAGTGGGGCTGCGGTTAACTATGCAGACATCCCTGAGGACGTGCGCCAGCAGGTGGACATCGCGGCGAAGTATCAGGGCTATATCGACAGGCAGCAGGAAGAGATTGCGCGTGCGCTTGGTAGTGAGCACATGAAGATCCCTGAGGATATGGACTACGCCGATGTTCATGGTTTATCGATTGAGGTGCAGCAGAAGCTTGCCCAGCATAAGCCACAAACCATTGGCCAGGCTGGGCGCGTGTCAGGGGTTACTCCTGTTGCCGTGTCCCTCCTCCTTGTCTATCTAAAGCGAAAGAGCCGTGCTAAATCTATTAACGCGGATGGTGAAAAGGTCGCATGAGTCAGCAGGCTATCCTCCAGCAAGGCATAGCGGCGGCCGCACTTCCGATCTCTGGTCAGGTTCAGCAGAAGCTGCTTGGCTACCTCGCGCTGATGCAGAAGTGGAACAAGGTGCACAACCTCACCGCGGTCCGTGATGCGGATGAGATGGTGACCCTTCACCTCTTGGATAGCTTGGTGGTGTTGCCCCATATCGATGCGAAGCATTTGCTCGATGTTGGTAGCGGCGCTGGGTTGCCTGGGATTCCACTCGCAATCTGTTTGCCTGATTTACAGGTGGCGGTGATTGACTCAAACAGCAAGAAGGTAAGCTTCATGCGACAGGCGAAGGCTGAGCTTGGCATCACAAACTTAGAGGTGCTGGATGGCCGCGTTGAGGAAATCGCCCCAGCGAGGAGGTTTGAGATCATTATCTCCCGCGCGTTTTCAGATTTAAGTTTGTTCATCTCGCTGACGCATCACCTGCTGGACGCACAGGGCAAGTGGTTGGCGATGAAGGGTGTATACCCAGAGGTTGAGCTGACTTACTTACTTAAAAAGACAGGCGTGACCGCCTCTAAGGTTGAAGTATTAAATGTGCCTGGGCTTGATGCACAAAGACACTTGGTATTCTTGCCATATCAGCCCGTTAGCAATCAAACAAAATAAAGTAGGCGGCAACATGAAAATATTAGCGATTACAAATCAAAAGGGCGGCGTTGGTAAGACGACGACCTGTGTCAATCTAGCGGCAAGCTTGGCGACCTTTGGTAGCCGTGTGCTATTGATCGATTTGGATCCACAGGGTAACGCGACAACGGGGAGCGGTATCGATAAGGCGCAGATGAAGCACACGATCTATCACGTGCTGATCGGTGAGAAGACCGTTGCAGAGGTCACCCAGAAAACAGAAAAAAGTAACTTCGATGTGTTGCCGGCCAACAGAGATCTCGCCGGTGCTGAGGTTGAGCTTGTGAACGAGATTGGACGCGAGACTAAGTTGAAGGTGGCGCTAGCTGCAATCAAGGGTCAGTACGACTATGTGTTGCTGGATTGCCCCCCTGCCCTCAACCTCGTGACGGTGAACGCCTTGACGGCGGCGCATGCGGTGATGATCCCGATGCAGTGCGAATACTATGCGCTCGAGGGCCTCTCAGATTTGGTCAATACGATTAAGAAAGTGCGTACTCACCTCAACCCAACACTAGAGATAGAGGGGCTCCTCAGAACCATGTTCGATAATCGCAACATGCTCGCGCAGCAGGTTTCGGCACAGTTGGTGGGCCACTTTGGGGACAAGGTATACAGCACTCTAATCCCTCGAAACGTGCGTTTAGCTGAGGCGCCAAGCTACGGGATGCCGGCGCTGATTTACGATAAATCTTCAAAGGGCGCGCAAGCTTATCTGCAGCTCGCTAAAGAGATTCTCGACAGAGAAAACGCGAAACAAAAAGCAACACAATAAATACTTTAGTATCAGGTGAATTGGACAAAAAATGGTGAAACTTAAAGGTTTGGGACGTGGGCTGGATGCGCTGTTGGCGAATGATGAGAGTGCCAGCAGCCAGCCAGATAGCTTAGTGACTCTGCCGGTAGAGAATCTTCAGCCCGGCAAGTACCAACCAAGAACGCACATGGACCAGGCCTCGCTAGAGAGCTTGGCGGATTCTATCCGTGCCCAGGGCATCATGCAGCCAATCGTTGTCCGCCTTGTGGATGGCGGGAAGTATGAAATTATCGCCGGTGAAAGAAGATGGAGAGCGTCGCAGCTAGCTGGACTTAAGGAAGTGCCGGTCATCATCCGAGAGATTGCGGATGATGTCGCCCTCGCGATGGCGCTTATTGAAAATATTCAGCGTGAAAACCTCAACCCAATCGAAGAGGCAAATGGTATTCAGCGCCTGATTGAAGAGTTCAACATGACGCACGAAAGTGCTGCCCAGGCCGTAGGACGCTCACGCAGTGCCGTGACCAACCTACTTCGATTGCAGAACCTACACGGCGTCGTGCAGGAGATGTTGGCCCAAGCCAAATTGGATATGGGGCATGCGCGTGCACTCCTCATGCTAGATGGCGCGAAGCAGATCGCCGCAGCGGAAGAGATCGTGCAGAACCAGCTGTCAGTGCGTGCGGCAGAACAATTAGTGAAGAAGCTATCCAGTGCAGTGAGTGCGCCGACCAAAGCGGCTGCGAAGGATCGCGACGTCTTGAGGTTGCAGGAAACCCTCGCGCAACGTCTAGGCGCTGCGGTGGCGATTGATAGCAGTAAAAACGGTTCCGGCACCCTGAAAATACGCTATGCCAGCTTAGATCAGCTGGATGAGATTCTTTCTAAAATTCATTAAAAGTGCTCTGCTAGACTTGACTTGAATTGAATAAAACAAGACAATCGCGGACTTCACACATATAGATTTGTGCTGTTTTATCAAAAAATTAACAAAAAATGGAAAACATTAAAACAGCACAGGTGTACAAACAGATGGTGAAGTGGCAGCTTATAGCGACCATTTCAGTAGCGGTGCTGGCGTTTGTATTGGCTGAAAGTACTGGTGCGGTTTCAGGTAAGCACGCAGCCATTTCAGCCCTCGCTGGCGGGATGTCCGCGGTACTTGGCGGCCTGGCTGGTGCACTAATTGCTAAGAGTGGCGATAAGAAAAATAACGCAGGTGCAATCCTCATCACAATGCTTAAGGCAGAAGCGGTGAAGATCTTTATCATCGCCTTGTTACTGTTCTTAACTTTTAAGTTATACAACGAACATTTGGTCCCAATCGCTTTGATTTTGGGCTTGGCGGCATCAGCAATATTGTCTGGTGCGGCATTTTTTGGTTTAGATAAAAAATAAAGATAGACGCAAGTTTTTAAGGGTTTGATTTATGGCAACTGAACACGCATTAACTCCATCTAGCTACATTGAGCATCACCTTTCATTTAACAGCCAATCAATTGGTAATGGATCATTTTGGTCATTGCACGTTGATACGCTTGTGATGTCAGTGGTGTTGGGTGTGATCACACTGGGTCTTATCTGGTGGGTTGCACGTGGCGCTACTGCTGGCGTACCAACTAAACGCCAAGCTTTCATGGAATTGGTATTTGATTTCGTTGATGACCAAGTTAAAAACATCTACCACGGCGACCGCCATGCGTTTATTGCGCCAGCTGCACTGACGGTGTTTGTTTGGGTGCTAATGATGAACGCCATGGACTTCTTGCCGGTAGATTGGGTTGCTGCCCTGGTTGCTAAAATTGGTGGCGAGCATACTAAGTGGCGCGTTGTTCCTACCTCTGATATCAACACAACATTCGCACTAGCACTAACCGTATGGTTCTTGATGATCTACTTTGCTATTAAGGCGAAGGGTCTTGGCGGTTGGATTCATGAGTTGTTCTGTTCACCATTCGGAACAAACCCACTGATTTGGCCAGCAAACTTCTTATTCAACCTAATCGAATACGTATCTAAACCACTTTCACACTCATTGCGACTATTCGGCAATATGTATGCGGGTGAGGTTATTTTCTTGTTGTTAGGCTTATGGGCTGCTACAGGCGTAACGGGCACAATCGCTGGCGCAATTTTAGGCGCTGGATGGTCAATTTTCCATATTCTGATTGTTGCGTTGCAAGCCTTCATCTTCATGATGCTGACAGTAGTTTATTTAGCAATGGCTCAAGAAAGTCATTAATAGTTTGTTTGTTTTTTTAGTAGTTTAGTAATTTAGTTTGTAATTGTAGTACTTGTAATATCCCTCAATTTGAAAGGAAACGTAATGGAAGCTGTTCAATTTTTAGCAACAATTCAAGCATACACTGGCATTGGTATTGGCCTAATCATCGGTTTGGGCGCTGCTGGCGCTTGTATCGGTATTGGTATCATGTGTGCTAGCTTCTTGGAAGGCGCAGCTCGCCAACCAGAAATGATCCCAGCATTGCAAGGTAAAGTATTCTTGCTATTGGGTCTTATCGATGCTTCATTCATTATCGGTGTTGGTCTTGCAATGATGTTCGCATTTGCTAACCCACTATTAAGCGTTGTTCCTCACTAAGCTATTAGATAAATCATTAGCTTAACTGGAGTCTGGGAGCAAAAATGGATATTAACTTTACACTGGTAGCACAAGCGATTGCATTCTTTGTGCTCATCGTGTTCACCATGAAATTTGTGTGGCCACCTTTGCTAAATGCAATCGAAACACGTCAGAAAGAAATTGCTGATGGTTTGGCTGCTGGTGAAAAAGGCCGTGCTGAATTAGAGCAGTCTTCAAAGCGTGCTTCTGAAGCACTTGCTGAAGCTAAGGTAAAAGCCTCTGAGATTTTAGCGCTTGCTGAGAAGCGTGCGACTCAAATCGTTGAAGATGCTAAGGGCACAGCTAAAGCTGAAGGCGATCGCATTATCACTGGTGCAAAAGCTGAAATCGAGCAAGAGATTAATCGTGCCAAGGAAGGTCTACGTCAACAAGTGTCGACGTTAGCCATCGCTGGTGCTGAAAAAATCTTGCGTAAAGAAATTGACGCTAAAGCGCACGCAGAGATTCTAACTGCAATCGCTAAAGAGCTTTAGGAGGCCTTGGTAAATCATGGCTGAAGCGATAACGATAGCGAGACCTTATGCCACAGCGGTTTTCCGCTTGGCTAAGGAAAAAAAAGCACTAGCTAAATGGTCTGACGAATTAGCTTTAATTGCTGCGGTTTCTGATAACGCACAAGTAAAAGCTTTAATCGATGACCCGAAATTACCCTCAAGCGAACTTGAGCGCGCACTACTTGCCATTTTTGATGGCAAGCTAAGTGATGCGGCAGTGAATTTGGTAAAACTATTAGTTGAGAATGATCGACTAGTAATTATTGCTGACATTGTTGCTGCGTTTGAGGAATTAAAAGCGCTAGATGAAGGTACGCTAGAGGCAGAATTAACAGCGGCTTCAAAACCAACGGATGCGCAAGTAAGTGCTTTAGTTAAGCAGTTAGAAGCGAAGTTCGGTAAAAAAATTGAAGCTCAAGTGAAATTGGATCCTGAATTAATCGGTGGGATCAAAATTGTGGTTGGCGATACAGTGATCGATGCATCAGTGCGCGGCCAATTACAGTCACTTGCATACACGCTTAAAGGTTAGACACTTAAAAGTTTAGACCATCATAGGTCAGGAGACATAAAAATGCAGTTATCAACATCAGAAATCAGTGAACTGATTAAAAGCCGATTGGAGAATTTCTCCACGACTGCTGAAGCACGTACCCAAGGTACAGTGGTTTCAGTAACGGACGGTATTGTTCGTATTCACGGCCTATCAAATGTAATGGCTGGTGAAATGATCGAGTTCCCAGGCAATACATTCGGTTTAGCGTTAAACCTAGAGCGTGACTCTGTTGGCGCCGTTGTTCTTGGTGACTACGAACACATTACAGAAGGCGACGTATGTAAATGTACAGGTCGTATTTTGGAAGTGCCAGTAGGTCCAGAGCTTATCGGTCGTGTGGTTGATGCGCTAGGTCGTCCAATTGACGGCAAGGGCCCAATCAACGCAAAAATGACTGACAAAATTGAAAAAGTTGCGCCAGGTGTTATTGCACGTAAATCAGTTTCTCAACCAGTACAAACTGGTATTAAAGCGATTGACTCAATGGTTCCAGTTGGCCGCGGTCAACGTGAATTGATTATTGGTGACCGCCAAACTGGTAAGACAGCAGTTGCAGTTGATGCGATCATCAATCAAAAGGGTCAGAACATGACCTGTATCTATGTAGCGGTTGGCCAAAAGGCTTCAACGATTGCTAACGTGGTACGTAAACTTGAACAATACGGTGCGCTTGAGTACACAATCATTGTTGCAGCTTCAGCTTCTGATTCTGCAGCGTTGCAATTTATTGCTCCGTACTCAGGATGTACGATGGGTGAATACTTCCGTGATCGTGGTCAAGATGCATTGATCATTTACGATGATTTGACAAAACAAGCTATTGCTTACCGTCAAATTTCACTATTGCTTCGCCGTCCACCAGGTCGTGAAGCTTATCCAGGTGACGTGTTCTACCTCCACTCACGTTTGCTAGAGCGTGCTGCCCGTGTAAACGAAGAGTACGTAGAAAAATTCACTAATGGTGAAGTTAAGGGTAAAACAGGTTCATTGACTGCATTGCCAATCATTGAAACACAAGCTGGTGACGTTTCTGCATTCGTTCCAACTAACGTGATTTCTATTACTGACGGTCAAATCTTCTTGGAAACAGACTTGTTCAACGCTGGTATCCGTCCTGCGATTAACGCTGGTATTTCAGTGTCTCGCGTTGGTGGTGCTGCGCAAACTAAGGTTGTTAAGAAGCTTGGCGGCGGTGTACGTTTGGCACTTGCTCAATACCGTGAATTGGCAGCGTTTGCTCAGTTCGCTTCAGATTTGGATGAAGCAACTCGTAAGCAACTTGAACGCGGTCGTTTGGTTACTGAGTTGATGAAGCAAGCGCAATACTTGCCACTTTCTGTTTCAGAAATGGCAATCAGCTTGCAAGCAGCTAACAAGGGTTACTTGGATGACGTGCCAGTGACTAAAGTATTAGCATTTGAATCTGCATTGCACGCATTCATTAAAGCTAAATATAAAGGCTTGGTAGAGCGCATTGAATCAACTTTAGATCTATCAAAAGAAGATGACAAAGAATTGACATCAGCTATTGAAGATTTCAAAGCAAATAGCGCTTATTAATTCGTACTCAAGCTGGAGCTAAATAATGGCTGGTAGTAAGGAAATTAGAACCAAGATCAAAAGTGTAGAAAATACACGTAAGATCACTAAAGCCATGGAAATGGTGGCGGCATCGAAAATGCGTAAAGCGCAGGATCGTATGCGCGCTGCCCGTCCATACGCAGAAAAGATTCGCAATGTTGCGGCGCACATGTCTCATGCTGAGCCTGAGTACAAGCACCCTTTCCTAGTAAAACGTGAAGGCGTTAAAAACGTCGGCGTGATCGTTGTTACTTCGGACAAAGGTTTGTGCGGCGGCTTAAACACTAACGTGTTGCGTGTTGCAGTGAATCAAATGCAAGCTTGGGAAGCTGACAATCTGTCTGTACAAGTGTGTGCAATCGGTAACAAGGGCTTAGGCCTGATGAACCGAATCAGTGCAAATGTGAAATCGCAAATGACTGGTTTGGGCGATGCGCCACAGATGGAAAAACTTATCGGCCCAATCAAAGTGATGTTAGATGCTTACGTTGCTGGCGAAATTGATCAGTTGTATGTTGTGTACAACAAATTCATTAACGCAATGAAACAAGAAACGAAATTAGAGCAACTACTACCACTTTCAGGTGAAAACCTTGGTGCACCTAAAGGTCACTGGGATTACATCTACGAGCCTGATGCGCAAGTGGTGATTGATGATTTGATGGTTCGTTATGTTGAATCAGTCATTTATCAAGCAGTAGCTGAAAACATGGCATCTGAGCAAAGTGCTCGTATGGTTGCGATGAAAGCAGCGTCTGATAATGCGAAGACTGTGATTGGCGAATTGAAACTGGTTTATAACAAAGCGCGTCAAGCGGCGATTACGAAAGAAATTTCTGAAATCGTTGGTGGTGCGGCAGCGGTATCGGGTTAATAACGACATCAATATCGAATATAAATATCGAATTAAGCATAGATGGGGATCATTAAGATGAGTCAAGGTAAAGTTGTACAGTGTATCGGCGCTGTTGTTGACGTGGAATTTCCACGTGACCAAATGCCTAAGGTTTATGAAGCCTTGGTATTAGACGAAGCAGGTTCTACAGCAGAAGCTGGCCTGACATTCGAAGTTCAACAGCAATTAGGTGACGGCATTGTTCGTACCATTGCAATGGGTTCAAGTGACGGCTTACGTCGCGGCATGTCAGTGAAAGCTACTGGCGCTGGCATCTCTGTACCAGTAGGTACAGCGACACTAGGTCGTGTGATGGACGTTCTAGGTCGTCCAATCGACGAAGCTGGTCCAATCGCAACAGACGAACGTCGTGAAATTCACCAACACGCACCTACTTTTGAAGAATTGTCTCCATCAGTAGACTTGCTAGAAACAGGTATCAAGGTGATTGACTTGGTATGTCCGTTTGCTAAGGGCGGTAAAGTTGGTCTGTTCGGCGGTGCTGGTGTAGGTAAAACAGTTAACATGCTTGAGCTTATTAACAACATCGCTAAAGAGCACTCAGGTTTGTCAGTGTTCGCGGGTGTAGGTGAACGTACTCGTGAAGGTAACGACTTCTACCACGAGATGGCTGAAGCTGGTGTTATTAAACTAGATAACATGGCTGAGTCAAAAGTAGCGATGGTGTTCGGTCAAATGAACGAACCACCAGGCAACCGTTTACGTGTAGCGTTGTCAGGTTTGACAATGGCTGAGAAATTCCGTGACGAAGGCCGTGACATCTTGTTCTTCGTGGATAACATCTACCGTTACACATTGGCTGGTACTGAAGTGTCAGCGTTGCTAGGTCGTATGCCATCAGCTGTGGGTTACCAACCTACATTGGCAGAAGAAATGGGTCGCCTACAAGAACGTATTACATCAACTAAAGTTGGTTCTATTACTTCTATTCAAGCGGTTTACGTTCCTGCGGATGACTTGACTGACCCATCACCAGCGACAACATTCCAACATTTGGACTCAACAGTTGTGTTGTCACGTGACATCGCTTCATTGGGTATTTACCCTGCGGTTGACCCACTTGACTCAACATCACGTCAATTGGATCCACTCGTTGTTGGTGAAGAGCATTATGCTGTTGCACGTAGCGTTCAACAAACACTACAACGTTATAAAGAGTTGCGCGACATTATTGCGATTCTTGGTATGGACGAGTTGGCACCAGAAGACAAATTGGCTGTTGCGCGTGCGCGTAAGATCCAACGTTTCTTGTCACAACCATTCCACGTTGCTGAAGTGTTTACTGGCGCTCCAGGTAAATACGTACCATTGAAAGAAACAATCAAAGGTTTCAAAGGTATTGTAAACGGTGATTACGATCACCTACCAGAACAAGCGTTCTACATGGTTGGTGCAATTGAAGAAGCTGTAGAAAAAGCTAAAACTCTGTAATTTGCTATAAAAACTAGCTAAACAGACAGAAAGCAAATAGGTAACTAAATATGGCAACAATACAAATCGATGTAGTCAGTGCTGAAGAATCCATTTTCTCAGGTGAGGCAGAGTTCGTTGTCGCACCTGCGATCATGGGTGAAGTTGGTATTTATCCACGTCACACGCCTATGCTTACAAGTATTAAGCCAGGTGCGTTACGTATTAAATTAGCAGCAGGCGATGAGCAATTAATCTTTGTTTCTGGTGGCATTCTTGAAGTTCAACCAGGTTTGGTGACTGTACTTGCTGACACAGCAATTCGTGGTCATGACTTGGATGAGGCAAAAGCATTGGAAGTTAAACGCCTTGCTGAAGAGACCTTGAAGAGTAACGCTAGCGAAGTTAATTACGCATTGGCACAGAGCGAGTTGGTTGAGGCATTGGCTCAACTACAAGCTATTGCTAAGTTGCGTAAAAATACTCACTAAGCAGCATTGTTTTAGAAGCATAAAAGAAAGGCAGCTGAGGCTGCCTTTTTTGTTATGTAGGGCTGATTCCATTACAATGAAATACATTGCGTAAAACCAAAAGTCATCATTCAATTATGAGTATAAAAAATCTTAACATCGTGATTCTTGCTGCGGGAAAAGGGACGCGCATGCAATCGGTCATGCCAAAGGTCTTGCATCGTTTAGCGGGCAAGGCGCTCTTACAGCACGTGATCGATGCCGCTAAGGAGTTGAAACCAAGCAAGGTGGTAGTTGTATACGGTTACGGTGGTGATGCCGTGCCATCAGCCTTTGCCCATGAGGACATCATATGGGTTGAGCAGAAGGAGCAGCTCGGCACAGGGCACGCGGTACTTCAGGCTTCACCACATCTAGATGCAGATGGCACAACACTGATTCTATTGGGCGATGTGCCCCTCCTTAATCAGCAGAGTTGCCTCGTTTTACTCGATAAGACTAAGGCACTTGGCCTGCTAACCGTTAGCAAACAAAAGCCAGCGGGTTATGGCCGCATCGTCAGGGATGCGAATCAGCAGATATTAGCGATTGTTGAGCATAAGGACGCAACGGACGCGCAGCGCTTAATTACGGAAGTAAATACGGGCATCATCGCTGCTGCAAATCAACATCTCAAGGCATGGCTCTCTCGCCTGAGCAACAACAACGCACAGGGCGAATACTATCTCACCGACATAGTGGCGATGGCGGTGGCTGACGGACTCACGGTCGTGGGTGAGATCACGCACGATGAGGCATCTGTCGAGGGGGTAAACTCCAAGGCAGACCTTGCAAACCTAGAGCGCATCTACCAGGCACGCTACGCCGGCGCACTCATGCAAGCAGGTGCCACACTCGCCGATCCACTCAGGATTGATGTGCGAGGTAGCCTAACGATCGGCAAGGACGTGGAAATTGACGTGGGTTGTGTCTTTGAGGGTAAGGTCACATTAGGTGACGGGGTAAAGATCGGCCCATATTGCGTGATCAAGGATAGCGCTGTCGGCAAGGGCACGCAGGTGGCGGCCTTTACACACATCGACCAGGCAAGCGTTGCAGCCGATTGTAAGCTTGGCCCCTATGCGCGACTACGCCCTGGTGCGGAGATTGCGGATTTGGCGCATGTTGGTAACTTTGTTGAGATTAAGAACAGCCAGGTTGGTGTGGGGTCTAAGGTAAACCATCTGAGCTACGTAGGCGACGCTACCATCGGTAAGAACGTGAACATCGGTGCGGGGACGATTACCTGTAACTACGATGGCGTGAATAAATATAGAACCGTGATCGAGGATGATGTATTTATTGGTTCCGATACACAGCTAGTTGCCCCTGTGGTCATTGGTGAAGGTGCTACAATTGCGGCTGGATCAACGATTACAAAAAATGCCCCTGCAGGCCAGTTAACCTTCTGCAGAGCCAAGGATCAGAAGAGTATTGCCAGCTGGAAACGACCAGTTAAAAAATAATTAGAGTTATTCAGAAAGAAGAATATGTGTGGCATTGTTGGCGCTATTGCAAATAGAAACATCGTCTCAACCTTGATTGAGGGCCTAAGCCGTCTCGAGTATCGCGGCTATGACTCAGCCGGGATTGCGGTGTTAAATGGTGCGTCCATTGAGCGCGTTCGCGCGGTTGGTCGTGTCGCTGCGATGACCGACAAGGCCAACGAGGTTCAGCTTAGTGGTCAGTTGGGTATTGGGCATACGCGCTGGGCAACGCACGGCGGTGTTACTGAGAGCAACGCGCACCCACACGTTTCAAAGGGTGAAATCGCTGTTGTACATAACGGCATCATTGAGAACCATGATGAGCAGCGCGATCGTTTAGCCAAGCTGGGTTATGTGTTCGAATCACAGACTGACACCGAGGTGATCGCCCATCTTATTCACTACTACCACAACCAAGGGTTGGCGCTCCTTGCTTCAACACAGAAGGCGGTGAGTGAGTTAACCGGCGCATTTGCGATCAGTGTCATCTCTGTCAAAGAACCAAACGCCATGATTACGGCGCGCTTTGGATGTCCATTACTCGTTGGCTTGGGCGAGGGTGAAAACTTTATCGCATCCGACGTTTCTGCCGTGCTCTCCGTTACCCGCAAGGTGATGTACTTGGAGGATGGCGACGTGGCTGAGGTTCGCCGCGACGGTGTGACGGTCTATGGCGCTGACGGCAAAACCGTGACACGCAAGGTCCACATGAGCGATGTTTCATTGGCCTCGATGGAGCTGGGCCCTTACGCCCACTTCATGCAAAAAGAAATCCATGAGCAACCACGTGCGCTGACCGATACCATTGAGGCGCTCATCGATGACAACCAATTCTCCCCAGCCCTCTTCGGTGATGGCGCTGAAGCCATTTTTAATGAGGTCGATAGCATCCTCATCCTGGCGGCGGGGACCAGCTACTACGCAGCCCTGACCGCAAAGTATTGGATTGAGGATATTGCGAAGCTACCAACGAGCGTCGAGATCGCGAGTGAGTACCGTTACCGTCAATCTGTACCAAATCCTAAGCAGTTAATCGTCACCATTTCTCAGTCTGGCGAGACGCTCGACACGATGGAGGCGCTCAAGCACGCTAAGTCATTAGGCCAAAATCTAACCCTCGCGATTTGTAACGTGCAAGAGAGCGCGATTCCTCGTGCATCAGCACTTGTGTTCTACACCCGTGCAGGTGCGGAGATCGGTGTGGCATCAACGAAAGCATTCACAACCCAATTGGTTGCGCTATTCACCTTGGCAGCAACGCTCGCTAAGCAGCGCGGCCTGCTCAAGAAAGCGCAAGAGCAGTCATACCTAAACGCACTCCGGCAGCTCGCGGTGAGCGTCCAGCACGCACTTAATCTTGAGCCACAAATCCGTGAGTGGGCGAAGGCGTTTGCGAATAAACACCACGCACTTTTCTTGGGTCGTGGCATCCATTACCCGATCGCCTTAGAGGGTGCGCTCAAGCTCAAGGAGATCAGTTACATCCACGCCGAGGCTTACCCTGCCGGTGAGCTTAAACATGGGCCATTGGCGCTTGTGGATAGTGACATGCCTATCGTTGTGATCGCACCTAACGATGCCCTGCTCGAGAAGGTGAAATCAAATATGCAGGAAGTTGCCGCGCGCGGTGGTCAGCTGTTTGTGTTTGCAGATGCTGACAGCCACTTCGCGGAGAGTGAAGGTGTTCACGTGATCCGTACGCCACGTCATGTGGGCGTGCTCTCCCCAATCCTACACACGATCCCCGTGCAGATGCTTGCCTACCATGCGGCCCTGCTCAAGGGGACTGATGTCGACAAGCCACGTAACCTCGCTAAATCTGTGACCGTTGAGTAGCTCGTTGGTTGGGGTTTTAGAGTGCTAACGCGTATTCAGCAGATACATAATCGTCATCGCCATCAGCTGCGTGCGCTGATTCGTTTTTTAACTTACCTTTTAGCGTTCTTTTTAACGGCCATCGCCTACTGGATCGCCGATAACTTTGGTGAGCCATCCCTAGAGCAGGTGCTCTACCATGCGCAGTTCGGGATGGATGGCTTGGTCGATACCGATACCGCGCTTATTAAGAGCTTCTTAAGCTATTGCGTTGCGCTACCCGCTGGGCTTTCTGCACTCTTGGTGCTCATTGAATCCTCCATCGCCCTCTTTCTGACACACGGTTCCATCCACTGGCTCACGCGGCCGGCCCGCGCGGCTAACCTTCACGTGGTGAAGGTGTTCTACTGGTTCATCAACCACCGTGCACCGCTCTATGTCCTGATTGCATCTGCGATCTACTTCTGTGTACAGTTCTCGGTGACGGCCTTTGTGCATAACCAGTTCGGCAAGGACTATTTTGCTGCGCACTATGTTTATCCTGCTAAGGTAAAGGTCGAGGCGGTGAAGCCCAAAAACTTGGTGTTAATTTACGTTGAGAGCTTAGAGGATACCTACAAGGACCCTAAGATGTTTGGCAAGGACCTGCTCACGAGCTTGTCGCATTTTAATGGGGTGAGCTTTGGGAGCTTTAAGCAGGCGCCGGGGACTGGTTGGACAATCGCCGGCATCACCTCAACGCAGTGTGGTTTGCCGTTAAAGAGCGTGAGCCTATATGACGGGAATGACCAGGGCGAGAACATTAAATCCTTCCTTCCCAACGCGGTCTGCTTGGGTGACATTTTGCACAGTGCTGGTTATCACAACGTTTACATGGCGGGCGATGCGCTGGCGTTTTCAGGCAAGGGGAAATTCTTCCAGGACCATCACTACGATGAGGTATATGGCCGTGAAGAGCTCAAGGGTAACCGTACCGATAAGGATATGAACTTCTGGGGACTCTACGATGATGACCTGTTCGCCTTGGTGAAGGAAAAGTTAATCGAGCTCCATGCCAAGAATCAGCCATTTAATCTCACCTTTAATACAATTGATACGCATGGTCCGGACGGCCACTTCTCCAAGTACTGTAAGGCGCACGGGATTAAAGACTTCAACGGGATCGTGGAGTGCACGTCTAACCAGGTGGCTGAGTTTGTGCAGTTCATGCGCCAGAACAAGATGCTAAAGGATACCAACGTGGTGATCGTGGGCGATCATCTGGCGATGGAGAACCCTGTCTACGATAAGCTCGAGACGGTTAAGGAGCGCCACGTGTTTAACTTGCTCATCTCACCGAAGCCAGTCATTAAGAATCGTGAGGAGATTCTTCACTTTGATATGTTCCCCACCATCCTAGCATTCATCGGGTTTAAGGTTGAGGGTGGTAAGTTGGGCTTGGGCTATACCGCGATCTCGAAGGAGGCCGATATGCCGCCAGCGAACGAGTTTGAAGAGATGAATGAGGACCTGCTCAATCAGTCAGATGAGTACTTAGCGCTTTGGAAAAAACGCCAAACCACCAACTAGGGCTTGATGATTCTTTGGCTGGGTAGCTGCCACTTCAATTGAATCGCCAACACCCGCAAGATGGTTGTAAAGCTTGCGGATAAGAACAGAATAAGCCCCTCTGGCAAATTGAGCGCCGTGAGCCCGATGAGTAACCAGCTCCCCAAGAACGCGAGCACCGCATAGGGTTGATGGTCGCTGAACGCCTTCGGGATCTCGTTACAGCAAATGTCCCTCAGCACCCCGCCAAACACCGCCGTCATCATCCCCATGAGCGCCGCAACGATTGCCGGCATCCCCAGTTCCAAAGCGATTTGTGTGCCGAGTGCTGTAAATAAGCCAAGGCCCAAGGCATCCGGAATTTGAATGGCTTTTTCGGTGAGGCCGATGTGACGCTCACGCATAAAAAACATCGCAAAGAGACAGGTCGCGATCAACCCCCATAACCAAAGTGAATGGCTGACCCAGAAGAATGGGCGCCTATCGAGCAACATATCTCTTAGCGTTCCGCCGCCAAAGGCAGACACCCCGCTCACGATACACAGGCCGACCACATCCATTCGCTTTCGGATCCCCGCGATGAGCCCCGAAAGCGCAAACGCAAACGTGGCAACGATCTCGATTGTGAACTGAATGGAGTGGATGGAGAGGTTAAGCATTAAAGCCAATCCCAGTTCGCATGTGCCTTACGCGGGGCGTGCTTCATGAGACAGTCCCAGAGCCATGGCGGTAGAAAGCGCATGACCCGAGCCACCCACCCCATCTGCCATGGAATCACGATAAAGCGTTTCTTATTAGCGATGGCTCGGGCGAATTTCTTGGCGGCAACATCAGGCGCCATTAAGAATGGCATGGCGTACGCGTTGATGTCGGTCATCGGCGTTTTGATATAGCCGGGGGCAATGGTGGTGACACTGATCCCGTCTAGATTGAGTTCAACGCGTAGGCTCTCAAGATAGGCAATCACGGCTGCCTTGGAGGCGCTATAAGCGCCAGCCCCTGGCAGTCCTCTAACGCCGGCTACACTCGCAATACCTACCAGGCTACCCTTACGCATCTGCTTCATCGACGCAATGAATGGCTGAAAGGTGTAGACCATGCCAAGCAAATTAATGTCCACCACGCCCTTGAAGGTGTTGAGGTCATGCTTGTTCTCGGTGAGGGTGCCCGCGCTCACGCCCGCATTGGCGATCACAATGTCAGGTGCACCAAATCGGGCGACAAAGTCCTGCGCCGCGTTTTCTAAGGCGTCCGCATCCCTGACATCCAGTGGGTAGCTTACCGATTCGGTTGGGAGTGATTCTTGGAGCTTGGTGAGCAGGTCAGCGCGGCGCGCGGCTAACCCGATGATGGCGCCCTTCTTGGCATAGTGCTGGGCTAGTGCCTGCCCTATGCCACTGGAAGCGCCGGTGATAAATACTTTAAGTGGGGACACGTGCTTGTGTCTTTACTTATTTTTTAGCGGCTTTGTCTTTACGAATGTTTTCGATGATGTAGTTGGCAACGTTGAATACCTCTTGGTTGCCGCCAGCCATCGTCACTGACGTGATGTACTTGCCATCAATGATGAGGGTAGGTACGCCGGTTGCACCAGATGCACGGAAGATTTGTGCTGCTTGGTTGAGCTTGGTGTTGAGTGAGAATGAGTTAAATTCAGTCTCCACCTTTTTACGATCTAAACCACTTTCTTTCGTGATCCAGTCGATGGTCGCCTTTTCATCGTTTGGTAAAAAAGCCTTTTGTTTATGAAGCGCTTCAAAAAGCTTGCTGTGTAGTTTTTCTGACAAGCCTAATGATTCCATCACATAGAACGCCTTAGCCATTGGAGCCCAATCAGGACGAGGTAGGCCAGGTACACGTTTAAATGTGACGTCTTTTGGTAAGGCTTTCACCCAAGCTGCAAGCTGTGGCTCTAGCGCGTAACAATGTGGACAACCGTACCAAAACAACTCTGTGACCTCGATTTTTGAAGGGTTGTCAGTTGGAATAATTTGCGCTGTTTGGCTAAACTCAGTGCCGTTCTGCGGCGTGTCCGCCATCACGCTTGTTGAAACGATTAGCATCAGTGCGGTAAGAAATTTCTTCATTTTATATCCTTCATCAATCTCTAGAATTTACATTTTACTAACGCATCGCGATGGTTTGCGATGACAGTCTATTGGTTTGAGCTCGTATTCACCTTAATCAGGTCAGGTTTGAAACCATTTTCTACTAGATCACTTCTTGTCTTGGTGAGCTGTGATGGGTCAGCATACGGGCCAACACGCACACGATGCAATACTCCGTGGTCAGGCGTCGTTGCTGTTTGAATTATTGCCTCTAAACCAAGTAGCGCTAACTTTGCCTTAACGTTGTCAGCTTCCTGCTCAGTTTTGAACGCGCCGACTTGAAGGAAGTAGGCCTCCTTTGGCTGTGCATCGTTATTTAATTGCTTGATCTCCTGCTCCGTCACCTTAGACTCGTTGCCCGGTAGGATGTTGTAGTACTCAAAGCGGTCCTTAGTCGGCGCCTCATCCGCTTTGGCATCTTTCTTGGTGTCCACAGGATTGCCTGATTCCACTGTCACAGCGGTTTCTGTTTTAGCGCTAAATGGGCTCTCGCCACCCTTGATGTAGATCGTGAACCCGACTGCAATCGCGACCCCAAAGAGCAAGCCTACGATTAAGCCGTTTAGGAACGGGTTAGGTTTTCTCTCAGGTTTTGGGGGTGCTGGTTTGTAGTCTCTGCTCATATTCATATCCAGTTAATGACTTCGTTTTAAATCACGGTTGCTTACATCTTATTAGGTGCGCTTACACCTAATAACTGCAGGCCATTTTTTAGTACTTGCTGTGTCGCACTGATTAACGCCAAGCGTGCTAGTTTGGTTGTCTCATCCTCAACTAGGATTTTATGCTCATTGTAGAAGCTGTGTAAGTCGCTCGCCAAGTCTTTTAGGTAGTTCGCAATCGTGTGCGGTGCGAGATCATTGGCGGCGCTCTCCACCACCTCCGGTAACTCACCGAGGCGTTGCATCAATGCCGCATCATGCGCGCTATTGAGTGGACTTAAGTCCACTGTCGGTAAGCTTGAAGCATCGCCAGCCCATTGAGCCAACACGCTACAAATGCGTGCGTGTGCGTATTGGATGTAGTAAACAGGCTTGTCGTTTGTTTGTGCGCGCGCTAAATCAATATCAAAAATCAGTTGTGAGTCTGCACGGCGCGCTGCTAAGAAATAGCGCGTTGCATCACAGCCAACTTCTTCAATCAAATCGCGTAACGTGACATAGCTGCCGGCGCGTTTTGATAGTTTGACCTCTTCCCCACCGCGCATCACGGTGACCATTTGGTGCAGAACGTAATCAGGCCATCCTTGTGGAATGCCTACATTGAGTGCCTGCAAGCCAGCACGTACACGCGTGATAGTGCTGTGATGGTCGGCGCCTTGCTCGTTAATGACACGATCAAAACCACGATTCCATTTGTCGACGTGGTAAGCCACATCCGGGACAAAATAGGTGTAGCCACCATCTGTTTTGCGCATGACACGGTCTTTGTCATCACCAAAGTCAGTGGTACGTAGCCAAAGTGCATCGTCTTGTTCGTAAGTATGGCCGCTAGCGATTAAGCTTTGTACGGTGCTTTCGACTTTGCCGTCTGTGTATAGCGCAGACTCAAGTGAAAACACATCAAATTTAATTTGGAATGCTTTTAAGTCTAAATCTTGCTCATGGCGGAGGTAGGCCACAGAGAAAGCGCGAATAGATTCAACATTTTCAACATCACCATTCGCGGTCACTTGAATATCATCAGCGACCACTGTTTCTTTGTTTAAATAAGCTTTCGCCACGTCAGCGATATAGTCGCCGCGGTAACCCGCTTCAGGCCAGTCAGCACTTTCAGGGCTCACACCCTTGCATCGAAGCTGAACGGAAAGCGTAAGATTATCGATCTGCACACCAGCGTCGTTGTAGTAAAATTCACGTGTGACAGTCCAGCCATTTGCATCGAGTAGGCGCGCTAAGCAGTCGCCGACCGCGGCACCGCGGCCATGACCTACGTGGAGTGGGCCTGTTGGGTTTGCTGAAACAAATTCGACCTGTACCTTACGACCTTGACCGACTTGGTTGTGACCGAATTTTTCGCCCTGCGCTGCAATTAAAGCGATCACAGCCTGTTTAGCATTTGCACCAAGGTAGAAGTTAATAAAACCTGCGCCTGCGATTTCTACTTTTTCGACATAAGCAGAGGTTGGTAGTGCTTGGATTAAGCTCTCAGCAATGGCGCGTGGGTTCTGACGAAGTGGTTTCGCAAGTAGCATGGCCAAGTTCGTTGAGAAGTCGCCGTGGTTTTTATTTTTTGGACGCTCAAGCTGAATCGCTAAGTTAGACGCATCAAAATCAGCGTTTTGCGTTAAGCTTTTTGCGGCTTGTGCTAGTAATTCGGTAAGATGTGCTTTCAAGGCAGAATATCTAAGAGGTATAAAAGGTGTATTTTAACTCATTGAGTGCTTGCGCTCATCCCCTATTCGATTTTATCTAGTGTTTACTTAGCGTTAATGCAAAAAAATATCCTTCAAATTGCCCTAGACGTTCCCCTAGACCGACTTTTCGATTATCTCGATGGTGGTTTTGACGTTCAAATCGGCCAGCGTGTCGTCGTGCCTTTCGGCAGTCGCAAGGTCGTTGGCGTGGTGGCGGGCATTGCGGATACGAGTGAGTTTGCGATTGAAAAGCTCAAGTCCATCGTCCAGGTTTTTGATGGCGAGCCGTTGATTGATGCCGATACTTTTGGCTTGTTAAGATTCTGCGCCGATTATTACCAGTACCCATTTGGTCAGGCGCTACTTGCGAGCTTACCCACGAGACTGAGACAAATTGAGCCCGCGCTTTCACGCAAACAGTTTCTATATGCCCTGACCCCTGAGGGGCTGCAGGCGAGTGTTGATGAAATCCCAAGCCGTCAGGCGGTGCAACGTAAGATCTTTACTGCTCTGCAACAAGGCCCGCTCACGGAGTCGATGCTCAAGGATATTTCAGCGAGCTGGCGACCTGCCATTGAGGCATTCCGAGAAAAGGGTTGGGTGTTTGCTGAGCAGGTGTTAGCAGGTTTTAAATCGAGCAATGAACCCGTTCCTCCACCGCAACTTAACGAGGAGCAAACCTTCGCGGTTAGTCAGGTGATTGATAGTGCAAACACTTTCAAGCCGTTCCTCCTCCACGGGATTACTGGTAGCGGTAAGACCGAAGTTTATATGCAGATTCTGCAGCAGGTGTTGACCGATCCAAATAGCCAGGCGCTGGTCCTTGTCCCTGAAATTAATCTGACCCCACAGTTAGAGGCCCGCTTTAGAAATAGATTACCACATTTCCCTTTGGTCTCTCTGCACAGCAATCTCAGCGAGAGCGAGCGCTTACAAAATTGGCGTTTGGCGCAATCAGGGCAAGCTAGAATTATCATTGGTACGCGTTTGGCGGTCTTCACCCCCATCCCCCACCTCAAGGTTGTGCTGGTGGACGAAGAGCATGATGGTTCTTACAAGCAGCAGGACAGCATGCGCTACCATGCCCGTGACGTTGCGATGGTGCGTGCACAGCGCAATAAGGTGCCGATTGTGATGGGTAGCGCAACCCCAGCGCTTGAAACTTGGCAGAATGCGCAGACCAAAAAATACACCTTGCTCAGTCTAAATGCGCGCGCTGTTGCTCAGTCAACCTTGCCCAACATTCGGTGCATCGATACAACGAAGCAGGAGAGCACCAATGGGCTGACCCCGGTGCTCATGAACGCCATGCGTGAGCGTTTAGAAAAAGGTGAGCAAAGCCTATTGTTTATTAATCGTCGAGGCTACTCACCAGTATTGCTTTGTAGTGCTTGTCACTGGATCGCGCCGTGTATGCGCTGTAGCAGTCGCCTGGTGGTTCACCTCAAACAGGGTCGTTTACGTTGCCACCACTGTGGCCATGAGCAGAAGATTGTTCGCCAGTGTCCGAGCTGCGGGAATGCAGATTTGCATCCAACTGGTCATGGAACGCAGCGCCTAGAGGAGACCCTTAAGCAGCTATTCCCTAGCGCTAGAATTCAGCGGGTTGATCGTGACAGCACAAGTCGTAAGGAGGCGCTCAACGACATCTTGACGGCGGTAAATTCCAACGAGGTGGACATCCTCATCGGTACGCAGATGTTGGCTAAGGGTCATGACTTTCCGAACCTCACCCTAGTCGGTGTGATTGACACCGACAGCGCATTATTTAGTCCAGATTTCAGAGCGGCTGAGCGTTTATTTGCCCAGCTGATGCAGGTTTCAGGAAGGGCCGGGCGTGCAGAAAAAGCGGGTGAGGTGCTCATACAAACAGCGTTCCCAAGCCACCATCTGTTTAACGCCCTAAGAAGCCAAGACTACTCAGTCTACGCAAAAACCCTGTTGCAGGAACGTGAAATGGCCCAGTTTCCACCCTTCTGTTTCTTGGCTTTATTGCGAGCAGAGGCTAGCAACTATCGTGATGTGGAGGCTTTTCTAAATTTTGCCTTTGAGCTTGCGCGTAGCCTGAGTCAGCAGGTGCTGACCTATGACCCAATGCGCGCGCAAATGGAAAAACTTAAAGGGATGGAACGAGGTCAGATTCTGATGCAGGCAACTAAGCGTGGCGCCCTGCAGAAGCTACTCGCCGCACTGACGCCGCAACTTCGTGCAAGTAAGTTGGCGGCTAAGGTGCGCTGGAGTGTGGACGTCGATCCGATGGAGTTTTAGGACTGAATTAAGCCTGGTGGTATTGCTTACTGTGTTCGCGTACCGCTGATAAGAAAGCTGCTGCGTTTTCCGGCGGGGTCCACTGCGTAATCCCGTGACCAAGATTGAACACGTGGCCGTGACCCTTGCCGTAGCTTGCTAAAATCGTTGCCACCTCTTTCTCAATCGCCTCAGGCGTTGAGAGTAGAATCGCTGGATCCATGTTACCTTGGAGTGCGACCTTATCCCCAACACGTTGACGTGCCTCCCCGATGCTCACCGCCCAATCTAGGCCAAGTGCATCTGCACCGATATTGGCCTGCGCCTCAAGCCAGAGTGCGCCACCTTTGGTGAACACAATGCTTGGGACCTTCTTGCCCTCGGCTGTTTTGGTGAGGCCATTTACAATCTTCTGCATGTAGGCGAGTGAGAACTCTTGGTAGGCGTTATGTGAAAGTGCGCCGCCCCATGAATCAAAGATCATCACAGCTTGCGCACCCGCTGCGATCTGCGCATTGAGGTACAGGATTACGGTTTGCGCGGTGGTTTCTAGGATGTGATGGAGCAGATCAGGACGTGCGTAGGCCATCTTCTTAATGGTTAAGAAATCCGTGCCGCCTTTGCCTTCAACCATATAGGTTGCCAATGTCCAAGGACTACCTGAGAATCCAATGAGTGGCACGCGACCATCCAAAGTTTTACGGATTTGGCTGACCGCATCAAATACATACTGAAGCTTTGCCATATCTGGCACTTCTAGTTTTTTGATATCCGTCTCTTGTTGTAATGTGCGCTCAAACTTTGGACCTTCACCCTCTTCAAAGTAAAGTCCTAAACCCATCGCATCGGGTACCGTCAGAATGTCTGAAAACAAAATAGACGCATCGAGCAACGGATAGCGGTCTAGCGGCTGAGTCGTGACCTCTGTTGCAAAGTCAGGATTTTTACAAAGCTGCAAGAAGCTACCAGCCGTTTTACGACTCTCACGATACTCCGGTAAATATCGTCCAGCTTGGCGCATCATCCAAACGGGGGTGTACTCCGTTGGCTCGCGCATCAGGGCTTTAAGGAAGGTATCGTTTTTTAATGTCGTCATTTTTCTATCAATATTCTTAAATATTACAGTGATGAAAAAAGGGTGCTTAGCACCCTTTTCTCTTTCGCTGAATTAGCGAGGTAGATTAGAGGAACCCATCAAGAATTCATCCACGGCGCGGGCACATTGACGGCCCTCGCGTATCGCCCAAACCACGAGTGATTGACCGCGGCGCATGTCGCCAGCGGCAAAGATTTTTGCTTTAGATGTTGTGTAGCAACCAACACCATCAGTCGTTGCCTTTGCATTGCCGCGCGCATCCTTCTCCACGCCAAACGCATCGAGTACCTTTTGCATTGGGCTTACAAAGCCCATCGCAAGCAATACCAAGTCAGCCTTAATCGTGAATTCAGAGCCTGGTACTTCAACCATTTTTCCGTCTTTCCACTCTACTTTAGCGCCTTTAAGAGCGGTGACCTTGCCGTTTTCACCAATCAGTTCCTTCGTGGTGATAGACCAGTCACGATCACAACCCTCTTCGTGAGAGCTTGAGGTGCGGAGTTTAAGTGGCCAGTTTGGCCATACGAGGTTTTTATTTTCTTTTTCTGGTGGCTGAGGCATCACTTCAAACTGAGTGATAGAAACAGCGCCATGACGGTTAGAGGTGCCCACACAGTCAGAACCTGTATCACCACCACCAATGACCACCACATGCTTGTTGGTGGCCATGATTTGGTTAGGCACTGTGTCGCCCGCGACCACTTTATTTTGTGGGCGTAGGAAGTCCATCGCGAAATGCACACCATCAAGCTCGCGGCCTGTTACTGGCAAATCACGTGGGTTTTCAGCACCACCCGCCAAGATCACCGCATCGAAATCTTTGCTCAAGTCTTCAGCGCTGACGTTCTCGCCAACGATATGATTGACGCGGAACTCAACGCCTTCAGCTTCCATTTGCTCCACGCGGCGGTCGATGTGGCTCTTCTCAAACTTGAAGTCAGGGATGCCATAACGTAATAAACCACCCACGCGGGTTTCTTTTTCAAACACAACCACATGATGACCAGCGCGCGCGAGCTGTTGCGCTGCGGCCATGCCTGCAGGGCCTGAACCCACAATCGCAACCTTCTTTCCAGTCTTATGTGCCGGCGGTTGTGGAACAACCCAGTTGTTTTCCCAAGCCTTATCAATGATCGCGTGCTCGATAGATTTAATGCCTACCGCATCATCATTAATATTCAGTGTACATGCCGCTTCACAAGGTGCTGGGCAAATACGGCCAGTAAACTCTGGGAAATTGTTTGTTGAGTGCAATACATCAATCGCACCTTTCCAATCTTGCTGATACACCAAATCATTCCAGTCAGGGATGATGTTGTTGATCGGACAGCCAGAAGTACAGAAAGGGATGCCGCAGTCCATACAGCGTGCGCCTTGGACCTTCGCTTGATCATCTGTTAAATGGAGTACGAACTCTTTGTAGTTCTTAACGCGATCAGTGACTGGTAGATTCGCCTCTGAAAGACGCTCAAATTCCATAAAGCCGGTAACTTTACCCATGATTATGCAGCCTCCTTCTTGGCAGCAGCGAGCTCTTTAAGCGCGCGTTTGTATTCATTCGGCATTACTTTTACAAATTTGCTTCTCGCATTTTCCCAGCCAGCACGAAGTGCTTGAGCACGTTCACTGCCTGTGTAAGCGATGTGTTTATCGATTAAAGCTAGGAGTGTTGTTTCATCCGCTTGGTTCAAGTGGTTGATGCTACCTGCAGTAAACGTTGAAGCTACTTCCACTTTTTCTAGTGAAACCATGGCCATGTTGCAACGCTTGTTGAACATGCCGTCTTCGTCATAAACGTAAGCTACGCCGCCTGACATACCGGCAGCGAAGTTAAGGCCTGTTTGCCCAAGCACCACCACAGTACCGCCGGTCATGTACTCACAACCGTGGTTACCAACGCCTTCAACTACCGCGCTCGCACCTGAGTTACGCACACAGAAGCGCTCACCTGCTACGCCGCGGAAATAGCTTTCACCTGAGGTCGCACCAAACATCACGGTGTTACCAGCGATCACGTTTTCATGCGCCACGCCGCGGAATGCGACCGGTGGTTTGATTACGATGCGACCACCACATAAACCCTTGCCTACGTAGTCATTGCCTTCGCCCGTGAGCTCTACGCTAATGCCATGCGCTAAGAATGCCGCAAAACTTTGACCCGCTGTGCCCTTCAGCTTGATGCTGATGGTGTCATCAGGTAAGCCTGCGTTGCCGTAACGCGTTGCTACTTGGTTAGACAACATGGTGCCGCAGGTACGGTTTGTATTGGTAATTGGCAAGTCGATTGAGACCTTCTCGCCCTTCTCTAATGCTGGTTTTGCAAGTGCAATCAATTGATTATCAAGTGCATTCTTCAAACCGTGGTCTTGAACGTCGTTGTTAAACAACGAAACAGACTGATCCACTTTCGGTTGATGGAATACCTTGCTGAAATCAAGACCCACTAATTTCCAGTGGTCGATACCCTTTTGCATATCGAGCAAATCAGCGCGGCCGATTAGATCGTTAAATTTACGGATACCCATGCCCGCCATCAACTCACGCACCTCTTCAGCGATGAAGAAGAAGTAGTTCACAACATGCTCAGGCTGGCCGGTAAAGCGTTTACGTAGTTCAGGATCCTGTGTTGCCACGCCGACTGGGCAGGTGTTGAGGTGGCATTTACGCATCATGATGCAGCCTTCAACGACTAGCGGTGCTGTCGCGAAGCCGAACTCATCAGCGCCTAATAATGCGCCAATCAACACATCGCGCCCGGTTTTCATTTGACCGTCAACCTGCAGAATCACACGACCACGCAACTGGTTAAGTACCAATGTTTGCTGTGTTTCAGCAAGGCCAAGCTCCCATGGGGTGCCTGCATGCTTGATCGATGAAATTGGAGATGCGCCAGTGCCGCCGTCATGACCAGCGACCACGATGTGGTCTGATTTTGCTTTCGCAACACCCGCAGCGACGGTACCAATGCCCGTCTCAGAAACCAACTTCACAGAGATATCCGCTTTTGGATTCGCGTTTTTCAAGTCGTGAATCAACTGCGCCAAGTCTTCAATAGAGTAGATGTCATGGTGCGGTGGTGGTGAAATAAGGCCCACGCCAGGTACTGAGAAACGAAGCTGCGCGATATAAGGACTTACCTTATGGCCAGGTAACTGACCGCCTTCACCAGGTTTTGCACCTTGTGCCATCTTGATTTGGATTTGGTCAGCGTTCGCTAAGTATTCAGCGGTTACACCGAAACGGCCAGAAGCAACCTGCTTAATTTTTGAGCGCATTGAGTCGCCAGCTTGAAGCGGAATGTCTCTTTCAATCAGGCTTGCCCCGATCACTTCTGCCATTGAGCTCGCTTTAGCCACAGGGATGAAGCGTTTTGGATCTTCGCCACCCTCGCCAGTGTTTGATTTACCACCGATACGGTTCATGGCGATCGCTAATGTTGCATGCGCTTCAGTTGAAATCGAACCTAAAGACATCGCGCCCGTTGCAAAACGTTTCACGATCTCTTTCGCTGACTCCACTTCTTCTAGTGGCACAGGTGCGCCAGCAGATTTAATCTCGAACAAGCTACGCAAGGTCATGTGACGACGGCTTTGGTCGTTGATGAGTTTTGCGTATTCTTTGTATGTGCTTGCCTCACCAGTTCGCGTTGCGTGTTGCAGTTTCGCAATCGAATCAGGTGTCCACATGTGCTCTTCACCGCGAACGCGGTAGGCATATTCACCGCCAGCATCTAAGGCGTTCGCCAATACTGGGTCGTTACCGAAAGCAGCGGTGTGCAGGTTGAAACTTTCTGTTGAAACCTCTTCCAAGCCAATACCCTCGATGTGGGTCGCTGTGCCTGCGAAGTATTTTTCAATGAATGGGGTATTGAGGCCAATCGCTTCAAAGATTTGCGCGCCACAGTAAGATTGGTAAGTTGAGATACCCATCTTAGACATGACTTTATGCAAGCCTTTGCTGATTGCTTTGATAAAGTTTTTATTGGCTTCGTAAGTGTCGCCGCCCACCATATCCGCAATCGATTGGAACGCGAGCCAAGGACAGACCGCCTCGGCACCGTAACCGCCAAGCAAGGCGAAGTGATGGACTTCACGTGCAGAACCAGTATCAACTACTAAACCGGTGCTTGTTCTTAGTCCTGCGCGCACCAATGATTGATGGGTTGCTGAGGTCGCTAATAACGCTGGGATCGCTAAACGATCTTTGCCAATTGCACGGTCTGAAAGAATTAATAGGTTAATGCCATCGCGAACCGCTTTGCTTGCTGCATCACAGAGTGCGTCGATCGTAGCAGCCATACCAGCTTTGCCTTGTGCCACTGGATAGGTGATATCCAATGTTAAAGCGCGGTATTGGTTTTGCGTTAATTTATCGATGGATTTAAGTTGTTCCAATTCCTCTAGCGTTAGCACAGGCTGGCTAGCTTCTAAACGCATCGGTGGATTTGTTTCATCGATGCCAAGTAGATTCGGTTTTGGACCAATGAACGTCACCAAAGACATCACCAACTCTTCACGAATTGGGTCAATTGGTGGGTTGGTCACTTGTGCGAACAACTGTTTGAAGTAGTGATAAAGTACTTTTGGCTTGTTAGATAGGACAGACAATGCGCTATCATTACCCATAGAGCCTGAAGCCTCTTCGCCGTTTGCAATCATTGGTTGCATTACAAACTTGATATCTTCTTGGGTGTAACCAAAGGCTTGTTGTGTATCAAGAAGGCTAGCAGCCATTGCTGGTTTAGCCTCTACTTTTGGTAAGTCAGCTAAAGAATAACGGGATTTATCAATCCAAGCTTTGTATGGCTTGGCTTCGGCAAGGCTCTTCTTGATTTCAGAGTCATCAATGATGCGACCTTCTTCAAGATTAATGAGGAGCATCTTGCCAGGTTGCAAACGCCATTTTTTGATGATTTTTTCTTCAGGGAATGTCAGCACGCCCATTTCAGAGGCCATCATCACGTGGTCATCATCCGTTAATAAATAACGTGCAGGACGGAGGCCGTTACGGTCTAGTGTCGCACCAATGGTGGTGCCATCTGTAAATGCAACCGCTGCTGGACCATCCCATGGTTCCATTAACGCGGCATGATATTCGTAGAAGGCGCGGCGGTCTGGGTCCATCAACTTGTTTGCGCTTTCGTTAGACCAAGCTTCTGGGATGAGCATCATCATCGCGTGTGGCAATGCATAGCCACCAGCAACTAACAACTCAAGTGCATTATCAAATGCGGCAGAGTCAGACTGACCTTCAACGATCAGTGGCCATAGTTTTTCTAAGTCTTCGCCCATCAATGCAGAGCGCATTGACTCATGACGCGCTGCCATCCAGTTGATGTTGCCTTGCACAGTGTTAATTTCACCGTTGTGCGCAATCATACGGAATGGGTGTGCTAAATCCCATTTAGGGAAGGTGTTTGTTGAGAAGCGTTGGTGCACTAAAGCCAGTGCTGACACCATGTCTTCATCTTGCAAGTCTTTGTAATAAACCCCTACTTCATTGGCAAGCAACATGCCCTTGTAGATGATGGTTTTTGATGACAAAGATGGAAAATAGAATTCTGCGGAATCTTCTAACTTAAGCGCACGTACTTCATGTTCGATGCGTTTGCGAATGACAAATAATTTACGCTCGAAAGTATTTTGATCTGCTACGTTTTGACCACGACCAATAAACACTTGGCGCATCACAGGCTCAACGTCTTTAGCTGCTTGTGCAATGTTGCTATTGTCGCGTGGCACATCGCGCCAGCCTAATAATGTTTGGGCTTCTTCGTGGATGATGCGTGCAACGATAGACTCGCAGGCTTCGCGACCATTTTTAGTTTGAGGTAGGAATGCAGTACCACAAGCATAGCTGCCAACTTCAGGAAGGTTAATGCCGAGCTTGGTTGCCTCTTTGCGCATAAACGCATCTGGCATTTGAATCAAAATGCCGGCGCCGTCACCTAATTTAGGATCGTAACCAGTCGCACCACGGTGGGTTAAGTTTGCGAGAATTTGCAAACCTTGTTGCACGATTTGATGGCTTTTTTTGCCTTTAATGTGCGCAACAAAACCAAGACCGCAGGCATCACGCTCGTTAGATGGACTATATAAACCTTGCTGCTCTGGCATTCCGCTGCCCATTTCCTATCCCTCGTCAGTACTGATAAAAACGGACACCAAATCGAGGGTTTTGGTGTCCGCTAACCCCGTCATTACTGATTTTCTTCTTAAGAAAATCAGTACACGGGAAAATGTAAATTAATCCGCTTTCTTACGATGCCATCTCAATTTGCACATAACGAAGCAAGTTGTTGACATATTTCGCGGTGAAACCTTGTAATTCTATATACATTAACGCTCTGCTTCAACCTCCATGTGCATGTAAGGCTTAGCTTTTGTCGATTATTTTGCGGTTTTCATCTCAACAAAAACTTTTTTAGCGGCAGCAATCGTGGCATCAATGTCTGCGTCAGAGTGTGCTGCAGAGATAAACCCCGCCTCAAAAGCTGATGGCGCAAGGTAAAAGCCTTGATCTAGCATCGCGTGGAAGAAGTGGTTAAATGCATCCTTGTCAGATTTCATCACTTCCTCAAAGCTTGAGGGTGCCTTTTCGCTAAAGTACACGCCAAACATACCGCCCACCGATTGCGCACTAAATGCGACCCCTGCCTCTTTTGCGGCGTTGCTTAATCCATCCACCAAGCGCTTTGCACTAGCGGTCAGCTTTTCATGGAAGCCTGGTGCTTGAATGAGCGCCAAGGTTTTCATGCCGGCTGCAACGGCAACCGGATTGCCAGACAGTGTGCCCGCTTGATACACAGGGCCAACGGGGGCTAGGCATTGCATGATATCTGCCCGGCCACCGAAAGCGCCCACTGGCAAACCGCCACCAATGATTTTGCCAAGCGTGGTGAGATCCGGCTTGATGTTATAAAGCGCCTGCGCACCGCCAAGTGCGACACGGAAGCCGGTCATCACCTCATCAAATATTAATACCGCGCCGTGTTTAGTACATTGCGTACGAAGCGCCTCTAAGAAACCCTTACTTGGTACGATCAAATTCATATTGCCAGCAACTGGCTCCACAATCACACAAGCAATTTCGTTGCCAATCTCGTTGAAGAGCGTTTCAACACCAGCAATATCGTTATAGTTGAGCGTGAGCGTGTGTGCTGCCACTTCAGGCGGCACGCCCGCTGAGCTTGGTGTACCAAAAGTGAGCAAGCCTGAGCCAGCTTTCACTAACAGTGCGTCAGCATGGCCATGGTAACAACCCTCAAATTTCACGATTTTGCTACGACCTGTGAAGCCACGTGCAAGGCGAATTGCGCTCATGGTCGCTTCTGTACCAGAGCTTACTAAACGTAGCTGCTCCATGCTCGGTACAATCTTGCTCACTAACTCTGCCATGTCTAATTCGCGTGCCGTTGGGGCACCAAATGAAAGGCTATTTTCCGCGACTTCTTGGACGGTTTTAATGACTTCAGGATGCGCGTGGCCCAAAATCATTGGCCCCCATGAGCCCACATAATCCGTATACTCTTTACCATCTTCATCCCATAATTTTGAACCTAAACCGCGCTTAAAAAATACAGGGGTGCCACCCACAGAGCGGAAAGCACGCACCGGCGAATTCACACCGCCAGGAATAAGTTTTTGTGATTTTTCGAAAAGTTGTTGATTGCGTGATGTCATGATGAATATGCCCAATGGCTTAAAAAAATGATGAAAATTGTTGTGCGCAAGGCGCGATGTCTTGAATGTCTCTATTAAATAACTCGCCAATCACAGCTACGGCGTTAGCGCCTGCATTGACGACACTACTTACATTTTCTAGCGTAATTCCACCAATGGCAACAGATGGCACGCTTAATGTTTTGGCTCGCGTAAATAAATTAAGTTCTGCCCGAGGTGCATTTGGTTTTGTGCTGGAAGGAAAGCATGCACCAAAAGCAATGTAATCAGCCCCAAGCTGGGCCGCCATTTGTGCGCGAGCAAAATCCCCATAACAGGAAACGCCAAGAATCTTATCTGCGCCGATCAGTGCTTTTGTAGCGGCAATATCGCCATCGTCTCCGCCGATATGGACGCCATCTGCATCGAGCGCTAAACAAAGCGCGATGTGGTCGTTAATGATGAACGTGACTTGATGTTTGCGACAAATGGCTAATACAGCGCTTGCTTGTGACTTAAGTAAGGGTTGTTGGGCGACTTTATTGCGGTATTGAATGACGCGCGCGCCCCCTAAAATGCTCGCTTCAACCATCTTACAGAGCTGATCGGTATTGTCTGAGTCGGGCGTAATGGCATACAGGCCATGAATCTTGGCGCTATTTAACATCGTGTTTGTGACTATTCTTCCTCGTCGTCGCGTGCCCAGAACATGCGGTCAGGAATGTATTGCCCCATGCCAGGGCGGAAACCTGCTTTGAGTGTTTGCCAGGTGTACTCTTGGGCTTCAAGAATGGCTTCTTCCATGCTCAAACCGTGAGCGATGCAAGCTGCAATTGCAGAAGTGAGTGTACAGCCAGAGCCGTGATAGCTCCCTGGTAAACGTTCCCAGTTATAAGCTTTGATAAGGCCGCTTTCCCCATATAGCGTGTTGACCACCTCGTGCGAGCGCTCATGCGTGCCGGTCACCAAAACAAATTCACAGCCAATGTCCAATAAGCGTTGTGCGCTTTCATCTAAAGAGGCATTTTCTGCTTCGTCAGAATCATCGTTGTAGAAAGCCAATCGACGCGCTTCAATACTATTCGGGGTGATTAATGTCGCCTGCGGGAACAACAAATCAATCATGGCAGCTTGCACTTCATCATTGGCAAGTTCGTCACCACGTCCTGAAGAGAGGACAGGGTCAATGAGTAATGGGGTGTCTGGGTAATCTGCCATAATTTCGGCAATCACCGCGACGTTTTCGACACTTCCCATCATGCCGATTTTAAAGGCCATAACCTGCATGTCTTCTAAAATGGTGCGGGCCTGTTCGTTGACCCATTCGGAATCAAAAACCATCACATTCTCAACGCCTACCGTATCTTGCACAGTGATGCCTGTCACTACAGAAAGTGGGTGGCAGCCAATGCTCGCAAAAGTCAGAATGTCTGCTTGCAAGCCAGCCCCGCTACTTGGGTCTGTGGCAGCAAAGGTCATTACTGATGGGGGCATGAGATTTTTCATGGTGTATATATTGGCGTGAAACGCACGTTAAAACTGAATACCGTATTCTAGCTTAAAAACTGAGGGGCAAATTGAGAAACAAGGATTTCCATCTAGATGAGACTTGGAGCGGGTGACGGGAATCGAACCCGCCATACTTATGTCTGGCAATCTATCTTAATCTCCAAAAGATTTATAATTAACTTAACACTTTCATATAGTTGTATCCAATCTTCTCTGGTGTTATCTGATAAAATCCGCTAATATTCCGGGTATTAAAACGGGTATTTAATAGATATAACGGGTACAGAAGCGGGTATATGGCTAAACTTAACTTATTAACTGATCGAAGAATCTCTGGCACTAAATGCCCCTCAGATAAGGCTTTCATTTACCTTAACGATGGCTCTGGTTTGAGATTGAAAGTCTACAATGATGGTAGGAAGCAATGGCATTTCAGGTTGGTATATGATGGAAAGGAATCAACCCAAAGTTTTGGTGCTTATCCTCTAATTTCCTTGGCTGATGCACGTGAAAAAGCTAATGCAAGCAGGGGGCAACTGTCGAACGGATTTAATCCTGTACAAGAAAAAAAGAAGCAAAAAAGGTTGATAGCTAACTCTTACAATGATCCATTCAAGGATGTGGCAGAAGAGGCCCTTAAATATTTTAAAATACGTCCAGGTAAGCCATGGAGCGATAAGCATTACAAGCGTTCTAAAGGAATTTTAATAAACTACGTTTATAAAAAGCTTGGCGCTATCCCAATTAATCAAATTGACCATGTAATAGTTCTTGATGTCCTTAAAGAAATTCATGGCAAAGGCATATATACAACGGCACATCACGCAAAGAATGTGATTAGCTCGATCTTCACCTACGCAATACATAGCAACAAAGCTAAAGATAATCCAACCTTAGTATTGCAGAACAACTCTTTGCTATCTCGTCCAAAAGTAAAGCATTTAAAGTCACTTGAAATTGATGAGGTTGGGAAGTTTGTATTGGCAGTCCAAGCCAATAAGTCATTACACGTAGTTACAAAATCAATCCTCATGCTTCATGTGTATACAGCGTTGCGTGTTAACTCCTTACGGCAAGCTAAATGGGGGTGGCTCGATGAAAACAATGAAATATTTACGGTGCCAGCTGAATTCATGAAGAACAGACAGGTTTTTAAAGTTCCATTACCAAAAGTAGCAATTGAAATTTTTAATACATTGAAGCCATTAACATACCGAGGTGTTGAAAGCTATATTTTCCAGACGGGACAGAAGTTAATTCCAATAAGTGAGAACACTTCCACTAATGCAATCAAGAAGTTGGGGTTTGCAGCAACATCACATGGAATGCGCACGTTGATGAAGCGTGTATTAACTAAGCAAAATAAATACCCTTACGATGCAATAGAACGTCAACTTGATCATAAAAGGCCTCCATTAGATGATGCTTATATGGGGGACGAAGATTGGCTAAAAGAAAGGAAAGCAATGCTTCAATGGTATGCAAAATGGATTGATAGCCAAAAAGTTAAATATGAGAAGGAGATGAATATATGAAGCTTTACCAAAACATGAAGAAATTAGATGACTTGGCCAATAGGCTCGGAAATGGTGAGCAAACTCAAGCCGACCTAGATTATTTAGCAAAATGTTTAAGTAGCATTTGTGATGGAGATGACGCACATGTGGTCTTCGACATTAAGCCAACTTCCAAAGGAATGCGAAGGTCTGATTACAGGCCACATAGAAAAATTGCGGATGCGTTTAAAAGAATAACAGCATTTACCGATCCATTAGAAGTGATTGACGACGGCGGAATATTGAAAGTTGTGGAAGTTAAAAGCAAACGAGATAGGTTGCAAAAAATAGTAATACCGAGAGTTGCTGGGGAATGTGGATTCGATGCCGATACTTTAGGCCAATACTGGAAAGAAAAAAAATATGCGCATTTGAAAACAGCAGAAGCGTAAAAGGTAATTTAAATCAGATTTGGATTACTAAAATACATATATAAATCAATAACTTGTGTATTACAAGCTCTTATAAAGTTTGCTAGACTAGCTCCATAAATTGAGGTGGCCCATTCGGGGACGCACAATTCTTATGGAGTTATAAATGAATAAAAATTTAAGCAAAAATGATATTTCAAGTTCAGACCGTATTATCAGAATGAACGAAGTGGTAGCTAAAGTTAGGTTAGCGCCATCAACAATTTACGAGTTACAAACAAGCACCCCGCCGAAATTTCCCAAGAGTTTCAAAATCGTTGAAGGTGGTCGAGCAGCAGGTTGGCTTGAATCTGAAATCGATGCATGGGTTGAGGAGCGCAGTAATGAGCGATCTGCATCAACCAACTCAAAAAAATCTCTTAGTACTTCAAATACTCAAAAAGATACCGCAGCTGAAAATAAGTTCGGTCAAGGGCTAACCACGCCACAGTTTCATACTGAAAATGAATCAAGCGCCAACCCTAGTCTTCACTCTGGGGTAGCGCCATGAAGGATCAATCAAAAGATACTGTTGAGAATATTTCAAACGGTAACGCCGAAAAAACAAAAAACATCGTCTCATCAAATATAAATACACAGGAGTCAAATATGCAAACCACAACAAACGAAACCATCGCACAACAAATCAGCAGCTTAAGGTTGCCCGATAGTTATTCAGCCAATATCGGAGGTATTAAACTTCCACCCAAGCCGGTATTTGGCAAGTTAAGTAAGCATCGCTTTTCTAAGGTCCACCCCGGCAAAGAATATCAATTTCCGTGCCTAACAGTTGAGGACAAGGATAATGGGGAGAGTTATGTTGTAGCTCCCCATATACAACCCTATCTAGGGAAAAATGTAGTGCCGAAGATCATTCGCTTATCCGTAGATAGTACGGGACTTCCAAAGTTAATCTTCCAACCTATTATCGACCAAGGCGGTCGCCAAAACCATTGGCATACAACTTTAAATAAAGCCATAGAACTTGCTGAGGATAATTGGGTGCGAGTTGAATCAAATATGGATGCAGGTCAGTACACAATCATAATTTCCAAGGACGACCTAGGAGAACCCCAATGGCCAGAGCAAACAATAGATGAACTGGTACAGGAAGTCTTTGGTAACAACATTATTAGTTCCCCGGACCACCCATATATTCGTCAAATTGAAGGGCGGATATAACATGAGCAATCTTAGTTTTAACAACGCACATTTTATATTGATTGATTTTGAGTTCCGCCCCCGTGGAGGAGTTGAAGGCAACCCTGTAGAAGTAATTTGCATGGTGGCCCTCGACCTTAGCTCAGGTCAATACACTAGGCATTGGACTAATGAGCTGCAAACCATGCAATCACCCCCACTTGATATAAAGGGAAATACAATTTTTGTTGCTTACTATGCAAGTGCGGAGCTTTCCTGTTTTCAAGCACTTGGCTGGAAGCCACCAACAAATGTATTAGATTTATATGCGGAGTTTAGAAACATAACCAATGGACTATTCCTCCCAGATGGAAGATCCCTACTAGGTGCTTTAAAGTATTTTGGCATAACTGGCATCAAATCAGAGATAAAAGACGAGATGCGAGAACTAGCGCTAAGGGGTGGGCCTTACATAGACGAAGAGAAGGCCTCACTTCTGGATTATTGCCAATCAGATGTGGATGCACTTCACCCCCTTCTTCTAGTTATGGAGCCTTTCATTGATTTTCCTAGGGCACTTTTGCGTGGGCAATACAACACAGCTCTTGCCAAAATGGAATCGCTTGGGAGTCCGATTGATTACCCTACCTACAAAGGGTTATGCCACCATTGGGAATATATCAAGACAGAACTAATTAAAGAGGTTGATGCAAATTTTGGCGTGTATGAGAACGGAAGTTTTAAGGAAAGCCTCTTCCAACAATACCTCCAAACAAAAGCTATTCGCTGGCCGAGGCTTGAGTCGGGAAAGTTAAAACTGGATGATGAAACATTTAAAACAATGTCTAAGCTCTATCCCATTATCCAACCACTCAGAAGCTTACGTGATAGTTTGTCAAAGCTTCGACTAAGTGCCTTACAAGTTGGAGAGGACGGTCGTAATCGTTGTTTGCTTTCACCTTTCAGTTCCTCCACGGGCAGGAATCAACCATCAACGAATAAATTTGTATTTGGATTATCAAAATGGGCCAGAGGATTAATTCAGCCTAGGCCTGGATTTGCTGTTGCCTACATTGATTGGTCACAGCAAGAGTTTGGGATTGCTGCAGCGCTATCCGATGATGCAAACATGAAACATGCATATATGACTGGCGATCCCTACCTTACATTTGCAAAGCAAGCAGGGGCAGTTCCAAGTGATGCCACTAAACAATCTCATCCAATAGAGCGGGACCAATATAAGCAATGTGTCCTAGCAACCCAGTACGGCATGGGGGCGGAGGCACTAGCCGCAAGACTTAAGCAACCAACATTACGGGCTAAACAATTACTGGCAATACATCGCAAGGTTTATAAGCAATTCTGGGATTGGTCCGACAATCTCTACAACATCACCATAAATACAAATCGACTTAATACTGTATTTGGGTGGCAGCTCCAAGTTCCAGATGATCTAAATCCACGAAGTGTGAGGAACTTTCCTATGCAGGCCAATGCTGCTGAAATGCTCAGAATTGCTTGCATCCTGATGGTTAAAAGAGGCATACAGCTGTGTGCTCCCATACACGATGCTGTTTTGATAGAGGCAACCGAAGACACCATTGAACAACAGGCCGCAATGGCACAGCAATGCATGGAAGAAGCAAGTCAAATTGTTCTAGGGAATTTTAAACTAACTAGTGACGTAAATATCATCCGTCATCCAGGCCGATTTTTAGATGAGTCAGCCGAACCTTTTTGGAATATGGTGATGGCAATCTATGAGCGGGTTAAAGCTGAAGCAAATGAAAAACTTAACTCCAACACGTTAGGACTTTTAACACCTGTCCAATCTTATATATCTTAATTAAAGAATACTTATATGAATACGCTTCCTAAAACTAACTCAGCCAATATAAGAATAGACCTAGATAAGGAGTTGGGAATTTACACACCTCCACCTAAACCAGAACGCATCCCAATACTACTTCGCTCTTCAAGGCTATTTTTAAAAGGGCCAATCCCATTTGATTGGTTAAAAGTAGCTAATTCACTAGGTGGCAGTACAGGCATTGTAGCTACTGGTTTATGGCTTTATGTTGGCTTAAATAATTCCAAACGCTTTAAGATTGACAGCAAACTTGACCAATTTGCAGGTGTTACTAGGCAAACTCGTCAGAACGCTCTACAGAAACTTCAACAAGCGGGGCTAGTTCGAATAAGCCAGCCACACGGTGCATACCCCTTTATTGAGGTCTTACCCGTTGCTTAAGGATGGTTGTTTGCATAGGTGCAGTGATTTAATAAAGAATCGATGCCTTAAAGACCCCCTACATATAGTGTGAACATCTATGAAGGATTATTAAATGCCATTACCAAGTGTATTGAATGGAGCCAAAATATGTGAGGTGCTGACCAAGAGGACTAAGCTACGTTGCAAAAATCCTGCAGCTTATGGATGCCGAGCATGCCGAATGCATGGGGCTCACAAATCCAGAAAGTCTCCACAAGGTGCAAACCATCCGCAGTATAGAAATGGCAATGAAACTAAAAAAAGCCGTACACAAAGAAGTAGAGAGTCTGCTAGGTTCTTATATCTAAGGGACATCGGGGACACGATCAACCTATTTACAGGTCCTAAAACGAGGGGAAGACGCCCCAGTCAATATCGGAAATTGGACTTAAGTGACCCAGAGCAATTGAGGTTGGCTATGGTTTTATGCCAGAGTGAGGATCCAGATTAATTGGATTCTCCAAGGTGGTTTTGGATGAAGGCCCTAGTTTCCTTTATCGCTTCCTGAACAAGTTGAGAGGGGGAAACCACTTTAACATTTGCTCCGTACTTCAAGATGTCCATAATTAATTCTCGATAATCACTGTATGGCACTTTTAATTCATAAGTCCCATCCGACAAGAACTTTCCTTCCTGCCTAGGATGCCATTTTTCGGAGGCTACCCATCTAGCTCTTTCTGGGGTGAAATGAAGTACCGCCCACTCAACGTCTTTACCCGCGAAGATGCCATAACCAGAACCAAGCTCAATATCAAGAAGTTTGTTGTCAATGTCATCGGCCTTCTTCTCTAATATTTCTGCGTGGTTAATAGCATCGATGGAGAAGCTTCTCAGGGCTTTGCGAACATGACACCAAGCATCTAAATACCAGTTATCTCTGTAGTAAATGATGCGTTGGGGGGAAATCTCACGCGTGCTGTGTTCGTTAGTGCCTCTAGCATGGTAGCCAATTACTAATCGCTTTCTATTAATAAGTGCTGAGCCCAGAATTTGGAAGTGCTCTAAATGGAATTTTCGAGCACCAATCGTTTCGATTTTTACTCGTTGCTTAACTTCCTCCGTGGAGTTGGAAGCTTCATCAATCATCGCTAATAGTCTAGATTGTAGAGGCTTGATATGAGGGCTAAGTAGCCCACCGCTGTCTAGGTTAGTGAGCAATTGTTGCATGGCGAGCAGGGCATATATCTCCTCTGCTGTAAACCATAGTCCAGTGGACTTCCCCGATTTCAGTAGACATTTGATAATGTCGAAAATGAAACGGAGAGGTTTATATGCAACGCATCAGATATACGGAAGAATTTAAAGCAGAAGCCATCAAACAAATCACAGAACGTGGGCATGGGGTGGTGGAAGTATCCAAGCGCTTGGGGATTTCAGATAAAAGCCTTTATGCCTGGCTCAGAAAGAATAAAGCTGCCACATCTCCAGACGCTAAGGACCTGCTGGCGATTAAGCAGGAGTTAAACAGGGTCAAGGCTGAACTCAAGCGAACCACTGAAGAACGTGACATCTTAAAAAAGGCCGCCGTGTACTTTGCCAGCCACCAAGAGTGAAGTACACATTCATCGACCAACACCGCACTGAGTTTAGGCTTGTGAGCATGTGTCGAGTACTCAAGGTGCATCGCAGTGGTTATTACGCATGGAAGATGAATCCCTTATCTAACCGTGCGATTGAAGATGCGGCGTTGTTGGTTGAGATTAAACAATCCTTTGAGGACAGCCATGGCATTTATGGCAGTCCTCGTGTTCACCGTGATTTGCGTGAAGCAGGATTAAGTTGTGGTGAGAATCGTGTGGCTAGGCTCATGCGTGAAGCTAAGATTAAGTCGGTGCGTGGCTATCGCAAACCACGCTATAAGTCAGGCAAGCCTGCCATCGCTTCTCCCAATAGATTGCAGCAGCAGTTTGATGTGAGCCATGCCGATGTGGCTTGGGTAACAGATATTACCTACATTCGGACTTATGAGGGCTGGCTCTATGTTGCAGTTGTCATTGACCTCTATTCGAGAGCTGTTGTGGGTTGGTCGATGAAACCGAGCATGTCGACAGACATCGTTTTAGATGCTTTGATGATGGCAGTGTGGCGACGCCAACCTAAATCACCAGTCATCATTCATTCAGATCAAGGCAGTCAGTTCGGGAGCGATGACTTTATGCGTTGGTGTAAAGATAACAGCCTTGTACCCAGTATGAGTCGTCGTGGCAATTGCTACGATAATGCTGTTGCAGAATCATTCTTTAGCAGTTTAAAGAAGGAACGAATTAGACGAAGCATTTATCCCACAAGGGAGGAAGCTAAATCAGAGATATTTGATTACATCGAAGTGTTTTATAATCGAAAACGTCGTCACAGCTATCTGAATCAGATGAGCCCGATGGCGTTTGAAAAGCTACAAATTGGAAGTTAAGAAACGTCTACGAAAGTAGGGGAGGTCCAGTGCCTGATATATTTAGAAGCCGTTTCTTCACACGAAAACTTCTATCGCGATTTAAAGCACAAATAAACTGTCGTGTAAAACTACAGTTTAGGCGTCAATTCTTTTGACGGTATGAGCGTCCAGTAACTAGACGCTCATATATAAATTACTTAGACCGTCGCGTAACGCGACGCTTGTGTAGATAAGTCGTTTTAAACGACTTTTTTCACTACAAATCATAATCAATTAATGTAACTACAAAAATATGTTGTGTATTCTAATTAATATAACTACAATAATTCCATATGAAGTTCAATTTTGATTCAAACAAAGATGCTATCAACTTAGCCAAACATCAGCTTTCACTTGCTGATGCTGCCAATTTAGATTGGATGGCTGCGCTGATATGGATTGATAACAGACGAGATTATGGTGAAATTAGGCAGATTGGTTTAGTACCAATGAATCAACGCTTATATGTTGTGGTGTTTGTAGATAAGAAAACTGAACGAAGAATTATTAGTCTTAGAAAAGCTAACAATAGAGAGTATGAACGATATGAACAAGAAACTGATTAGACCAACAGATGAAGAAGATGCCTTAATCACAGCTGCTGCGTTAAGCGATGCTGACGCTTTGCCATTAACTGACAGTGAATGGAACGCAGTAAAGGCAAGTGCTAAGCGTGGCCCCGGCAGACCAATGGGTAGCGGCTCTAAAGCACAGGTTACCTTGCGCTTAGATTTAGAAGTTATCCAAGCACTCAAAGCTACAGGTGCAGGCTGGCAAACTCGCGCTAATGAAGTTTTGCGCAAATGGGCTCATCACCAGTAATTTTTTAGTTATTTTGCTTAAGAAAGTCGTTTCAAACGACTTTCTCACCGTTAATAGTGTTGACGGCATGAGCGTCCAGTAACTAGACGCTCATATATAAATTAGTTAGACCGTCGCGTTACGCGACGCTTGATAGAAAATACCTCATCCCAACCGTCCTGATTCAGGACGGTGTTGTGTCAATTTTTTTGACGCCTGTATTAAATCAACTCCACCGCATTACGCTTCATATCGTCGTTCACATCAATATATTGCTGTGTGACCATAATTGATTTGTGACCTGCCAAACTTGCTAAGACACGCACACCAATCCCCTTTTGCGCTAGATTAGTAATAAAGCTACGTCTTCCACTGTGACTGCTAGCCCCATTAATGCCTGCTCGCTTGTAAGTCCAAAAGAACCACTGACATAAACAATTGGGACTAAACCCAAGTCTGTTATCTGTATGAAAGAACGGCACATCTAAATGCTGCACCTTTCTTGTCGTTAAGTAGCTAGCCCATTCATCTTTGAGCTTTTGTGGAATGAATACTAAACGCCCTTTATCTCCTTTTGTTTGGGCTGCACTTAAACGCACTTCGTTTTTCAAACTACCATCATCGTTAAATACATCGCGCATTCTCAAGTTAGCGATTTCACCCACACGCATTCCCGACCAGAAACTAGTCAATACCATTGCGCGATCTCTTAATGCGTATTTTTTAGTGCTGATGAAACGAAGAACTTGATCTAGTTCTGATTGAGTAAATGTCTTTGCTTGTGCCATATATAAATATCTCCGATAAAGAAAAGTATTTATACATTGTGTTTTCTTAGGCTTATTTGGACAACCGAAAAAGGCACTAGCCAAGACCTATTGATAATCAATTGGTTAAGTTGTTGTTTGGGGTTAGGTTAATAAAATTGTACTTTTCTTTGGTGGTTAAGATTGTCGGGATTCCCGACATTTCATGAACAAGCGTCGCGTTACGCGACGCTTGTGTGTCAAAACAATTGACGTTCTCTCTGAAAAACGTCTGGATTCCCGACATTTTTTGAATTGTCAGGTTTCCCGATATTTATTAAGCCGCTTGGTTTAAATCAATATTCGCAGCAATGAATACAGGCTTATGTGCGCCTACGTTCTTACATAAGTGAACATCTAACGTCCATTCTTCAACGGTTTGATTGTCTGGGTCGTTAATAGTGATGTATAGCTCACTGGTGCTTGGTGCGTAAATTGAATAACCCTCAACTTTAGTTTTGATCTTAGTCAGTGGGTCATAGCGCACTAGCCAACTAAACAATAAGTCTTGATTAGTTGGAAAGTCCGAGTTTGAGGGTGTCCCGTATTTTGTGTAAACGTCGGTTAATTACTGCTGAGGCATCCTCTCCTCAAACTGAATAGTAAACCTATTAAGCGCAGGTTTCCAATCACGCAGCGGCATTGTCCATTTCTGGCTAATGTTTTGTAGT
>CAIULB010000003.1 GCA_903899965.1 uncultured Methylophilaceae bacterium | reverse complement strand
TCAGTAGTTTTTAAGCTGTCGTTGGAAGCCATGTGCGCCGCCTGTATAATTGCGGCTAATCATTCACTCATTTAAAAGCTTGGAATTTTAATGCTCACCACCTACCACACCCACATGGCTGAACGTTCTTCTGTAGGCTTGCCGCCGTTGCCGTTGAATGCAGAGCAAGTTGCTTCTCTGGTTGAACTACTGAAGGTCACCCCTGCGAGTTCTCCTGATGCAACTGAGCTTGTTGATTTACTCGAGAACCGTATTCCTGCTGGGGTGGATCAGGCCGCGTATGTGAAGGCGGCTTTCTTAGCTGATGTGGCGAAGGGGGTGGCTCAGTCAGCTTTGGTTTCACCGCACCATGCGGTGAAGTTGTTAGGCACGATGCTAGGTGGCTATAACGTACAAGCATTGGTTGCCTTGTTAGATAGTACAGATGCTGCATTAGCAGCAGAAGCTGGCCATATTCTCTCGCATACCATCCTCATGTTCGATGCTTATCATGATGTGGCAGCGAAGATGAAGGCCGGTAATGCGCATGCCAAGAAGCTTGTTGAATCTTGGGCGGCGGGCGAATGGTTTACTGCACGTCCTAAACTAGCCGATGAAATCCGCGTGGTGGTGTTTAAGGTCGCAGGTGAAACCAATACCGATGATCTCTCTCCTGCACAAGAAGCTTGGTCTCGTCCTGATATCCCGCAACACGCGAAAGCGATGTTAGTAAATAAGATGCCTGATGGCATCGCACAGATTGAAGCACTCAAAGCTAAACACGGCTTACCACTTGCTTACGTCGGTGATGTGGTCGGTACTGGCTCATCACGTAAGTCAGCGATTAACTCATTGCAGTGGTATATGGGCGATGACATTCCTAACATCCCAAATAAGCGTACCGGTGGTGTTGTCATAGGCGGCAAGATTGCACCGATCTTCTTTAACACTGCAGAAGACTCTGGCGCATTCCCGATTCAATGTGATGTGAGCAAATTAAATACTGGCGACATTATTGTGATCCGTCCTTATCAAGGGACGATCTCTGATGAGTCAGGCACAGTCCTTGCGACATTCGATATGGCACCACTCACCATTGCGGATGAAGTGCGTGCCGGTGGCCGTATTCCGCTCATCATTGGTCGCGGCTTAACCACCAATGCAAGAAACACATTAGGTTTGCCACCTTCAGACTTATTCATTCACCCGATTGCCCCTAAAGATACTGGCAAGGGCTACACCCTTGCACAGAAGATGGTAGGCCGTGCTTGTGGCCTACCTGAAGGGGTAGGTGTACGTCCTGGTACTTACTGTGAACCAAAGGCAACCACAGTAGGTTCACAAGACACCACAGGCGGGATGACCCGTGATGAACTAAAAGAACTTGCTTGTTTAGGCTTTAGCGCTGACTTGGTCATGCAAAGCTTCTGTCATACCGCGGCTTATCCTAAGCCTGTGGATATCAAGCTACAACACAGCCTGCCTGAGTTTATGTCTAGCCGTGGCGGTGTCTCACTTCGTCCCGGTGATGGTGTGATTCACTCATGGATTAACCGTATGATCCTGCCTGATACCGTGGGGACTGGTGGGGACTCCCATACTCGTTTCCCAATTGGTATTTCATTCCCAGCTGGTTCAGGCTTAGTCGCCTTTGCAGCTGCGATGGGCGTCATGCCACTTGATATGCCTGAATCCGTGCTTGTTCGCTTCAAAGGTGAGATGCAACCTGGTATTACCCTACGTGATTTAGTGAACGCGATTCCGTATGTTGCCATTCAAGCAGGTGAACTCACTACCGATAAGAAGGGTAAGAAGAATGTCTTTAACGGCCGTGTATTAGAGATTGAAGGTTTACCTGATCTTAAAGTAGAACAAGCCTTTGAGTTTGCCGATGCCTCTGCTGAACGTTCAGCGAACGGCTGTACGGTCAAACTTAACAAAGAACCCGTCATTGAGTTCTTGAAATCAAACATCGTGCTCATGCAGAACATGATTGAGCACGGTTATGAAGATGCACGTACGCTCAAACGTCGTATTGAATCGATGGAAGCATGGCTTGCCAACCCAACATTGCTTGAACCAGATGCAGATGCGGAATATGCGCACATCTTTGAGATTGATTTAAACCAAATCAAAGAACCGCTCGTGGCATGTCCTAACGACCCAGATGACATCAAGCCACTCTCAGCAGTTCAGAACGACAAGATTGATGAAGTCTTCATCGGTAGCTGTATGACTAATATCGGTCACTATAGAGCTGCAGCGAAAGTACTTGAAGGCCAAGGCGCAATACCAACCAGACTTTGGATTGCACCACCTACCCGTATGGACGAAGCACAGCTCAGAGACGAAGGCGTTTACTCAACCTTCGGTATTGCAGGCGCTAGAACCGAAGTGCCGGGCTGTTCACTCTGTATGGGCAACCAAGCACGTGTGGCAGATAAAGCCACGGTCTTCTCAACCTCCACACGTAACTTCGATAACCGCATGGGCAAAGACGCACGCGTTTACTTAGGCTCTGCTGAACTTGCTGCGGTGTGTGCAAAACTAGGTCGCTTGCCAACGACACAGGAATACTTACAAGTCGTCGGTGACACCATCAGCGCACATCACGCCCAAATCTATCAGTACCTCAACTTCAATTTGATGGATGAGTATCAACCTAAAAAAGTGATAGGCATTGCTCAAGTTTCTTAGTCAGTTTATGGCGCGATTCTTTAAGCTCGATAAAACCTTGAGCTTAAAGAATCTGTTGCCAGCCATTGCATTTTTTGGCGGCTTTTTGTGGGATGCGCTTACGATTGGTCGTCAAATCAATCCTTCTGATTTGTGGTTTCTTGCCGGTTATTTACTTGCCGCAGGTTTAATTCTCTATTGGATGGGGCATAAAAGTCATGCGCAGGCTTCCATGTCTGAAATGGAACTGTTGAAGCATTCCATTCGACCTGAGTGGCAAAAAAATGCGCCAATTTTTATTTTGCAATTTCTATTTGGTAGCTTGTTTAGCTGCTTATTTATCATGTATTTCAAAAGCGCGAATCACTTCCTTGCGCTCTTTTGGTCCCTGGGCTTAGGCTTTTTGCTCGTTGCTAATGAGTATATTGACCATCACTATCATCGCTTTACCCTCACTTGGGGGCTTTTTGGCCTTTGTGCAATTTTAGTATTTAACTTTTTACTGCCCTTTATCTTGGGCAGTATTCTCCCCATTTGGTTTTATTTGAGCACACTTACTGGCGCGGCACTCACACATTATTTACGTAAAAAAACACCGGGATGTCCAGGTCGTGCTTGGCCTGTTTGGGCACTCGCAGGTCTGTTGAGTCTGGCTTATATATCAGATTTTATTCCGCCAGTTCCATTGGTGAAGCGTGACATCCAAATTGGTCTTAATCTGGAAAAAAGTAATGGCGGTATGGTGATTTCGGTAGAAAGGTCGCCTTGGTATAAGCCTTGGCGCTTGCTATCTAATGATTTGCATGTGCCTGCGGGAAGCCGTGTTTATTGCGTTTCAGCAGTGTTCGCACCTGGCGGTATCAACACTTCACTTTACCATCGCTGGGAACATTACGATGAAAAGCAGGGTTGGCAAGCAGCTTCGCGCATTGGCTTTGGCTTGTCGGGTGGCAGGCAGGGCGGTTTCCGTGGCTATACCTATAAACAGAATATTCAGTCAGGCGAATGGCGCGTCAAAGTTGAAACGGAAGATGGTCGCACGCTAACTGTGTATCACTTTAATCTTTATACCGAGCCAGCAACGGATACCAGCTTGGAAGCTCGAAGTATTTAGCTAATATGGCTGTCAATCCCAAAGCTTGCGTCATCATCTACAGCAAGCTTTTCTGTTAAATAAGGCATCACTTCATTTAAGGTGTTTGGTAGCGTCCACGGTGGGTTTACGATAAACAAACCGCTGCCGTACATGCCAAAGCCTTCAGAAGAGGGTTCTTGCACCGTCAAACTTACATTGAGCCAACTTTTCAAATCTAGCTGCTTCAGTTTTCCCACCATTTGATGTGGTTCTGGACGTTGAAGTAGCGGATACCACACAATATAAGTACCAGTGGCGAAGCGTTGTAGGCTGTCTTTAATCATCTCAATCACGCGCTGATAATCTTGTTTTTCTTCATACGGAGGGTCGATTAATACTACTGCGCGGCGCGGTGGTGGTGGCAGTATCGCTTTGATGCCTGCAAAGCCATTGCTCATGTCGATTTTGACGGTGCGTTGATGGCCTTTGAAGTTTTCACGCAAGATATCAAAGTCACTTGGGTGTAGCTCAAACAGGCGCATGCGGTCGTCAGCTCTTAATAAAGCTTGAGCACAGAGTGGTGAGCCTGGATACATGTTGAGTTTTGCTGTTTTAGGACTTGATGGCTGATTGAGGCTTTTAATGTAGCCAACATAATTTAAGAGTGGCTGAGGTAAGTCACTTTCGTTCCAAAGTTTTGCAATCCCTGATTCATATTCTGCATTTTGAGTAGCGTAGCCTGCATCTAATGAATATTGACCAGCGCCTGCATGGGTGTCGATGTACCAAAAGGGTTTATCTTTTTGGGTGGCATGTGCGATAACTTGCATAAGCACAAAGTGTTTAAGTACATCGGCATGATTGCCTGCATGAAAAGCGTGGCGGTAACTAAGCATTGGATTTTGATTGGTGTATTAAATCTATTGAGAATGGCGACATTATAGCGTCATCATGCTTTCAGCTTTGCGAATAAAGCAAAACTGCTAAAAACGACTGCATTTTTGTTGTCTATAGGCTAGCATGATGGCTTAACGAATTTCAAAGGAGATACCATGCCTTATATCAATATTAAACATGCTGGCGCATTGACCCGTGAACAAAAAAAAGAAATTGCCAAAGAGGTGACTGAGACCATGCAGCGCGTGGCGAATAAGCCAGCAAGCTACACCTATATTACCTTTGATGAAGTGGCTTATGAGGATTGGGCGATTGGTGGCAAGTTGCTTGATGAATAATTCTAGCTTTGTTAACACTTACCTGATTAAGCCCGAATGAAGATACCTGAAAGACTGAAGCCGCTGGTTGAAGATGGCTTGGTCGATGATGTGATTCGCCAACTGATGAGCGGCAAAGAAGCCACGGTTTATGTGGTGCGCTGTGGCGATGATGTCCGCTGTGCCAAGGTTTACAAAGAGGCGAATCAACGTAGCTTTAGGCAAAGCGTGGACTATACAGAAGGTCGTAAAACTAAGAGTAGTCGTCAAGCACGCGCCATGGAAAAAGGCTCTAAATACGGTCGTAAGCTTCAAGAGCAAGCTTGGCAAAGCCACGAGGTTGATGCGCTTTATCGATTGGCGGCGGCTGGCGTTCGTGTCCCTAAACCACACAACTTCTATGAAGGTGTTTTGCTCATGGAGTTGGTGGTGGATGAGGAGGGCAACGCTGCGCCTAGGCTTAATGACGTTGCCTTTACGCCAGAAGATGCCCGAAAATATCATGATGTTTTGCTACGTGAAGTGGTACGTATGCTGTGTGCCGGTATCATTCATGGCGACTTGTCTGAGTTTAATATTTTGCTGGCGAGCGATGGGCCTGTGATTATTGACTTGCCTCAAGCGGTGGATGCGGCAGGTAACAACCATGCGGAAGATATGCTTGAACGTGATGTGAATAATTTAAGAGATTACTTTGGTCGTTTTGCGTCAGAGTTGCTCATCACGCAATATGCCAAAGAGATTTGGGATTTGTTCTCACATGGCAATTTGACTGTGGAAACGCCATTAACAGGTCGTTTCCAAGAAAGCACGAAAGCGGTCGATTTGAAGACGGTTATGCGTGTCATTGATGATGTTCGTAAAGAAGAAGAGGCTAAGCGTCTACGTTTGGCAGAGTTAGGTATTAAGTAATTAGTTTTAGTCATGACCGAGCCATTTAACCCTAAACCTATATTAAAAAACCTACCTAATTTACCGGGTGTTTATCGCATGAAAAACGCCAGCGATGAAGTGATTTATGTGGGTAAGGCTAAAGACTTAAAGAAGCGGGTTTCTTCATATTTCAACAAAAACATCCCTAGCGCCCGCACCCGTATGATGGTGGCGCAAGTCGTGAATATCGAAACCACTGTGACGCATTCGGAAGCGGAGGCTTTGCTGCTTGAGAACAATCTTATCAAGAGCTTTATGCCGCGTTACAACGTGTTGTTTCGGGACGATAAAACTTATCCCTACATTACGCTAACGGGCGATGAATACTCGCGTTTGGCCTTTCATCGTGGTACGCAGCGCAAAGGCAATCATTACTTTGGGCCTTTCCCTAATGCGGTAGCCGTGCGCGAGAGTATTCAACTCTTACAAAAAGTGTTTATGTTGCGCACCTGTGAAAATACTGTTTTTTCTAATCGCACACGGCCCTGTTTGCAATATCAAATTGAGCGCTGCACGGCACCTTGTGTGGGCTTGATTTCTGAAGAAGATTATCGACGTGACGTGAGCCACGCGACCATGTTTTTGCAAGGAAAAGAACAGCAAGTGATGGATGAACTTGGTGAAAAAATGATGAAAGCGGCCGAAGTTGAAGCGTATGAGTTAGCCGCAGTTTATCGTGACCGTATGCAAAGCCTGCGGCAAGTCCAGGCTAAGCAATTTGTGAGTGACTTTTCGGTAAACGATGCGGACGTAATTGCTTGTGTTGTTCATGAGGGGCAGTACTGTGTGAATTTGGTGATGATTCGTGGTGGACGGCATTTAGGAGATAAAAGCTTTTTCCCAAAAAATGCCGATGGGGGTGAATTAGAAGACATCATGCGGGCGTTTTTAGAACAATATTATGTTTCTCAGAAAATGCCACCGTTGATTATTATTGGTGTGCCGATTGAAACGGAAGCTTTGGAAGAAGTTTTTACTGAGCAAGCAGGTCGCAAAGTACGCATTAATACTAACCCTGTTGGTGACAAGCGCGTGTGGATGAAAATGGCGGAAACCAATGCCGAATTAGCGCTTCAGCAACGTTCAGCGCAGCATTCCAACCAGCAGGCAAGGTTGTTAGCTTTGCGCGAGGCTTTGGATTTGGGTGATAGCGTTGAGCGTATTGAGTGCTTTGATATTAGCCATACAATGGGAGAGGCCACGGTGGCATCCTGTGTGGTGTTTGATAAAGGCGGGATGCAAAATTCAGAATATAGGCGTTACAACATTACGGGTATCACCCCAGGCGATGACTATGCCGCGATGCGTGATGCATTAACTCGTCGCTATAAAAAAGTAGCGGCAGGAGAGGGCAAGCGCCCGGATTTGGTGTTTATTGACGGTGGCAAAGGACAGTTGGGTGTTGCGGTCGAGGTTATGCAAGAAGTTGGATTAGCTGATATCCTCTTGGTTGGGATTGCCAAAGGCGAGGAGCGTCGGCCGGGGTTGGAGCAAATGTTTTTCCCTGACCGCGAGACGCCTGTTAGTTTGAAAAAAGACCATATTGGTTTGCATCTGCTCCAGCAGATTCGTGATGAAGCGCATCGATTTGCGATTACAGGCCATAGAGCAAGGCGTGGAAAAGCACGTATGCATTCATCGTTAGAAGATATTGAAGGAATAGGCGCAAAGCGCCGTAAGGCTTTATTAGTAAGATTTGGTGGCTTGGATGGCGTTAAAAATGCTAGTGTAGATGAGCTCTCGCAAGTCGAAGGGATTAGTCAAATGTTGGCAGAAAAAATATATCAGGAGCTGCATTAATGTTTTGGAATTTACCCAATAGCTTAACGATGGCGCGGATTATTCTTATTCCGGTGTTTGTCGGTATTTTTTATGCGCAGCCACACTATATTTCTCAGCATGCAGCAAACGTTCTTGCCACAGCTATTTTTGGATTGGCTGCAATTACCGACTGGCTTGATGGATACTACGCACGCAAGCTCAATCTAACCTCTGCCTTTGGTGCGTTTCTAGACCCTGTGGCTGATAAACTAATGGTGGCAGCGGCATTGATTGTGCTGGTTGAATTTAATCGCGTAGGCGCGCTTTTCGCTTTTATCATTATTGGTCGCGAAATTGCTATTAGTGCACTGCGTGAATGGATGGCTAGCATCGGTGAGCGGGGGAGTGTTGCTGTAGCGATGATAGGTAAAATTAAAACAGTCATGCAAATGGTCGCTATTCTTTTTCTGCTTTATTACGATCCAATTTTGGGAATCAGCACAAAAATTATTGGGCAAGTTTCAATCTACGTCGCTGTAATTTTGACATTGGTGTCAATGGTTTACTATTTGAAGGCTGCTTGGCCTCAAATGAACATTCACAAAAGCTAAACATAATCGTCATTTTGGGCTTGACGACAGTCTGAAAACCCTTATAATGCTCGCTTCTTTACGCGGGAATAGCTCAGTTGGTAG
>CAIULB010000002.1 GCA_903899965.1 uncultured Methylophilaceae bacterium | reverse complement strand
GTAACAACACTCGTAACCGTAGCATGATTGGTTTGAACTACAACTTCTAATCAAACGCTGGCCTAGCCAGTTATAGATTTAAAGAGTAAAACCCCGTCACTCGCGAGAGTGGCGGGGTTTTTAAATTACTCAACCTAAATCATGTGTGTCCATCGTCTAGTAACGGGACGATGAGTGTTTCATTTGCATCAAACAGCGGGCGCCATAGCCCTAGACTTATTGCAGCATCCAATTCCGTTCGCTTTGAGCCACGCCACGCTATGGGCACGCTCAAGGGTTTAATCGATGGAAATACGCCAACACAGACGTTATCTATAAGGCAGTTGGCACGTGACAGCATGCGTGAAACAGCTACCTTCATTCCGTTGACTCGTTTTGCCGCACGCTCTTTATCATCCGTCACAGCGGGCATACAGCTTTTTACCAATCTGAGCTCCTTGCCGATTTGGTAAAGACTTTTTGTGCCGTGTGTTTGTCCAATTTTTTCCACCTGTCGATGATCACGTGACTGGTGATGGACTTGCCAAACACGGTAAGCAGATTCAATCACATCCTGCCTGATGCCAATCAGCTTTGCTAATGGTCGCTTGGCAAAACTCACGCGGTTCACTTGGCGATCGGGGTGATGACGCAGATGTTGCCTAACTTGCTTGATCAGTGTGCGCTCAGTCATATGCAGTGGCAGCTCCAGCAGCAAATAATTGCCAGTAGGTCTGCTGAAATTTCTGCGCAAAACGTCAATCTCGCGTACAGCTGGAAGCGCAATCTGCTCCCTAAATAGACGCACTCCCTTCTTCTCCCACCACTCTGCAAAAGTCATTTCGTAGACGCACCCAAAGTCAAAATACATTTTTCGAAGCCGCGCATCTGTAACGCGCCCGTCTTGCTGGCATACCCACCAGTAATTTTTGCTGAGCCGTAAATACGCCCACCACCAATAGTAGGGACTGCGCATGGCGTCACTTAGTAGTAATTGTGGCGAGTTGTAGTGATAGCGACGCATTCCTTTGAACGTCATCACATCTTGCTCTTCAATAAGGTCGTCCATGGCATCAAGTAGTGTTAGCAAAGAAAATTACAAAGTGCATGTTATCTGATATCGATGAGACTATTCGTCTGTGGTTAACGAGCAAACAAACGGCAGGTGCCTGAAAGCTAAATCACAGCTCATATTTTTTAAGGAGATTGACATGGGCAAGAAACTTACTGAAGTCGCAAAAAGCATCAACGCAGCAAACGCACGTATGAAGCGAAATGCCAAGACTTTGTGCAACCAAGCTAGCCTGCAGGCAAAAGCTGAGAGATTTAGCTCTGACATCGTCCAGCAACTGGACGTTCTAAATGAGCGGCGTAAGGAATGGGAAGCAACGGACTACAAAAAAGCCAACGATGGGCTTTATGCCTTGTTGGGCGGTTGCCTCAGCATCTACAAGTCGCAGTTTGTCAACGGCAACGATGACGAGAAAAAAGAGCTGCGCAAGAGCTTGGTGGAGCGACTGTTGTACGCTCGTGCTGACCACCTAAACGATGCATCTGGTATTTCTTACGCTGCAGACGTTACTACTGCTGGTGCCGGGCAGTTGGCTGGTGCAACATCTGGCTCCGCACATACAACAAATCAGCATTTGGCGTGCAAGTCGCTTTCTAATCTAACGCTGGCCTAGCCAGTTAAAGATTTAAAGAGTAAAATCCCGTCAATCACGAGAGTGGCGGGGTTTTTTTGCAAATATAAATCTTTACAATTAATTATCAAATAGTTCACTTAAAAATAAGCATTCAATATAAAAGCTGGTTATATTATGTTTATCAAAATTATCGCAAATATCCAGAAATGATAAATATTTCATTGCTCTTTATCTTGCAGGCCATCACAGCATTTTGTTATTACGACTGGATGCCTTTTGCTCTGACTCG
>CAIULB010000001.1 GCA_903899965.1 uncultured Methylophilaceae bacterium | reverse complement strand
TTATTTGCCTTCTGTGTCGCCACCCACCACCACCGTTACCATGTTGTTAGGGTTGATGCGGCGACTAAACGCATCCTTAATCTGCGCGGTTGTTACCTTGCTAATGTTTTGGTTAAAGTCATCCAAGTAGGTCAGCGGCAGTTGGTAGAAACCGATCAGCGACAAATAGTCCAATATCTTGCCGTTACTATCGATGCGCATCGGGAAGCCGCCAACAATATTTTGCTTGGCCGACTTGAGTTCAGCCTCAGTCACGCCGTCCTTGATAAATTTATCCAAGGTCTCACGCACCAAGCCCAAGGCCGCATCCGCTTGGTCGCGCTTGGTTTGCAGGCCAATTTGGAACTGCCCCAACTCCGCCATCGGCATGAAGTAGCTGTAAACGCTGTAGACCAGGCCACGTTTTTCACGTACCTCTTCAGTGAGGCGAGAAACAAAGCCGCCGCCGCCTAAAATGTAGTTACCCACATAGAGCGAGTAGTAATCCACATCGCCGCGCTTCATGCCAGGATAACCTAACAGGATGTGCGCCTGCGTTGCGGGGTGCGCAATGCGCTGTTCAGAGGGGGCCGCCGGGTAGGCGACCGCTGGCAAAGGCGCTGGCTTGTCTGCCTTAGGCAAGTCCACAGAGATCTGATTAGCAATCTGCTCAGCCTGTGCACGGCTCATGTCGCCGATCAAGGCGATCACCGCCCCTTTCGCACCGTAATGCAGACGGTAAAACTTCTCCACATCGTAGCGATCAACTTTCTCTACCTGCGCAGGCTCGGTATTGAAGCCATATGGGTGACTACCAAACAGCGCCTTGCTATAGGCCTTGTCGGCAATCGTTTCCGGCTGCGTGGCGGCTTCCTTTAAGCCAGCGATCACGCGAGATTTTTCACGCGCCAGCACGTCCTCCGGAAAATCTGGCTTCTGCAAGATCTTCATGTACAAAGCTAATGCCTTGTCTCGCTCAAGCGCACTGCTTAGTGTCCGCAAGCTCAAGCTAGACTTGTCATCATCAATGCCGCCGCCGAGCTGTGCACCGATGTCCGCCATCTGCTGAGAGATCTTCTCTTCAGACAGCCCCGCAGCACCCAGCGTCATCAGATGTCGGGTAATTGCTGCGACGCCAGGCTTAGCTGCATCATCGCGCGCACTGCCTGCATAGAAGGCGGTACTGATATCAATGATCGGCAGGTCATGGTTCTCCACAAAATAGACGGATGAGCCGTTGCTGGTTTGCCATTGCTGTATCTTTAATCCAGCCTGCGCTTGCGCGGAAACGAGCAAGCAAACAAAGACAAAGCCACGTATAAGCGATTTAGTGAACATGTGGCTTTCCTTTCGGTGTGTTGTCATTGGGGTCGATCGGCTGCGGATCAAGCGTCGCGACCGTTAGGTTGTCTTTGTTGAAGTATTTCTTCGCAACCAACTGCACTTGCTCAGCAGTCACTGCCTGAAGCTTGGCAGGGTAATCCTTCAAGATCCTCCAAGAGAAGCCAGCCGTTTCTAGGTTACCGATCTGCATCGCCTGGTAGAACATCGAATCGCGTTGATACACATCCGCCGCGATCACTTGGGCTTTAACACGCTGCAACTCCTCTTCCGTCACGCCGCCTGTTTTAATCTTCTCAACCTCATTCAAAATCGCTGCCTCAAGCTCGGCGACTGACCTGCCTTCTGAGGGTGTGCCATCAAGCACAAAGATGGACTGGCGACCACGTTGCACCATGTCGTAGCCGGCATCTACATCAATCGCGATCTGGCTCTGGCGAACGAGGTTCTGGTTTAGGCGGGCTGACGCGTTGCCATTCAATACCCCCGCCAAGATCTCTAGCGCGTAAGGGTCAACGTCTTTGTCCGCATCTTGGAGCGACGGCACATGGAAGCCCATCAACAGATACGGCAGCTTCGCTTGGGCTTTCACCACCACGCGGCGCTCGCCCTTTTGCTCAGGTTCAACTTGCGGCTTACGTGCTGGGAGCGCATGCGGCTTTAATGGACCAAAGTACTGCTTAGCAAGCTTGAGCACATCCTGTGCGTTCACATCCCCTACCACTACTAAGGTCGCGTTATTTGGCGCGTACCAGGTGTTGTACCACTCACGTGCATCAGCCGCCGTCATGTTCTCCAGGTCATTCATCCAACCCACGACTGGACGGCCATAAGGGTGCACGTGGTAGATCGTTGAGTTGAACTGCTCGTTCACTTTAGATTGTGGCTTATCTTCCGTGCGCCAGCGGCGCTCTTCCATCACCACCTTAATCTCTTTTGCGAACTCTTCATCCGTTAAGTTCAAGTTCGCCATGCGGTCCGCCTCGAGCTTGATGGAGAGTGGCAAGTTAGATTTTTCTAGCTGTTGATAATAAGTGGTTTGGTCTTGCGCGGTGAACGCATTTTCTTTACCGCCAGCCGCTGCAATTAAACGTGAAAACTTGCCAGCAGGAACAGCCTTAGTGCCCTTAAACATCATGTGTTCAAGCACGTGCGCCACGCCTGTTTTGCCATTCACCTCATCAAGTGCGCCGGCACGATACCAGACCTGAGAGACAACAACAGGTGCCCGGTGATCTTCTTGCACCACAATCTTTAAACCGTTATCTAATTTGAACTCTTGAACTTCGGCTGACATCGCCAATGATGAAAAGCACAAACTTGCCAAGATACTCCACCGCAAGCTTTTTAATTTAAACATTCGCACGTTTTAACTCTCCTGTAATGCACCACATTATAGCTGGCATCGCGCCATTCATTGCGCTGCTCATAGATACTACTTTGAGACTAAAACTTTGCTGATTAAGTTCTGCATCGGCTCACATATTATTTTCAAACGCTTCAATCATTAAAAATATCGCTGTAAGCCATGCTGTATATAGCTTGAAACATAATTGGGTTCGTTTTGGAGATTCGGCATGTTTTTTAGATCTGTCGAACACAAAAATATCGCTGAAAGCCAATAGCAGTCTTCGATTCCAAAGAATTGGGTTTGTTTTTTCTAGGAGGCTATTTTTTGGGTATTTTCCAAATGAGAACGAGTCCGTTTTGTAAATTGATACTTTAAGCGCTGTTGCTACTAAATCAGCCATTAACAGCGCAATAAAGATTATAATTTCAATCGCCCCATACATCGGATCAATACCCTGTGAAGACCACCGCAGAACGCGTTAAACACATGATGGAAACACTCAACATCAAAGAACAAACAGAGTTTGGCCTTCTTTGTGGCGCATCTCGCAGCACGGTAAATCAATGGCTATCAGGAAATATTAAGAAAATTGATCCGCGTTATGGATTCAAATTGGAAGACTCAACACCCTTCACTGCTCGCTGGATCATTCTTGGCGAGGGCAATCCCAAGAAATAATTAAATAAATTTACATCCTCCAAAAGCCACGCCAGTCGTGGCTTTTTTATTTCTACAGCCCTTCTTTTACATTATTTTTTAAAAATTAATGTTTATGCCCATTGACATATATTGTTTATGATCATAAACTAAATCCATCAATTAACGCCGATGAACAGGAGAACGAGATGGCTAAGAATCGTGCAAGGAACTATGAGTGGGCGACGGTGGAGTATGAACAGGGTTCGTATGATGTGTGTGTCTGCATGGTGTTTGAACAGGTGGATGAGATCAGACCAGTGGATAGTGAGATCAACATCATTGAGCTCATGGATAGAAAGAGTATTGAGTGGATGTATGAGAAGGCCATGGAAGAGATTAATACCAATTTAAATGCACCCCACTTCAAGGATATGTCACGGATGGAGTATTTGATTGATGAGGGGATCGAAGGTCCTGTGATGGATGACAAAGCAGCCTGAGGGGAATGATGATGCATTACACAGAACTGAGAAAGATTAACGTCAACGACTATATCGAGCGTAAGAATGGTCTCGCTTATCTGTCATGGTCTTGGGCGGTGGATCAGTTATTACAACTAGATGAGAGTGCATCCTGGGAGTATGCAGAGCCAAGGATCTTTGGCGAGACCATGATGGTGTTCTGTACGGTGCATGCGTTTGGTAAATCGAGGACAGCGCAGTTACCGGTGATGGATTTTAGAAATAAAGCCATTCATAACCCAGATGCGTTCTCAGTCAATACAGCCATGCAAAGATGCTTAGCGAAAGCAATATCACTCCATGGACTTGGGATGTATATCTATGCGGGAGAAGATCTACCGATGGTGGAGATGAAAGAGAATGAAACCAAAGAAGCAAAGACAGGTAAGGAAATAGAAGCCCCTAAGCAATCGATCACGCCGACAGCAGGCGCACTAGAAGCATTTAATACAGATGAGAAAGACTTGCTCGCCAGGATCGCAGAGGAAGTCACAGAGCTTGTACAACTAGAAGAACTCAGGCTCGCGCATGAGCGCTGTGAGATGTTAGAGAATGATGAGAAGGTCGCGCTATGGAGCTTACTGGATAGCAGAACAAGAAGTGCGCTTAAGAAGTTTAAAAAAGCTTAACAGCCAAAAATCAATATTAATTATAATTAAAAGTTATTTACAAATAACAAATAAGTATTTCTTATTATCTAACAACATTGATAAAGTGCACGTCATTCGCAGTCACGCAAGAGAAAAAGGTTAATCAAATGAGCATTGAAACGGCAAACGAACAAAACAGCAGCTTAGTAAAAGAGCTTTTGTCAGCGATCAATTCGCTTCGTTTCGGCTCGGTTGAAATTACCGTCCACGAAGGCCGTGTGACGCAAATCGAAAAACGCGAAAAAGTCAGATTCACTGACTCAGCAACCGCATCCATTAAGCCTACTGCAAACACAGCGGCCAAAACTTTAAAAGTGAGTAACTGATCAGACCGCTGAAGGTTGCAGAACCAATAATTTATTTATACAACTCCGGAGTTTCAAAATGAACTTAAAGAAAAAATTAATACCGGTGCTCATTGCACCACTATTCGTAGGTCTGACATTCTCAGGTCAAGCATTAGCTAACGATAGCGACGAACTAGAAAAGCTACGTCAATTGGTTCAAGAACTAGACCAAAAAGTAAAAATTCTAGACCGTAAAGGTGAACTTGCTGAAGAAGCGGCTGCAGCCAAGAAAAAAGAAACGCCCATCGTCCAGGCTCAAGATGGGTTTGGTTTTAAATCAGCAGATGGCAAGAATGAAATAAAGCTACAAGGTCGCGTTCAAGCTGATTACCATGCCTTCCCTGGTGATGGAGCCGCTGTTGCCAACACCACTGAATTACGTCGTGCATATTTAACCTTAGCTGGCAAAGTCTATAAAGACTATGACTTTAAAGTCACAGGGAACTTTGCAGATCAAAAGGCTGATACTGCAATAAAAACAACCGTACTAGACGAAGCATATTTTGGAATCAACTGGTGGAATCAGGCCAAGTTTAGATTTGGTCAATTTCAAATGCCATTTGGTCTAGAGGCATCAACAAGCGATCTATTTAATGACTTCGCAGAGCGCTCGGTTACAAACGCTTTAGCACCATTTAAAGAACGCGGCGGCATGGTTCACGGCAATCCTATTGATGGCGTTTACTATGGCTTGGCGCTATCAACAGGCCGCGGGGAAAACGCCAATAACACCGACACAATCAATGACGACCAAGAGGTCGTAGGACGTGGCGTTGCTAACTTAGCTAAATTCTTTAAATTGGACAATACAGTATTGCATGCTGGGGGTAGTTTTTCACATGGCTACATCTCAGGCAATCAAGCAACAAACACAAACACTTTGACGTCGAATGCATTTTTAGTCGGCCAAGGCGTAGTTTCATCACAAACAGAAGGAAGAGGCCTAACATTCTTTACACCAACTGGCTTAGGGGTGGCTAATAGCAATGATATTGAACGTACTAGATTGGGTGCAGAAGCAGCGATCGCCTACGGCCCAGTGAAGTTGCAATCGGAGTATATAAAACATAATTACACAGGCACCTCAACAACAGCTGGCGCAGTAGGCAGTTTTGATAAAGATATTAATGCTTGGTATGTCTCTGCAAATTGGTTAGTGACTGGCGAAAGCTACGCTGATTCTTATCTTTCAGAAAATGGCACATGGGGTCGCATCAAACCACGTAACAATGTTGACTTTTCTAACGGTCACTATGGTGCTGTTGTGTTAGGTCTTCGCTATTCTGATTATGACGCTAGTGATTTTAAAACTGGGGCAGGTGCAGTTGCAGCAGGCACTCCAACTGGCGCACGTGCTTTGACGGCGGCAGCAACTTGGATTCTTAACCCATACACCCGTCTCGCTATTAATTATGTCGACACAACATTTGATGATGGCGCTGTCACCGTCAAAGACATTAGCAGCAACGTCATTGCGAAAGTATCTGGCGAAAAAGCAATCACACTTCGCGGTCAGTTCGATTTCTAAAACCAAAGCAAGCTAAAGGGATTTACATGAAAAAATCATTACTTCACATTAGCTTGCTTGCTGCATTGGTACTTTCACCAATTGCGCAAGCAGCTGATATCACGTTATTAAACGTTTCTTACGATCCAACGCGTGAGCTTTATCAAGACTACAACACCGCATTTTCTAAATACTGGAAAGCTAAAACTGGCGATAACGTAACAATTAAGGCGTCACATGGCGGCTCAGGCAAACAAGCTCGCGCAATCATTGATGGCTTGGATGCTGACGTGGCAACACTGGCTTTAGCTTATGACGTGGACCAACTTTACGAAAAAGGAAAACTTATTCCTAAAGATTGGCAAAAACGTTTAGGTCACAACAGCGCTCCATATACATCAACTATCGTGTTGTTAGTGCGCAAGGGCAATCCTAAAAAAATTAAGGACTGGAACGATGTGGTAAGGCCCGGCGTTTCTGTGATTACGCCAAATCCTAAAACATCAGGTGGCGCACGTTGGAACTACCTAGCAGCTTGGGCATACGCACTCAAGACCAACAACAACGATGAAGCGAAAGCAAAAGAATTCGTTGCGAAGCTATTTAAGAACGTACCAGTTCTAGACACTGGCGCACGTGGCGCGACAACAACATTCGTAGAGCGTGGCATTGGAGATGTATTACTTGCCTGGGAAAACGAAGCGTTGTTGGCACAAAAAGAACTTGGTCCAGACAAATTTGAGATCGTGGTGCCTTCACTATCAATCTTGGCTGAGCCAACCGTAACAGTGGTGGATAAAGTGGTCGATAAACGTAAAACCCGCGCAGTAGCGACAGCTTACTTGGAGTACTTGTACTCTGAAGAAGGTCAAGAAATTGCAGCGCAAAACTACTATCGCCCAACTTTAGATTCTGTAGCTAAGAAGTACGAAAGCAAGTTTCCTAAAGTAAATTTGGTGAAAATTGATGAAGTGTTTGGCGGTTGGCAAAAGGCGCAAAAAACGCACTTTGCAGACGGCGGTACTTTTGATGAAATCTACCAAAAGTAAGAGGTAATTTAGCAATAACAAAGGCGGCTTGATTAATGCTCAAGCCGCCTTTGTTATCTTACAAGCCTTAAAAAGATGGTCGTGAATATACATACCGACAATCATAGCAATAACAAAAATGAACGCCTCTTTATAGCCTGCCCCCAAAGCAACTAATGCAGGTCCTGGGCAAAAGCCAGCCAATGCCCAGCCAGCACCAAACAACAAACTTCCAATGACGAGCTCTTTGGAGATGTGAGTTCTGCCAGGCAGGTGAATGGGGTCACCAAATATAGCTTCGCTTTTGTTTTGCACAAACTTAAATCCGACAAACGCCACTGCAATGCCACCAAGCATCACAAACATCAAGCTCGGATCCCACAAACCTGCTACATCTAGAAAACCAATAACTTTAGCGGGATCGGTCATGCCAGAGATAATTAATCCTAACCCGAAAATAAGTCCCGCTACCAATGTAATGATATTTTTCATGATTTAAATCGCATGTAGAAATAAGTAGCAAATGACAAAGCCGGAAAAAATGAAGCTGATTGTCGCGATTAAAGATCTTAGTGAGAGCCGGCTTAACCCACATATACCATGCCCGCTAGTGCAACCTGAGCCCATTCGCGTGCCAAAGCCTACTAAAAGACCCGCAACGATTAAAGTCCCTAAAGAAGCAGATATATTTGATTGGGGCAATGGTGCAAAAAATTGATAAACAAAACTTGAGCCAACTAAGCCAATAAGGAAAAGTCCTCTCCACAGGCGATGTGGGTTGGCGCTGTGATCTGCCTCGATTAATTCTCCCAGAATGCCACTGATACCAGCAATCTTCCCTCTAAATATGACTAATAGGGCTGTAGCTAAACCGATAAGCATGCCCCCAACCAGCGACGCGCCGGGAGTGAAATTTTGCCAATGAATGGTGAGATGCATTTCGTCTCGATGAGTGTTGTCTTGGTGTCTATATTAAAGCTTTATCATGCCGATTTGTTAAAAATATTTCTATATAACTATATACTCATGTATTATTACTTTTAAGTTTCAAATAAAGAGATTTTTAATGAGCCAATTAGACGACCAAGCTTTTATTCATATCGCTAAATACTTTCAGGCGCTGGCTGAGCCGATGCGCCTCAAAATATTGAATGGCTTACGAGAGGGTGAAAAGAACGTTACCGAGCTGATTGAGATTTCTGGCGGGACACAAGCCAACGTATCTAAGCACCTTAATGTATTAAGAGAGTCAAAACTAATTAAGCGAGAATCTCGTGGCACCAAAGCCTATTACAGCATTGCAGATCAGCGTATTTATGAGCTATGCAATTTAGTTTGCGGGCAGATTGCCAACCAAATGAGCCTGGATGCTGCAGCAAATGAATCATTTATTTCTTCACTTCAAGCCAATCAATAAACCACTAAATCCTAAAAAGAAAATCTATTGGAGATAACGATGATTTTTAAACAATTCTTTGAACCAGACACCAGCACCTTTACATATCTATTGGCGTGCGAAAAAACCAAACAAGCGGTGCTAATTGATACCGTTGAGTCAGAAGTGCCTAAGTATCTAATAGAACTAGAGGCGCAAGACCTGAAGTTGGTATATACGCTTGAAACCCATGTGCATGCTGACCATGTCACAGGCGCAGATACCTTACGACAAAAGCTAGGTAGCAAGAGCGTAGTGCATCGCGACGCTGGCGCAATGTGCGGTGATTTGTTAGTCACAGACGGCGTTCATATTATTGTTGGTAGTATTGATTTAGAGGTCCGCTACACCCCAGGCCATACCAACGGTTGCATCAGCTTCTTTGCTGGCGATCGAATTTTCACAGGCGACTCATTGCTGATTGGCGGTTGCGGCCGCACCGATTTCCAAGCCGGGAATCCTGGACAGCTCTTCGATAGTATTCATGCGCAAATCTTTAGCTTGGCAGATGACGTCATTGTTTATCCTGGGCATGATTACAACGGTAATACTCAATCAACTGTAGGTGAAGAACGCAAGCATAATAAACGCTTGGGCGACAACAGAAGCCGCGAAGATTTCATTAAGCTCATGAGTGAGCTTAAATTAGCTTACCCGAAATATATTGATGTTGCGCTTCCAGCCAACCAAGCGTGCGGAAGAGTAGCACCAGCGCAAGCAGCATAATTAAAAAAATAACGATAAAAAAATTCATTGGAGAGTAATAAAGATGAAGTTAGCAAATCTAGCAGAAGGTGTTTTAGTTGCAGACCAAATTCTTGTAGACGATTTAACAGCGCTTGCAGCACAGGGTGTAAAAACAATTACATGCCATCGCCCTGATGGCGAAGGTGCTGATCAGCCCAATTTTGAAGAGATTTCAAAAGCGGCAAAAAAACTGAAAATTAAAGCGCATTACTTACCAGTGATTGCAGGAAAAATATCAGATAACGATGTGGCCGCATACGCTCAAATATTCTCTGAGGCTGAAAAGCCAGTACTTGGTTATTGCCGTTCTGGTATGCGTGCAGCTTCACTTTGGGCACTGAGCCAAGCATCTTCAGTTGGCCTGCCTGCAGCGCTAAGCGCGGGCAAAAATGCAGGCTACGATTTATCAGCACTAAGCGAGAGAATTGCTGGTGCTAATTCAAATAGCTCAGGCCTAATTCATCATGAAGTGGTGATTGTTGGTGGCGGCGCGGCCGGTGTCGCGGTGGCTTCTAGCTTACTGTCTCGAAACTCAAAATTAGACGTAGCGATCATTGATCCAGCAGATACGCACTACTATCAACCAGGTTGGACTATGGTCGGCGGTGGCATATTTAAACCATCAACCACGGTTAAAACAATGGCTTCAGTCATTCCATCCAAAGCCAAATGGATTAAAGCTGCTGTTGCGGGATTTGAACCAGAAGCCAAGCAAGTGATTTTGGAAGGTTGCCGCCCGATTAGCTACGACGCCCTAATCGTCTGCCCAGGCATCAAGCTCAATTGGCATGGCATTGAAGGCTTGGTGGAAACGCTAGGCCAAAACGGTGTGACATCCAACTATCGCTACGACTTGGCCCCATACACATGGGAACTGGTTAAACAATTCAAAAAAGGTAAGGCGATATTTACGCAGCCACCTATGCCGATTAAGTGCGCTGGCGCCCCTCAAAAGGCGATGTATTTATCTGCCGACCATTGGTTAAAAAGCGGTCGTTTGAATGACATTGAAATTGATTTTTACAACGCAGGACCAGTGCTCTTCGGCGTTAAAGAATATGTGCCAGCCTTAATGGAGTATGTTGAGCGCTACAAAGCCAATCTTCATTTCAGCCATCGCCTCACAAAAATTGATGGACCAGCTAAAAAAGCATGGTTCACCGTGACCGATGCAGATGGCAACACCTCGATGCTTGAGACTCCTTTTGACATGATTCATGTGGTGCCGCCGCAACAAGCACCAGATTTTATTCGCGCAAGTAAATTAGTGGATGCTGCCGGATGGGTCGATGTGAATCAAGACACCCTCCAGCACAAAACCTACCCAAGCATTTATGCCTTGGGTGATGTGACCAATTGCCCAAACGCCAAAACAGCGGCTGCCGCCCGCAAGCAAGCGCCCGTGGTTGCAACCAACGTCCTGTTTGATTTAAACAAAGGCAAACAACGTGCGGCTTATGATGGCTACGGCTCATGCCCACTCACAGTGGAGCGCGGCAAAATCGTACTGGCTGAGTTTGGCTTTGGCGGTCGTTTATTGCCTAGTTTCCCGCAATGGCTTATCAACGGTCAAAGGCCTTCTCGTTTAGCATGGATACTCAAAGAGCGCATTTTGCCACCTATTTATTGGTGGGCAATGCTTAAGGGTCGCGAGTGGCTGGCTAAACCAATTAAGCTTGATGCAGATAAGTAAGCTCTTTTTTTAAGGTTTGTATGACTGATCCAATTAGCATGAGTATTGCGCTAGGTTTGTTTGTTGGCTTCGTACTCGCAATTACGGGTGCAGGCGGGGCAATACTTTCATTGCCTCTCTTAGTGTTTTTCTTACATCTTAAAATGATTGATGCGGCCCCCATTTCGCTCATGGCCATCATGCTCTCCGCCGGTATTGCCGCGGGCTTGGGCTTGAGGAGTGGCATCGTTAGATATAAAGCCGCGACGTTACTTGCGACATTTGGTGTGCTCTGTGCGCCGCTTGGAGTATATGTTGCGCACCAACTACCTGAAAAGGCGTTGGCCATTCTCTTCTCATTTGTGCTGTTAACAGTTTCATGGCGCTCATTCCAAAAGTTTCAGACGCCGACTTTGTTAATTGGCGATGATTGCGATGATCCAAACGGTTGCGACGATGAAGAAAAAGTAGAGCCTGCTTGCGCGGTAAATCCAGCAACATCAAAGTTGTTTTGGACTGCGCCATGCACTCAACGCTTGATATTAACAGGCGGATTCTCAGGCTTCCTGTCGGGTTTACTTGGGGTAGGTGGCGGTTTTATTATCGTGCCAACGCTGCATAGCATCTCAAACTTAGAAACCAAGATGATTGTAGCGACATCGCTTGCTGTTATTGCTTTAGTCTCAATGGCGAGCGCACTTTCTTATGCTGGGAATGGTGCAATTTTATGGGGTATCGCAGTGCCATTTATCACAGCTAGCATAGCTGGGATGTTAGTAGGCCGCTCACTGCACAGTAAGATTCCAAGTCATATCAGCGTGCTAATTTTCGGCATTTTATCCCTAGCAATCGCCATTTCAATGCTATTCAAAACAGTCTTCACCATCTAACTCACCACCCCTTAATATATCCAAAAAGAATATAGTTATTCATATTCATTATTAAATACAAATAAAGAAGTCTGATAAATTACGCACAACTCTTCAGTTAGATGCGGCAATTTATGGCAAAGAAATACAACAACGTACTCCCAGGATTTAACCTTTCCTTAGGCTTCACTATTTTCTATTTAAGCTTGATTGTGCTGATCCCACTTTCAGCGGCTTTCATTAAGACCAGCACATTAAACCTGCACGAATTTTGGGTGGCGGTTGCTTCACCAAGAGTTGTTGCCTCCTACAAGCTCACCTTTGGCGCATCGCTCATTGGCGCTTCAATTAATGCCGTATTTGGTCTTCTCACCGCCTGGGTTCTCACCCGCTATACATTTCCTGGCAAACGCATTATTGACGCCTTGGTGGACTTGCCTTTTGCCCTACCAACCGCGGTAGCGGGTATCGCATTAACGGCGATTTATGCACCCAATGGCTGGATAGGCGGCATGCTTGCACCGCACGGTATCAAGGTGGCATTTACACCGATTGGTGTAGTCATTGCGCTAACATTTATTGGTTTGCCTTTTGTGGTGCGAACAGTACAACCCATCCTGGAAGATTTAGAAGCTGAAACCGAAGAAGCGGCGGCAAGCTTGGGCGCAAATCGCTGGCAAACGTTTACTAAAATCATTTTCCCAGCGATCGCCCCTGCCTTGTTAACTGGCTTTTCATTAGCCTTTGCCCGTGCGATTGGCGAGTACGGCTCTGTGATTTTTATCGCGGGCAATATGCCGATGGTGTCTGAAATTACCCCGCTCATCATCATTACCAAACTTGAGCAATATGATTACGCTGGCGCAACGGCTGTTGCCGTCGTCATGCTTGTCATCTCATTCATTTTGTTGCTCGGCATTAACGGCTTGCAATGGTGGAACAGTCGCCGCAACTCGCCAGCCATTTAAGGATAAACATCATGTCAGGAATCAGCACCACACAGTTCTCCAAATACAATGCCAGGGTGGCAAAGAGCCGTGCCACCTCAGAGCCTACTTGGGTGAGATGGTCATTAATTGCCACAGTCTTACTGTTTTTAAGCTTATTTTTATTCATGCCTCTCGCAGCTGTATTTACCGAGGCCTTGCGCAAGGGCTTTGACACTTACATTTCAGCCCTTGCTGATGCGGATGCACTCTCAGCGATGAAGCTCACCTTTATTGCTGCACTTATCGCCGTGCCGCTTAACCTAGTATTTGGGGTTGCTGCCGCGTGGGCCATTGCTAAGTTCGAATTTAGAGGCAAGAGCATCCTCATCACGTTAATCGACCTGCCATTTGCGGTCTCGCCTGTGATTGCGGGTTTGATTTACGTGTTAATTTTCGGCTTACAAGGTTGGTTTGGTCACTGGCTTGCAGACCACGACTTAAAAGTGATCTTCGCGATTCCCGGCATTGTACTAGCCACAATCTTTGTGACCTTCCCTTTTGTAGCGCGCGAGCTTATCCCGCTCATGCAGGCTCAGGGCAAGGACGAAGAGGAAGCCGCTTTGGTGCTGGGCGCATCCGGCTGGCAGATCTTATGGCGCGTGACCTTACCTAATATTAAATGGGGCCTGCTCTACGGGGTCATCCTCACCAACGCACGTGCAATGGGTGAGTTTGGCGCGGTGTCTGTGGTTTCCGGCCACATTCGTGGCATGACCAATACACTGCCGCTTCATGTGGAGATCTTATATAACGAGTACAACTACGCCGCTGCTTTTGCGGTGGCCTCGGTTCTAGCCTTATTGGCACTCGTGACCTTAGTGCTGAAATCTATCGTTGAGTGGTACGCAGCACGAAGTGCTTGTGCTGTAGAACAAAATTAGTAGCAAAAATTTAAAGAGGTATTACATATGAGTATCGAAATCCGTAACGTTAAGAAAAACTTTGGTGACTTTAGTGCGCTTAACGATGTGACGCTAGATGTGCCTAGCGGCGAACTTGTTGCCTTACTTGGCCCATCTGGCTGCGGCAAGACCACATTGCTTCGCATCATCGCAGGTCTTGAAGCGCCTGACGCTGGCAGCATCCACTTTCACGGCAAGGACACCACAGAGCGTGACGTGCGTGAACGCCAAGTGGGTTTTGTATTTCAGCATTACGCCCTCTTTCGCCACATGAACGTGTTTGAAAACGTCGCATTTGGTTTGCGCGTGCGCCCAAAAGAAACACGTCCAAGCGATGCCGAAATCAAACGCCGCGTGCATGAGCTACTTGAACTTGTGCAATTAGATTGGCTTGCAGACCGTTACCCACCGCAACTCTCAGGTGGTCAACGTCAACGTATTGCGCTAGCGCGCGCCTTGGCCGTTGAACCAAAAGTCTTGCTACTGGATGAACCTTTCGGCGCCTTGGATGCAAAGGTGCGTAAAGAACTCCGCCGCTGGCTACGTCGTTTGCATGACGAGCTACACATCACCAGCGTATTTGTGACGCACGACCAAGAGGAAGCGCTCGAAGTGGCTGACCGCATTGTCGTGATGAACAAGGGCAAGGTTGAGCAGATCGGCACACCGCAAGAGGTGTATGACAATCCAGCAACACCTTATGTATACAACTTTTTAGGCAATGTGAATCAATTCAAGAGCAATGTGCTTAAAGGCGAAGCAAGCATTGGCGGCTTGAGTATCAAGCTTGAAAAAGAAAACCAACAGGCAGATGGCGCTGCGCTCGCTTACATTCGTCCACATGATATTGACGTACAAAGAATTAAAAGTGGGAGTGCCCCAGCTTTTGAGGCCAAGGTGAATTACATTCATGCCATCGGCCCGTTGGTGAGACTTGAGCTGCAACAACTCGGCCAAGATGCGATTATCGAGGCAGAGCTCACGCAGGAACGCTTCCGCGAGCTTGGTTTAAATACTGGCGAGCAAGTGTTTATTTATCCAAGAAACGTGCGTGTTTTTGTAGACAACACCGCATCAGCCTAAAAACCATTTTCCTCCCGCACAAAACGCCATCAAGACGATAGCGTGCGGGGGGCTTTGCGACTAAAATAGCGTTAATCCACTCGATAAGATGCTATGTTCGATTTTTTCAAAAAAGACAAAACCCCTGAAGCGCAGAGTAAAGCGGAGGCACCAGCACAAATAAGCTGGGCCGAGCGCCTTAAACAAGGACTTTCACGCACGCGCAGCCAGCTAGGCAATCAGCTCGCCAGCCTATTTGGTGGCGGCAAGATTGATGAGGACGTTTACGAAGAACTCGAGACCATCTTACTGACATCAGACGTTGGCATCTCAGCCACACAAGCATTGCTCGATGACATCAAACAACGCGTTGCTCGCCAAGCCTTAAGCGACACCACGCAGCTCAAGGCTGCACTCAAAGACTCCCTAATGGCGTTGTTGGCACCTTTAGAAAAACCACTCACCACCACAGAACATCAACCATTTGTCATCATGCTCACAGGCGTTAACGGTGCTGGCAAAACAACCACCATCGGCAAGCTCACCCACTTATTCCAAGCCGAGGGCAAGTCTGTCCTCATTGCTGCTGGCGACACCTTCAGAGCTGCTGCTCGCGAGCAGCTACAAGCCTGGGGTGAACGTAACGACGTGCATGTGGTAGCTAGCGAGGGCGGCGATGCCGCGGCGGTGATTTTCGATGCGATCAACTCAGCAAAAGCAAAAAATATTGATATTGTCTTAGCCGATACCGCAGGACGTTTGCCAACCCAGCTCAATTTGATGGAAGAGATCAGCAAGGTTAAACGCGTCATTAATAAAGCATTACCAGGTGCGCCCCATGAGGTGCTGCTCGTTCTGGACGCCAACACCGGTCAAAATGCGGTGATGCAAGTCAAGGCATTTGACGATTCGCTTGGTGTGACGGGTTTAGTATTAAGTAAGCTAGACGGTACGGCTAAGGGCGGCGTGATTGCAGCCATCGCGCAAACGAGACCAATCCCAATTAGATTTATCGGCGTGGGCGAATCCATCGAAGATTTACGCCCATTCAAGGCAAGTGAATTTGTAGAGGCATTATTTGAATGATTAAATTCGACCGAGTCAGTAAACGCTATCCAGGTAGCTTTGATGCAATTAAGAACACCTCGTTTGAAATCAACCAAGGTGACTTAGTGTTTGTCACAGGCGCATCTGGCGCAGGTAAAAGTACACTGCTTAAGTTAATTGCAGGTCTAGAGCGCCCAACCTCTGGCACAGTGCTCATTAACAACCAAAACGTCAGCCAACTCAAGGCGGCGGCAATCCCCTACTTGCGCCGAAATTTTGGTTTGATTTTTCAAGACCACAAATTACTTTATGACCGCAACTGCTTTGAGAACGTGGCTCTGTCATTGCACATCAATGGGATTCTTGGTGAAGAGGCAGCAAAACGTATTCGCGCCGCACTAGATAAGGTCGGCTTGCTCTCAAAAGAAAAGTCCATGCCGATTACGCTCTCAGGCGGCGAACAACAGCGCCTAGCGATAGCCCGTGCCGTGGTCAGCCGCCCTTCAATACTGATCGCAGATGAGCCGACAGGCAATCTCGATGAAGACTATGCAACCGACATTTTGGGCTTTCTATACGCATTCCAGCAGGTAGGCGTGACCGTCATCATCGCGAGCCACGAACTGCCGCACAACATCCCAGACAATATGCAAAATGTCGTCAAAGTATTGCACTTGCAACATGGAGAACTAACAGCATGAACCAATGGCTAAACCAACACATACAGCCACTGCAAATGGTGCTTGGCCGCATGCATCAAAATCTATTAGGCACCGTTCTCATGTGCTGCGTCATGGGCGTGACACTCTCATTGCCTGCGATCTTATTCACGATCGTTGATAACCTAGGTCAAGTAGCAGGTGGGGTAGAAAGCAAGCCGCAATTGAGCCTATTTCTAAAACTAGATGCCTCTAGCAGCACTAAAGAAGCCATTGGCGAGCAGTTAAAAAAGCATCCAGACATCGCCAAGTATGAGTTTGTGAGCAAGGAAAGTGCTTGGGAGCAGATGCAACAGAACGCCAACACAGCAGACATCAGTGCAAGCTTGAATAAGAACCCGCTCCCGGACGCTTACTTTGTGACCCCTAAAGACATTAAGCCCAAGAATGTTCAGCGCCTACAAAAGGAGATGCAGCAATGGGATGGCGTAGAGCTGGCGCAGGTGGATTCCAATTGGATTAAACGTCTAGACACGGTGCTCAAGCTAGGCAAAAAGGCGATCTTTGTGTTGGTGGCACTGCTGGGGTTCGCCTTAGTCGCGGTGATCGGCAACACCATCCGCCTGCAAATCATGACGCAGCTTGAAGAGATCGAAGTCAGCAAGCTCATCGGCGCGACCAACCAATTTATTCGCCGTCCATTTTTATACGCAGGCACGTTATATGGCTTAGGGGGCGGCTTAGCTGCGTGGCTTATCGTGCTCGCGGTGGTGCAACTTTTCAATACGTCAGTGACCGAAATCGCGGACCTATATGCTAGCCAGTTTAGACTCAGCATGCCAAACGCAACCATTACCATCGCCATGTTGCTGAGCGCGGTTGCCCTGGGATGGTTAGGCTCATTCGTCGCCGTTAATCGCTCATTAGCTAAGATTGAAAAACTATAATTCAGTCTGCTTAAGCGAAGCCATCAATGAAGCTACCTTGGACAACTCGTGCGCAGAAAATTGCCGCCCTCAACGCTAGCCTAGCTAACGCGCATCAGGCGTTTCATCTGCCAACGAAGTCCGATAGGCACCTCAACATTCGCATTAGTCGCAACACGAGCATTGCGATTGTTATTTCACTAATCATCCACGCGGTGATTTTGTTTTTTGTATTACCGCAACTCATTAAACCCAACAGCGTGTTTCCGCCACCACAGGCGCTTACCATTACGCTAAATAAACCTCAGCCACAAAAAAATCCTGAGCCGGAAACAAAGCCAGAACCACCAAAACCAGAGCCGAAACACCAAAAGATCGTTAAAAAAGTCACGCCGCCGGTGATAGCCACCCAAAAACCACAGAGCAACAATCAATTCCAGGTGCCTACTAAACAGCCAGAGCCACCTAAGCCGACGCCAGCAGACCAACCAGTGGACATGATGGCGCTGGTCAATGCGAATCGTCAGCGCAGACAATCAGAGGAACAAAGTGCCACAGCAAAAGAACGTGGCACGCCAAATGAGGACCAGCGCGATGCGGTCATTAAACGCAACTTAGCGCAGGAAGGGACCAATGGGATTTTCCAAGTAAGAGACGTCGGCTTACATACCGCCCAACTTAGCTTCAAGGGCTGGAAAAATAACTATAACAATGCAAGGCTTGAAATATTTGACGTGCAAGCCAAGCCCGGCGAGACCATTGAGCTAGCCATTGTTAGAAAAATGATTGTGATTATCCGCAAAGACTACAGCGGTGACTTTGAGTGGGAGTCACAACGGCTGGGGCATTCCATTACCAAATCAGCCAGAATAGAAGATACCGCCGAGTTGGAGCAGTTTTTAATGCGTGAAATGTTTCAAAATCACGGGTTCAGATAAGCTTAGGCTTTACTAAAAGCCAAAGCAGTCAGCGTGATCAGCGCTGCGCCAGACAGGTATAAGCCCACGTAGCTCAGGCCGTAATTTCCCGCGAGCCATGTTGCGATAAAGGGTGCGAACGACGCCCCTAAAATCCCCGCGAAGTTAAACGTAAGCGATGCGCCTGTGTAGCGTACTTCGGTCGGGAATAGTTCAGAGAGCATGGTGCCAAGCGGGCCATACGTCATGCCCATCAAGCCCAGCCCCAAACACAAGAACATTGTAATCTTTACCACATCGCCAGAGCCAAAGAGTGGCGCCATCAATAAGCCAAAAGCAGCGATTGCTAAGGACGCGCTCATCAATACCGCTCTTCGGCTGAATCTATCCGCAAGCAGCGCGGAAATCGGAATGGCCAAACCAAAGAATAAAACGGCGAAGAGTTGTATCAACAAAAATTCACGGCGCGAAAAACCCAAGCTCGTCGTCGCCCAGCTTAAAGTAAAGACCGTCATCAAATAGAACAACACAAAGGTGGCCAAGGCAATAAAAGTGCCCAAGAGCAAGTGACGGCCGTGCTCTTTGAACACGGTGATGGCAGGCACTTTGACACGCTTATTAGATTTCAGCGACTCCAAAAAAGCAGGGGTTTCGGTGATGTTGAGGCGCACATACAAGCCAACCAGGACCAGCAAGGTACTGGCTAAAAACGGGATGCGCCAGCCAAAATCAAAGAACTGTTCGTTGCTTAGACTATCACTAAGCAGCAAGAAAATGCCGCCCGACATCAGAAAGCCGATTGGCGCCCCAAGCTGGGGGAACATGCCATACCAGGCTCGTTTATGAGGCGGCGCATTTTCGGTCGCAAGCAAGACCGCACCACCCCACTCACCGCCGAGCCCCAGCCCCTGACCAAATCGGCATAGGGTGAGCAAAATCGGGGCGGCAATGCCGATGCTGGCATAAGTAGGTAACAGGCCAATCGCGACCGTTGATAAGCCCATCGTCATGAGGGCTGCAACCAAGGTCGCCTTGCGCCCCACCCTGTCGCCAAAATGACCAAACAAAGCAGAGCCTAACGGACGCGCGAAAAAGGCGATGGCAAAGGTCGCCAGCGACTGCAACATCGCATTCGTCGCGTTTGATGACGGGAAAAATAAAGCAGGAAACACCAGCACCGCAGCGTTGGCATAGATATAGAAATCGAAGAACTCAATCGTTGTGCCGACCAAACTCCCGAGCAGAATCTTTCCTTGAGAGTTTGCTTGCATCAAAGCCGCTTCTTGTTTCATGTTAAGTGGTTCTCGTTAGGTTTTTTTAGGATTGTACCTGATCGCTTTGCGACCGCCTGAAGTTCACAAAGGCGGAACTTTTTAAGGGCTAGCACTCTCTAACGTGGAGTGCTAAAATTAGCACCATGATTAAAGGTGAATCCATGACAAATGCACTGACCTTACCGATCCCATCGGCGCTAGATAGCCTGGATCAGTATATGCGCACAATCAAAGCCTTCCCTATGCTAACAGCAGAGGAAGAGCTGGACTACGCTACACGCCTAAAAAATAATAACGACCTTGAGGCCGCAAAAGCCCTCATCGTTTCGCACCTTCGCTTGGTGGCGAGCATTGCCCGTGGTTACTCCGGCTATGGCTTACCGCAAGCAGATTTAATCCAAGAAGGTAATATCGGCCTGATGAAGGCAGTAAAACGCTTCGACCCTACCCGCGGTGTTCGCTTGGTTTCATTTGCGATGCACTGGATCAAGGCCGAAATTCACGAATACATCGTACGCAACTGGCGCCTAGTTAAAATCGCCACCACAAAGGCACAGCGCAAATTGTTCTTCAACTTGCGTAGCATGAAAACTGGTATGGGCAGCCTCCAGCCAGATGAAGTGGCGCATATCGCCCGCGAGCTGAGAGTAAAACCTGAGGAAGTGCTTGAGATGGAGTCTCGCCTTGGCGGACATGAGATCTCACTCGAGGGGAGCACGGATGATGATGGCGAAGAGAGCTTTAGCCCCATCGCTTACCTAGAGGATGAGCAACCAGAACCTTCAGAAATGTTATCTGCCATCGAGCAAGAGCATTTACAAACAACTGGACTGGCGGACGCACTTGCAAGCCTTGATGAACGTAGCCGCCGCATTGTTGAAGCGCGCTGGTTAACGCAGGATAGCAGTGCGACCTTGCATGACTTAGCGGATGAGTTTGGTATTTCTGCTGAACGCATTCGCCAGATTGAACAGAAGGCGATGGAGAAGATGAAAGTTGCCTTAGCAGCGAATCGTTAATAGCACTTTTCAAGAAGCATTAAGAAATAAAAAAGCTGCCATTGGCAGCTTTTTTATTGGGCAATTAAGCCGCAATTATTTTAGTGAAAGAAGATCACTGATAAGGCGCTAAACCAAGCAAAAGCGATCAAAGCGATCAACATCGTCAATGGCAAATTATCGAATGTGAAATATTGTTTCATATTAAGCCCGTTTTCAATAAAGAATAAATTCTGAGGTTGTAGTTTATTAGCTTAGGCCAAGCAGTTCAACTCAAGATTAGAGTAAAAGATACTTATTTAATGTTAGTTTGATCTGGCTCAATTACTCGCGATGTTGGCTTTGGATGATTGAATGGGATCATCGGATCATCCTCATCCATTAGTATCCTCTGTGCCGGACCATCTAGGTCGTCATACTGACCGCTTTTAATGGCCCACAGGATACCAACCGCGGCCAAAGCGATGAACACCACCGACAAGCCCAACTGAAAAAATAAAGCGCTAAGACTCACGCAACCAATCCCTCTAAAAACAATCAAATCCCAACATCGCCATGATACGCGCTTAAAACTTTTCAGGTTTGATTTATATCAGCCAACCTTGCGGGGACTGAAGAGAAGCGCGGTTTCTGCTATGATTCAACTTTAGGTTTATTTAATACTTATGCACGCAAACAACCCCAACTCACCGCGCCCAAGCAACATAAAACTGCATCAAAAATCACGACTCTTAGAAATCGCTTTTGATGACAACACAGAATGCATGCTCTCTTGTGAGTTCTTGCGCGTTTACTCGCCGTCCGCCGAAGTTCGTGGGCACGGCATCGGCCAAGAGGTATTACAAGTCGGCAAGGAAAATGTAAATATCCTGGCGATTGAACCTGTCGGACAGTATGCCATCAAGCTCATCTTCTCGGATGGGCACGATACGGGCCTCTACTCCTGGGATTATTTGTACGATTTAGCCCGCAATTACGAGGGACTTTGGTTAGAATACATAGGCAAGCTAGATGCGGCTGGCGTGAAGCGCAGCCCCAGCGAAGCTTAATTAAGAAGGCACAAAAAAATGTCAGATTCAAATCAAACACACTTCGGTTTTAAAACCGTCAACGAGAGTGAGAAAGCTAGCAAGGTTGGCGAGGTATTCCATTCCGTTGCGCGCAAGTATGACTTGATGAACGACGTTATGTCAGCAGGCCTGCACCGCACCTGGAAACGCTTTGCGGTTGAGATTAGCGGCGTCAAAGCGGGGGATAAAGTATTGGACGTCGCTGGCGGCAGCGGTGATCTATCTCGACTATTTAATAAAAAAGTGGGTCCAACAGGCCAGGTCATCTTGACCGACATCAACGCCTCGATGTTAGCCGTTGGCCGTGACCGTCTGATTGACGACGGCGCCTCCGTCCCAGCATTGCAATGCGATGCAGAAAAACTCCCCTTCCCTGACAACCACTTTGACTGCGTGATCGTGGCCTTTGGCCTGCGCAACATGACACACAAAGACAAGGCGCTCGCTGAAATGCGCCGTGTACTTAAGACGGGGGGCCGTTTGTTGGTGCTTGAGTTTTCGCAAGTTTGGAAGCCACTCGCACCGCTTTACGATGCCTACTCATTCAAGCTGCTGCCTATCATGGGCAAGTTATTTGCCAAGGATGCGGACAGCTACCAATACCTAGCGGAGTCAATTCGTATGCACCCAGACCAAGAGACCTTGCGTCAAATGATGCTAGATGCGGGCTTGGGCAAAGTGGATTATTACAACCTCGCCGCTGGCGTGGTGGCCCTTCATAAGGGCTGGAAAGTTTAAGTCCTCACGCATGTTCAAGCCACTTTTAACTCGTGTACTTAATCACCTCGTTACCCAAAACCAATGGGCTCGGGGTGAGCTTTTACCATTTAGCGGAAAAACCGTGCGATTCAACATGTCCCCAGCGAGTGCCAACCTAACGATTTTGGAGGATGGCGGCTTGGCGATCGCAGGCGAGTCATTGAATGCGGACGCATCCATTCATCTATCACCATCGCTAGCGTTAAGATTATTCGCCAAAGATACAGACGCGATGTCGCAAGTGAGGATTGAGGGCGACACCGAACTCGCAAAAGCAATGGCCAAAGTTTTACAGAACATGAAGTGGGATTACGAAGAAGATTTAAGCAGAGTGATTGGTGACATCCCGGCCAACAAAATCAGTGCATTTGCCAAAAGTACTGCACAGGAAGCCAAACAACAAGCGGTCAACTTTGCCGAGATGGCCGCCGAATATTGGCAAGAAGAAAGTCCGCTAATCGCCAAAAAGCGTCATGTGGAAGACTTTGTAAAAAAAGTGGACGTGCTGCGCGATGATGTCGAGCGCCTTGAAAAACGTTTAGCTAAATTGCTGACGAAATAAACAAATAACAGAAAAATAAACGATGCGCTTTTTTAGATTACTCAAAATCATCTTCATCTCACTCAAGTTTGGCCTTGATGAGTTTGTGCTCGCGCACAGCAAATTCAACATCCTACGTAAAACGATTCAAACCGTACTATTCTTCCGTAACAGCAAACAAGCACGCGGCGAACGCCTGCGTTTAGCGCTTGAAGCACTCGGCCCTATCTTCGTAAAGTTCGGCCAAATGCTCTCAACCCGTCGCGATCTGATACCGCTCGACATCGCTGACGAACTCGCAAAGCTTCAGGACCAGGTGCCCCCGTTTGAGTATGCGCTGGTTGAAAACATCTTAATCGAGACCTACAAAAAACCCGTTAACCAAATTTTTAGCCAATTTGATATCACCCCAATTGCGAGCGCCTCAGTCGCACAAGTCCATTTTGCGCACCTGATGGATGGCAAGCCAGTGGCCGTCAAAATCCTGCGCCCAGGGATTGCCAGCGTTATCCAAAAGGACATCAAGTTACTTGAGGTTGCGGCCTGGCTGATCCAGGCCTTGCTTGCAGATGGCAAAAGACTGCGTCCGCGTGAGGTCGTAGAAGACTTTTCTCAGCACATCAACAACGAACTCGACCTCATGCTGGAGGCGGCAAACTGCAGTTTGCTAGGTCGCAACTTCCCGAACAGCCCACTGCTTCAAGTACCAGAAGTTTATTGGGACTGGTGCCATGAGCAAGTCATGGTCATGGAGCGCATGAACGGCACGCCGGTAAGCCAAGTAGATAAATTACGAAGCATGGGCATCGACATCCCAAAACTTGCGCGTGATGGTGTGGAGATTTTCTTTACGCAGGTTTTCCGTGATGGTTTCTTCCATGCAGACATGCACCCTGGAAACATTCAAGTGGCGGATGACGGGCGCTATATCGCACTTGATTTTGGCATCATGGGCACTCTCACGGAAAGTGACAAACAATACTTGGCACGTAACTTCTTGGCATTCTTCCGACGAGATTATCGTGAGGTTGCGCTAGCGCATATTGAATCTGGCTGGGTGCCGAGTGACGTCTCTATCGACCAATTTGAAACCGCGATTCGTGCGGTGTGTGAGCCTATTTTCAATAAGCCACTCAAAGACATCTCATTCGGCCGCGTGCTCATTCGCTTGTTCTACACAGCGAGAAGATTTGGCCTCATCATCCAGCCGCAACTTACGATGCTACAAAAGACGCTACTCAATGTTGAAGGTTTGGGCCGCGATCTGGACCCAGAGCTAGACCTATGGAAAACTGCGCAGCCATTTTTAGAGCGTTGGATGTCTGAACAAATTGGCTGGCGCAGTGTGTTAAAACGGATTAAAGCAGAAGCACCACATTGGGGGGCAGTGTTGCCTACATTGCCAAGAAAAATTGATGCGTTCTTAACGCAAGATTTAGAGAAAAACCAGCAGCTTAAAAATCAGCTTGCTGAACTACAAGATAAGCATCAACAACAAAAGCGACTCATCATAATGCTGATGGCAACGGTGTTAAGCCTATTAGCCATTGGTGTTTGGGTATTAATCTAGTAGTAGTTTTTAATAAGTCTTTTAGCTAGCAATATATTCGGCCAGTCGAATCATATTGCATGTGTACCCATACTCATTGTCGTACCAGGCAATGACTTTCACAAAAGTCTGGTCTAGCATTATTCCCGCTTCCGCATCGAATACTGAGGCGAAATTTTCCCCGCGAAAATCAGTCGAGACAACCTTTTCATCTGTAAATCCGAGCACGCCTTTTAATTCGCCACTTATTGAGGCTTGCCTCATGGCGGCAATAATTTCTTCGTAGCTTGTTTCTTTATCTAGCTCGCAAGTTAAATCAACTACAGAGACATCGGAAGTTGGCACTCGAAAAGCCATGCCGGTAATTTTTTTGTTTAACTCCGGAATTACTTTGCCAACTGCTTTGGCCGCACCAGTGGAAGACGGAATGATGTTTTCTAAGATACCTCGCCCCCCGCGCCAATCTTTAGCTGATAGACCATCTACAGTATTTTGTGATGCGGTTGTGGCATGCACGGTCGTCATCAAGCCGCGCTTTATTCCAAAGTGATCGTTTAACACCTTGGCAATCGGTGCCAGTGCATTGGTAGTGCATGAAGCTGCAGAAACAATGGCTTCGTTTTGGTATGCTTGATGGTTAACACCATAAACAAAAATAGGCGTTTGGTCTTTGCCTGGGGCTGATTGCACTACTTTTTTGGCCCCCGCGGCGATGTGCTTCTGGCAAGACTCTTGGGTTAAAAATATACCCGTGCATTCCAGCACAACGTCTACATCTAAAGCCCTCCAATCGAGTAATGCTGGGTCTCTTTCGGAGGTAAGCCTAATCCGTTTGCCACTGATGATTAAGTTGTCATTTTCAATTGAGAGCTCGCCTTTAAAACGGCCATGCACAGAGTCGTATTTAAGCATATAAGCCAGGTAGTCTGGCGTGAGGATGTCGTTGATGCCAACAACTTCAATGTTGTTGAAGTCCTGCATAACCGCTCGGAGTGCCATCCGTCCAATACGCCCAAATCCGTTAATTGCTACTCTAATCGCCATGATTGATTGTCCTTAATTAGCCTGTGTTTCTTAGGCCTGATGCGATGCCATTAATCGAAAGTTGAATCGCAATTTTTGTATCTTCGGTTGCTTCCCCGTGCCGATATTTTTTCAGCAGGGCAATTTGTGAGTAGTTAAGTGAATCGAGGTAAGGTAGCCGATTCTGAATGGATTTGGCTAACACGAGATTGCTAGTTAAGCGTTTATCGGTATTCATAATCAGGTTGATGGCATTGAGTGTTTTGAAATACTCACGCTCTATCTTGGAGAAAATCTCCTCTCTTAATGTTTCATCATTGACCAAGTAAGAGTATTGCCTTGCAATTGCTAAGTCTGTTTTTGCGAGCACCATATCAAGGTTTGCAATCAGCGTTTTAAAAAGTGGCCATTCTTGATACATTTCACGCATTAAATCTACCTTTGTGGCTTGACTGCCTGAGTTCAAGAAATCTTCAATGGCTGAGCCCACACCGTACCAGCCTGGTAAAAGCAAGCGACATTGCCCCCATGAGAAGCCCCAAGGAATTGCCCGTAAATCTTCAATTTTTTGTGTAGCTTTCCTTGAGGTTGGGCGACTGCCGATATTTAATTGGGCAATTTCATTAATCGGCGTTGCTGAAAAGAAGTAGTCAGCAAAGCCTGGTGTTTCATAAACAAGGTGTCTATATGCAGTCATGGCTGAGGTTGAGAATCCTTCCATGACGATTTCGTAAGATCGTCTTTTGCGGGCGACTAATTCATCCTGTGGAAACAAGCTTGCGTCTATTGTTGCTGCGACTAATGTTTCCAAATGTGGTTTGCCTGTTTTAGCGCTGGAGTATTTGTTGGCAATAATCTCGCCTTGTTCGGTGACGCGAATTTGTCCATTGACTGTGCCGTGTGGTTGACTGAGTATCGCATCGTAAGATGGGCCACCACCTCTCCCGACAGTGCCGCCTCGGCCATGGAAAAGTCTCAGTTTTATTTTGGCTTGATTAAATAACTCCACCAGTGAAATCTCAGCTTTATATAGCTCCCAGTTTGAAGTCAGAAATCCACCGTCTTTATTACTATCTGAGTAACCCAACATAATTTCTTGCTGATTGCCTTGATGGCGAATGAGATGGCGAATACCCATTAAACTAAGCCACTCACCCATAATTGGGGGAGCATTTCTTAAGTCTGTAATGGTCTCAAATAATGGAACAATATTGAGATCCATTTGAATTTTGGCTGACCCCCAAACACCTCTTAATAGGCTAGTTTCTTTTTGGAGCAAGGCAACCTCTAATAGGTCAGATAAGGTTTCTGTATGTGAAATGATGTAATGACGAATAGCGTATTTGCCAAAAATGCTTCGGATATCTCTGGCACTGTTCAGAATATCCATTTCAGATTGGACCAGCTCGGAATAACTTTGAAATTGCGAGAATAAAAGTCGAGGTTGTTTAAGCTCCGACAAAAGCAGTTCTACTTTTTCAGCTTCACTTAATTTAGCGTATTCAAATTCAAAGCCAGCTTTGAGTAGCAGCTCGCCAATCACTTGCTCGTGAACGTCCGATGACTGCCTTAAATCAACTGTGGCAAGGTGAAATTGGAATGTGCCAACCGCTTTGATAAGCTTGCCTAAGCGAGGATAAATCATCTCTTCGCCCTGGTTTGTTCTTAAGGAGTGGGCGATGACATTTAAATCAGCCAATAACTCTTCTGCTTCGGAGTATGGTTTGCACTCGTCGTGAGCAATCCCAAGTTCACCCGTGATGACATTTTTAGTCGCCATGACTCGCATGTAGATTTTCTTCAAAGCTAAACGATAGTATTCATCACTTCGGTGCTGAGGAAGTTGATGGTCGAACTTTGTTAAGTTAATGACTTCTTCGCTTATCTTGGCTCTAAGCGAAGAGACTGCAAGTTCACGGCCCAGACTATCAATTTCTTGTAAGTAGAAATTAAGCACTTTGGTGGACTGCTTATCAAAAGCCGTGGCTAATGTGCTGGAGTTAACAAACGGGTTTCCATCTCTGTCCCCACCAATCCAAGAACCCATTTGTAGGAAATTCGGCAATTCGTAATCCGGCTTTTTAATAACTTCTTTGAGCTCTAGTTCAAGGTCTTGCAGTATTTCAGGAATTACATTGAGGAATGTTTTTTCATAAAAACTTAAGGCATTATCAATTTCATTAGAAACCGTGAGCTTAGAGAAGCGCAACATACGGGCTTGCCATAAGGCTGAAATTAGGCCCTGAATTATTAAGTCATGACGTTTAATTTCTTTTTGTGAGGTTAGTGTAATGCGTTGAGCGAGGTGCTCAGCAATTTGGTCTTCAATATCTAAAATGCTCTTTCTTTGAACTTCGGTGGGATGTGCTGTGAGCACAGGTGAGATTAAAGCTTCTTGGAAAAACGTTTCAATCTTCTCAATACTTAATTCATTCTCTAGAATTTTTGAAATGCTAAATGACAGCTTACCCTCATGGGCTTCATCTTCAGTCAGTCTGGCTAACTGTTGCGCATATAAATCTTCAGCGATATTAAACAAATGAATAAAGTAGCTAAATGAGCGAACGATACAAACAATTTGATCAGATGTTTGTTCATTTAAAATCTCCATCAGGCTTTCGCTGGAATTTCTCTTGCTCTTACCATTAATGCTTTCAACTTTGTATTGAACGCTTTTTATTAGGCTGAATGTTTCTTCACCATCTTTTGTCAGGATCGACTTGTCTAATACCCTAGCAAAATAGCGAATATTTTCTTGCATCATTAATTCGTAGTTGGTGCCCATATCAAACTCCATAAAGAACTATTGTTTGCTTTAGCTTAGATAAGCAACAACTAGACCAAATGTATTTTTAGTCGATATTCTTTTAGACGATTCGATACTGTTTGCTTTTTTAAGTCCAGTACCAGCTTGGGCGGTACTTCGTTAGCCAGATGAACTGGACATTGTCTAATCAAAGGTCAGCTTTTTTTAGCACCTTTTCAGAACAAAAAATATTCTCGTTGGTGCATGATTTGGGATTGCGATAGTAAAGTGTCGCTTTTCTAGAATGTAACGTTAAAAGAATTTACGGTTGGGAATGTCGGAAATCCCGACGTTATTCAAATGTAGCGTTAATTTTTTTGACACCTAAATCATTCAAAGATTTAAGATTCAATTTGAAGTCATTTCAAGCCACTTCATTACCGTTAAAAAACTAGATCACATCAGCATCGAAAACGAATTAAGAAAGTTAACCCCCCATATGAGCCAAATCACACAGAAACTATCATTTCTAGACCGCTATTTAACAGTATGGATATTTGCTGCGATGGCGCTCGGGATTGGGCTAGGTTATTTCATTCCTAGTGTAGAGACTTTCATCAATCAGTTTCAAAGCGGCACTACCAATATCCCCATTGCGATTGGCTTGATACTCATGATGTATCCGCCATTCGCAAAAGTGAAATACGAAGAGCTGCCTGATGTGTTCAAAGACAAGCGAGTGTTCGGCTTAACAATTATTCTTAACTGGATAGTTGCCCCAACACTCATGTTCTTACTGGCCATCACCTTTGTACCCAACCAACCTGAGTATATGGCTGGGCTGATTTTGATTGGCATAGCCCCTTGTATTGCGATGGTGATTGTGTGGAATGATATTGCTAAAGGTTCAACAGAGTATGCCGCAGGATTGGTGGCGTTTAATGCTGTATTCCAAGTCCTGTTCTTTAGTGTCTATGCTTACTTCTTCTTAACTGTCTTACCCCCTTATTTCGGCTTTACAGGTTCAGTCGTCAATATCACGATTGGAGAAATTGCCAAGACCGTATTCATCTATTTGGGTATTCCTTGTATTGCAGGTTTGATGACTAGATACACCATGCTCAAGTTTGTTTCAAAAGATTGGTATCAAAATACCTTTGTGCCGAACATAGG